>CAIQJJ010000625.1 GCA_903872065.1 uncultured Anaerolineales bacterium | reverse complement strand
TCTGGTAGCCATCTGGAAGTTCGCACACAAAATCATGCGCAAAAGCAGCTTTGGCGGCTGCCTGCACCTCGGCTTCAGTTGCATCCGCTTTTCCATAGCGGATGTTATCCAAAATGCTCCCTGAAAACAGGTAGGAGTCTTGCGGTACATAGGCGATGAGGTTGCGTAGATCGCGCAGAGGATAATCGTAAATGGGTTTGCCGTCTACGAAGATCCCTCCGCTCTTGAGGGGATAGCACCCTAAGAGGAGCTTAAAGATGGTGCTTTTGCCTCCGCCGCTTACTCCTGCAAAACCCACCAATTCTCCTTTGCCAGCCTCAAAGGAGAGACTATTGAGGACATTCCCGCCGCCGTTATAAGCAAAAGTTACACCCTTGAATTCAACCATTGCCTTTTCACGGCGGCGTGAAGGTTGTAAGATGGCGCCTGATGATGGACTGTAGCGTTCTGGCTCTAAAGGTTCATCCAACAGCGCCAACAGCCGGTCGGCGGCAGCCAACGCTGCTTGAATCCGGCTGATCACCCCGCTCAGGGAATAGACAAAGTAGTTGATCTGATTGCTCAACTGGATCAGGGCAATATAGGTACCTAGCGTGGTCTGTCCCTGCATGGCCATATAGGCGCCTACGATTATTGGAATAGTGACAAAGATGCCGACAAAGTCGTTGCCAGCGGCTAAGGTCGCATCCAGGCGCACGCGCCGGAGCGAACTGGCTAAGACGGCCTCGTTGGCCTGGCTAAAGCGGTCAAGTATCCAATCGCCCAGGTGGAAGGCGCGGATGACTTGAAAACCCGCCAGCAGATCGGTCATTCGTTCACTCAACGTTCCCAGGCGGTTTTGCACCTCTTGCCCGATATGGCGCAAGGGTTTGGCAAACAGGGAGTTAATCAACAGCGGCGCTAACCCGCTGATAAAGATGAGCAGCGCCAATGGCCAGTTGAGCAGCAGCATGAAAACCGCCGCCGATAGCCCTTGGATTGAGGCCTCAACCAGCGTGTATAGGTCTTCCTGGTAGGCTTTTTCTGCCGCGCTGACATCATTGCTTAAAATAGAGAGAGCATCGCCGCTGTGGCGCAGTTCGTGATAGCCAAGCGGCAGGCGCTGCAAATGGCTGAAAACGCGCTCTCGTAAGATGGCAGTTGCCTCAAAAATGGCTGAACGCCACACATAGAGAATCAAAGGCGCAATTGCTGAAAAAGCGACATAGAAAGCGATCCAGAGGCCCATGACCAACTGATACTGCGCCTTATCGCTGGCCGTGGTCGCATCCACCAACATTTTGAGCAGGTAGGCGACGAATATTCTCTCAAGCGTAGTTAGAAGCGCGCGCCCGGTTAATCCGGCCAGGTACTTCCAGTGTTTGGGTTTGAGCAGTTTTAGCAGGCGCCACAGACTTTGTTTTGAATAATTTTTCTCTTTCATGCTTCCCTCCGGGCTGCGTCAGTTGCGCCGGCGGCCTCAACGAATTGTTGTTGATACAAACCCAGGTATACTCCACCCCTGGCGAGCAGTTCTTCGTGGCTGCCTTCCTCGACCACCTGCCCATCTTGCAGCACAATGACGCGACTGGCATGTTTAATGGTCGAGAGGCGATGCGCCACGACGATGCAGGTGCGTTCATTGGTGAAGCGTTCTAACGCCTCCTGAATCAGCGCCTCCGACTCAGCATCTAAAGCGGAGGTTGGCTCATCCAACAGCAGGATCGGCGCGTTTTTCAGAATGGCCCGCGCCAGGGCAATGCGCTGTTTTTGTCCGCCGGAGAGTCGCGTCCCCCATTCCCCAACTCCGGTTTCATAACCTGCCGGCAAGCTGACAATGAAATCATGGATGTTTGCCTGGCGGGCGGCCCATTCAATCTCAGCCTGGCTGGCTGTTAATTTGCCGCAGCGGATGTTCTCGCCAATGCTGACAGGGAAGAGATAGGTATCTTGAGCGACAAACGCCATTTGCGCTCTGGCCGCCTCTAACTGCCAGTGGTTCAGATTCTCGCCTGCCAGGCAGATCTCTCCATCTGTCAATGGGTAATAACCCAAGATCAGTTTCAAGATCGTGGATTTACCGCTGCCGCTTGGCCCGACAATCGCCACGGTTTGACCCCGTGGAGCGACTAAGTTCACCGTTTTTAAGATGGGGGCGTCATCCTGGTAGGAAAAACTGACATTTTTGAATTCAATGGCTGGCGGGGCGGCAAGCGCCTGGATTGGTTCTACTTTTATCAAGACGCCATCCTGGCGTTCCCCTGGTTGATCCAATACCTGGAAAATCCGCTGAGCGGCGCCGGCGGCTTCGCTCATGCTGGCAATGATACCCGGCACACTGCCCAAGGGGTTGACGACGAAATTGAGCAAATTGATAAATGCAAACAGACTGCCAAAGGTCATTTGACCATCTATCACCAGGTAGCCTCCGAACCCAAAAGCGATGATAAATGGTGTAATGGCCAGGCCAAAGCCAATCCCATTGATGACCGCCCATAAACGGGCAATGCCATACCCTTTCTTGATCACCTGCAGATTTGCCTGGTGAAAACGATGATCCAGGATATCTGCCAGGTTAAACGATTTGACCACCATGCCGCCAGCCAGCGCGTCTTGGGCGATACTGTTCACCTGCCCAATTTCGTTCTGCATTTCCTCTGAGCGTTTTGCTACTGGTTGGGTCAGCGCGTTGATCAAAATGAAAATGGCTGGCGTCAATAGGGTCGAAACCAACGTCAGCGCCCAGTTAATCGAGAAGATGTAGGCAAACGCGCCGATCCCCCGCGCCAGTTGGCCGATTAAGTCCAGCAAATTGTTGGCCAGCAGCGTTTTGATTTTCCCCAAGTCTGCGTTTAACAGGGATAACAAGTCGCCAGAGTGCCGTTCCTCCAGGTAGTTGATTGGTAGAGCGCGGCTTTGCGCGGCAATTTTTTCCCTGAGTTTTGCCAACGTTTTTTCGCTGAATAGACCAATACTCCAGGTTCGCAGGTAGGAAAATGCAGTACTGGGAATCGTTAACCCCAGCATGATCCAGGCATATAACCAAAATGCGTCCACTTGTTTGGAGAGAACGATATCGAACATGCTGCGAATCAGAGCCGAGTTGAAGACAACAAGGGCTGCCAGCAAGATATCGAGCAAGACGGCCAGGGATAACCACACCTGCTGCCGCCCAGACATTTTCAACAACCGCTGGATGGTGATCCAGGTCGGGTTGGCGGTTTTATGAACCATGGAAGCGCCTCCGAGTGTTAAGTGAGAAAAGATCGGTCGCCCACCATCATAAATCTACACCTTTATTTTGTCAACATATAAATTGATATTATTTAATTTTTTACCTTATTTTTTTGATTATTTTTTATCTCTAATTTAATAAGTAGTCGGCGATGGATTGCGGTAGAATTGTGACCATCTGGCAGAAATTATAAGGAATTGAATTGCATGAGATTTACAAAAATCCCCTCTTTGTCCACTGGGGGGCGGCGCTTGGTGCATTTATACTCTTTGCTGCGTGATTTCCTTGGCCGCTTTTCGCTGAGCGTTGTGCTGACGGTCCCTTTTGTTGCCATTGTTATTATTACCACCAGCCTGACCAGTTATTTTGTCTTTCGTAATAGCCAACTTGCCATTCAAGATGTCGCCGGGCAACTTTGCACCCAGGTCACTGACCGGGTCGTTCAACATCTTGATACCTATCTTTATGCTGCTCACCTGGTTAATGCTCTGAATATGAACGCGGCCAGGCAGGGCTTGATCGATATCTATAACGTGGATCAACTGGCGCAGTATTTCTGGCAGCAGGGTCAGTTATTTCCTGGTGCAGGATCGATTGGTTTTGCCGATCTTGAGGGAGGAGTGGTTGGCGCCAATGTGACTGAGAAGTATATTGTTGTCGCCAACGCAGCTTTGACTGGCAATGCCATCCGCCGCTATCAGCCCGACGAGCAGGGACGCCGCACAGAGCAGGTTTTAAAGGAGACGCCCAACTACGATGCGCGCACGCGTAGTTGGTACCTGGCAGCGCAGACCGCAGGAAGATCGATTTGGACCGGGGTTAACGCCTCGGCGACCGATGTGAACAGGCTCGATCAAACTGCTGCTCTGCCCTATTACGACGCCTCAGGCCAATTTCAGGGTGTTTTTTACCGGGATATTTCTCTGACCCAAGTGGATCAATTTCTTGCTCAATTGACTGTCGGTCGTTCTGGACAGGTTTTTATTATGGAAAATGATGGCAACCTGGTCGGCTCCTCTGTCTTGCAAAAACCTTATACCATCCAGGGTGGAGAGGGCAAACGCTTGAAGGCGGCGGATAGCGAGATGGCTTCGATAGCTATTCCTGCTCAAAGATTGACAAAGGAGTTTGTGCGCCTGGATCAGGCGACTGTTTCCATCCGTCTTGGCCTTAATATCCAGGGTCGCCGGCATTTTGTCCAGATGACCCCTTATCATGATCCCTTTGGATTAGATTGGCTGATCGTTGTCGTCATCCCTGAAGCGGATTTTATGACACAGGTTTATGCTGGTTACTGGCAAGCAGCCTTCTTTATTATCCTCTCTTTGTTTATCTCCATTTTTGTCACTTCAGCTCTTGCGCGCTGGGTGACGCGCCCGCTCGATCACTTAAATTTCTCGGCGAAAGCCCTGGCCCAGGGAGATTGGGCGACAGAGGTGAAACTCGATCGGCAAGATGAAGTTGGGCAGTTGTCTGCCTCTTTCAATCAGATGGCGCTGCATTTGCGGTTATCCTTCGCCTCACTGCAAGCCAGTGAAGCTCGCTATCAAAGCCTGTTTGAAAATTCGCCCATTCCGATCTGGGAAAAGAATTTTTCTGGGGTGAAGGCGTATTTTGAGCAGTTGCGCGCTTCAGGGATGAATGATTTGCGCGCTTATTTCGAGGCCCATCCTGGCGCGGTGGCGCATTGCGCTGCTCTGGTGGAGATTGTAGACGTAAACCATGAATGTCTTGCCTTTTTGGGGGCAAGCGCCAAGGCGGCGCTTCCTACGACGATGAATCATTATCTTCTTCCTGAATCCTGGCCTGCCTTTCGTGAGGAAATCATTGCTTTATCGCAGTCACAGATCAGGTTCGAGGGAGAAATGCCTGTGCGTATTCTCAATGGCGAGACGCGCATCATTTTTCTCAGTATGGCTGTTTCACCCGATTCAATAGAGACGTTGGCGAGAGTGCAGGTCTCGTTTATGGATATGACTGAGCGCCGCGCAGCCGCCAAAGCGATCGAAGCGAGCGAGAGGCGCTACCGCCATCTGTTTGAAAACGCCAGGCTTGCCATTTTCCAGTCTTCTCTGGAGGGCAAAGTCCTGGCAGTCAATCCAGAATTTGTCCGCATGTTTGGGTATCAATCTGCTGAAGATGTCTTGGCAAATGTGAAGGACATGGCAATGGATATTTATGCCGATCCGCAGCGTCGCGCGGAGGTGATTCGCCTCAAAGCAGAAAACCCGGCTGTAACTTCGTTTGAGAATCTTTACCGGCGCAAGGATGGCAGCACATTCCTGGGGAAACTGAATGTAGAACCGATCTATGCCTCAACCGGTTCTGCCCATCCCCTGTACTTTGAGGGTTTTATTGAAGACATCACTGAACAGCGCTGGGCTGAGAATGCCTTGCGCGAAGCGGAATTGCGCTATCGCACTCTATTTGAACAGTCGCCAGAAGGGGTAGTGATCATTGATCCTGAAACAACCCGCATGTTGGAGTTTAACCGCGTAGCCCACCAGCAATTGGGCTATTCGCGCGAAGAATTTGCTCAACTTTCGATATCTGATTTTGAGATTGTTGAAGACTCATTGGAGACCCAATCTCATGTCAGACGGGTGCTTGAGCAAGGACGTGATGATTTTCACACTCAACATCGCACCAAGCAGGGTGAGATCAGAAATGTTTATGTTACTGTCCAGGCCATTGCTTTATCTGGGCGGACGCTGCTGCACTGCATCTATCGTGATATCACCGAACGCCAGCAGGCGGAAGATCAAATTCGGCGTTTGAATGCTGAGTTGGAACAACGAGTATTGGATCGCACGGCTCAATTAGAAGCAGCCAATCATGAATTGGAAAGTTTCTCCTATTCTGTCTCTCATGATTTGCGCGCCCCATTGCGGCATATTGAAGGTTTTAGCAGCATTCTGGCTGAGGAGTATGTTTCTCAATTGGATGAACAAGGCCGCTACTATGTACACAAGATTCGCTCGTCGGTTGAACACATGAACGAGTTGATCAACGATCTGCTGCGCCTTTCCCGTCTCAACAGCGGTCAATTCGCGCGCGCCCCGGTTAACCTCAGTGTTCTCTCGTACGGGATTGTGGATAAACTGCGCCAAAGCGACCCCGATCGCCAGGTTGAAGTGATCATCCCTGGCCAAATCGTCGCTGATGCCGATGATCGTCTGATTAGCATTGCTTTGGAAAATTTATTTGCAAACGCCTGGAAGTTTACCTCGCATTGCCAGTCTGCTCGCATCGAATTTGGCGCCCTGCCATCTGATGCAGCGGGCAAAGCAATCGTTTATTTCGTGCGGGATAATGGGGCCGGGTTTGATATGGCATACGCAGATAAACTCTTTGGCGCTTTTCAGCGTCTTCATTCTGAAAAAGAGTTTGTTGGCACTGGTATTGGGTTGGCGACTGTCAAGCGGATTATCCACCGTCATGGCGGCAAAGTTTGGGCGCACGCCGAGGTCAATCAAGGCGCCACCTTCTACTTTACTTTGGGAAAAGGTTAAGTCACGGCAAAATCAGCCTATGATTGTCTCTGGCCTGGAAAAAATTACCCCTCAAACTAGCTGTTGCTTCCTCTGATTTATGATAATATGATATTATGACAGCATTTATTCAACATCTGATTGCAGCTCCAGTTTTCCCTCAGGATGAAGAGAAGACGCGTGTCGCGCGTCTTCTCAACGCGGTTATTTGGTTTAACCTCTTTCTCTGGGTACTCACGCTCTTTGCTTTGCCTCTTACCGCGACCCCGTTGCTGGGTTTGGGTGTGGTGGGGGGGCTGATTCTGATAGGCAGCCTGGCCTTATATGCACTGAAAATTGGACGGGTTGAACTGATTGCGCGTTTGTTTGTGGCTTTTTTGTGGGCTGCCACGACTGGACTGGTTGCTGTTTCTGGAGGGATTCACAACCCTGAAACTGCTGGTTTTGTGATCGCTATTTTGGTTACAGGTTTGCTCTCAGGCGTTCGCTCGGTCTTTGTCTATACAGTGCTTAGCCTTCTGGCATCGTTAGCAATCTATTGGGCTGAGGAACAAGGACTGTTAATCACCTTGCTGCCGGTGCAACCTTTTGTTGCCCTGCTCGCAACCTGTCTAAACGTCCTGTTGGCAGCATCCCTGGTTTATCTGGCGCTTTCGGGAATCACGCGGGCGTTGCGCAGTGTTCAACATTATGCCCGGGTTTTGGAACAAGAGCGCGCCTCGCTGGAACAGCGCGTGGCGGAACGTACGCAAGCTGCCGAAACAGCTCGCCGGCAGGCTGAGATCGCTAACCAGGCGCTGGAAGTGGAGGTTTGGCAGAATAAGGGGCTTATTCGCTTGAACGAAGCCTTACGTGAGGAGCAGGAAGTCGAGTGTTTGGCGGGCCGTGCATTAGATGTAGTCTGTCATCATCTTCAAGCCCCGGTAGGCGCTGTCTTTTTATTGATAGAAGACCATCTCAAATTTGCCGGAGGTTATGCGCACTTGCCCGATGCGCAAACCATGACCACCTATCGTCTGGGGGAGGGTTTATTGGGGCAGGCGGCTCTCGATCAACATCCGATCGTGGTAGAACAGATTCCTGCTGATTGTCTGACAGTTACTTCTGGCTTGGGCAACGCTTTGCCCTCGCGCCTTGCCATCTGGCCGCTGCAAAATGGCGGGATTTTGTTCGGGGCGCTGGAAGTGGGTTTATTGGAAGATGCCCTCTCAATTGAGAATTCTCCATTTCCTGCTTCAGTCGCCAGTTTGCCGGCTGCCCAGGCGCAATTTCTCGATCGGGCGGCAGAAAATATCGCGATCGCATTGCAAACGGCTTATGCCCGCCGGCGCATCAATGAGCTCCTCCTTGAGACTCAAGCGCAGGCAGAAGAACTGCAGGCGCGTGAAGAGGAATTGCGGGCAATGAACGATGAACTGCAGGTGCAAGCGAAGAGGTAGCATGTCTGACGATTTGACGCCTTCTGTTGATAATATGATTTGGTTGAGCGAATTGCGCCACCGCATCTTGCATGTTTTGTTGGCTTCGACTTCGCTGTTTGGTACGATAGCCATCATCTACTCCCTGTTCGTATTTCTGCACAACCCTACGCCCTCCACACCTTTTCCTTACTATCTGCTTGCTTATGGGTTTATATTGATCTTGACCTTTGCTCGACCTATTCCTGATCGTTGGCGGGCGATTGGCTTTTTAGCGCTTTTATATTTTTTTGCATGTCTCTCGTTTTACCTGGGATGGCTGGTCAGCGGTGGGCGCGCCTTCTTATTGGCTTTTGTAGTGGGCGCAGCGGTTTTGATCGGCCCGCGCGCCGGTTTTGTGGCTGCTGGGCTTAGTTTTGCCACCTACTTTGTTTTTGGCGCTCTCTTTCAACAGGGGTGGATCGAATTGCGTTCTCTGCCTGTCCCTACCTCTACCCAGCCGATCATCACCGAAGGCTTGGGATTTAGTATTGCGCTGGGGATTGTGTCCAGTGGGTTGTGGTTTTTCCGTCAGGCGTTGGTGGCTGCAGCCCAGGCGGCGCAAACGGCGTTGAATGCTCAGGCCCTGTTGGATGATCGCGCGCGCCAGTTGGATATCGCCAATCAGCTATTGGTGGAGCGTACTCGCAGCGCCGAGGCGGCTCGTCAAGAGATTGAGAGCGAGGCCTGGCAATCTGCCGCACAAGCTGCCCTCAGCCAGGTGATCGGCGGCGAGCAGGATTTGCCTACCCTGGCGACGAATGTGATTCGTCAATTATGTTCTCAATTGCATGCCCAGGTGGGCAGTCTGTTTCTGGCAATGGAGGGCGACTATTTGCAGTTGATGGGGAGTTATGCTTATATTTATCGCAAGCAATTTGCCAACCGCTTCAAATATGGCGATGGCCTGGTGGGCCAGGCGGCGCTTGAAAAGCGTTCGTTCACATTGACGCATGTTCCACCCAATTATCTGCCGGTGGTTTCTGGCATGATGCAGGTGACCCCTACACAAATTGTTGTAGCGCCTTTTCTGTTTGACGATCAAGTGATCGGGGTGGTTGAATTGGGCGTTTTGCAGCCTTTGAATCCGGCTCAGGTGGAATTCCTGCCCAAGGCGCTCCAAAGCATTGGCGTTGCTTTTCACACTGCGCGCACCCGCAGCCAGGTGAATGCTCTCTTGCGCCAGACACAAGAGCAGACTATGGCGCTGCAAGCGCGAGAAGACGCGCTTAAGTCGGTCAATGAGGAGCTTCAGGCGCAAACTGACTCGTTGCGCAGCTCGCAAGATCAATTGCGCAGTCAGCAGGCTGCTCTGGAGACCTCAAATGTCGAATTGGAAGAACAGCGTGCGGTGCTGGATCAACAAAATCGGGAGATGAAGATTGCTCAGGATGAACTGCAACGCAAAACGGAGGAGCTGACACAAGCGGGCAAATACAAATCTGAATTCCTGGCCAATATGTCGCATGAACTGCGCACTCCGCTCAATAGCATGCTCATTCTGGCGCGCATGTTTGCTAATAATGAGGATGGCAACCTGACCCCCGACCAGGTTGAATCGGCGCGAGTGATCTATAACAGCGGGTCAGATTTGCTGGCGTTAATCAATGAGATTCTGGATCTCTCCAAAGTTGAAGCCGGGCGGATGAACTTTTATTTTGCCCCAATGAACTTTAAGGCTTTTCTCCAAACAATGCGTTCGCAATTTGAGCATGTGGCGGAAGAGAAAAAGGTGGCTTTTGAGACCAGCCTGGATCCTGATCTGCCGGAGGTGATTGAAACCGACCATCAGCGCGTCGAGCAGGTGGTCAAGAATCTACTTTCTAACGCCTTCAAATTCACTGAAAGGGGCAGCGTCCGCCTGCATATTGAACGTCCTCCTGCGCCTGATACAGAGTTTGTTGCTATCCGCGTGATAGACACTGGCATCGGCATGACGCCCGAACAGCAAGCGCGCGTTTTCGAAGCTTTCCAACAAGCTGATGGTTCTACCAGTCGCAAATATGGCGGCACTGGCCTGGGTTTAACGATTTCGCGCGAATTTGCCTCACGACTGGGCGGCAAGATTGGCCTGGAAAGCGAGTATGGTAAGGGCAGCGCCTTTACCCTGTTTTTACCCTTAGGAAAAGTGCATCAAGCAACAATCCCTACGCCAGTCCAGTCGGGGCGTCTTGCCATGTCGTCTGCGGACAAGGCGGAATCTGCGCCGGGCCTGGTCGCTCAGTCGAACCCATCCCCAGATGCAGGTTTCCTGGCAGCGATCCCTCAGCCGGCGCGAAGTGCATCCGATCAGTTAGATGTTTCGGCTGAAGGAAGCGGGAAGCGTCCGGCTTTTGTGATTCTGGATGACCGCGCCGCGCTCCAAAAGGGTGACAAGGTTTTGCTAATTATCGAGGACGATCCCCAGTTTGCCAAAATTGTGATGGATTATGGCCACAAGAAGGAGTTTAAATGCTTGATAGCGGCGGATGGGGAAGCAGGGCTTGAGATGGCGAGAAGGTATCATCCAGATGCAATTTTGCTGGACCTCAATCTGCCCGGTTTGAGCGGTTGGGTTGTCTTAGACACAATCAAACAGTCTTCTGATTTGCGTCATATCCCTATCCATATTCTTTCCGCGGCGGAAGAAACGCTCGATGTGTATAAGCGCGGCGCATTGGGCTTTTTGCATAAGCCGGCGACGCCAGAAACATTGGATGCGGTGTTTGAGAAGATCACCGATTTTATTTCGAGGGAGATTAAAAACTTGCTGCTGGTTGAGGATGACGCCGGGTTACGACATAGCGTGCGCCAGTTGCTTGGCGGCAGCGACTTGAAGATCAGCGACGCTCCAACAGGCCTGGCGGCGCTGGATATGCTGCGCCGTCAGCATTTCGACTGTATGATTCTGGATCTAACGCTGCCAGATATGACCGGTTTTGAACTGCTGAATCGGATGAATCAGGATGAAGCTGCGACGAAATGTCCCGTGATTGTTTACACTGGCAAGGCGTTGAGCGAGGCTGAAAATGCTCAACTGCTCAAATATGCTGACAGTGTGATCATCAAGGGCGTCAAGTCGCCGGAGCGTTTGTTAGACGAGACAGCCCTCTTCTTACATCGGGTGGTTGCCGACCTGCCGGAGGAAAAGCAGCGCGCCATTAAGCGTCTGCATGATCGCGAGGCTGTCTTGGGTGGCAAGCATATTCTCGTTGTGGATGACGATATGCGGAATGCCTTTGCGCTTTCTCGCCTTCTGACTGACAAAGGGTTGAAGGTCAGTATTGCTCGCAGCGGGATAAAAGCGCTTGAGATTCTCAATGCTCAAGTTGACCCCCTGGGCTCAATAGACTTGGTGTTGATGGATATCATGATGCCCGAAATGGACGGTTATGAGACGATGCAGCGCATTCGCGCACAAGACCGTTTTCAAAGTCTGCCAATCCTGGCTCTGACTGCGAAGGCAATGAAAGGTGATCAGGAAAAATGTATTGCCGCCGGCGCCAACGATTACCTTTCAAAGCCCATTGATGCCGATCGTTTGTTTTCTTTATTGAGAGTATGGTTGTATCGTTAGTTTTTATTGACTCTGCGGAGAATTGGAATGTCTAACCGTCCTAAGATATTAACTGTTGACGACAAACCGCAAAATCTCTATGCTCTCGAAAGAATTTTGCAAAAACTAGATGTGGATATTATGGCAGTTACCTCGGGCAATGAGGCCCTGGGCCTGGCCATCGAACATGACTTTTGTGTCGCAATTGTAGATGTACAGATGCCAGGAATGGATGGGTATGAATTGGTGGAACTGTTGCGCGGCAACGACTCCACAGCCACTCTGCCGGTCATCTTTGTCAGCGCCATTTTCTCGGATGAGTATCATCATCACAAGGGGTATGATGCTGGGGCGGTGGATTTCTTAAGCAAACCTTTTCTGCCTGAAATCCTGCTCAGCAAAGTGCGTGTTTTTATTGATCTGTATAGGCAACGCCGTGAATTGCAAACGATGGTGGAAGAACTAAACCGCGCCAACGCCGTCCTGGCGCGACGTTCGTTGCAGCTTGAAACCAGCAGTAAGGTTGGTCAGCAGGTAACAGGTATTCTCAACCTGGACTCATTGCTGACGCAGGTCGTTCATGCGGTTGAAAGTGGATTTGGGTATTCTCAGGTGGGCATTTGGCTGGTCAACGAAAACCGGCAAGCGCTGATCTTGCAGACCGGCGATCATCCAGCTTCGTTGTCTTTGGCCAGTGATAGAGAAGCTCGTTTGCCGGCCTCTGATGAGATAGTGCGCCAGGTTTTTCTCACCAGTAATATAGCTCTGATGAACGATTTGTTCTCCGATCCGTTGAGCGCCCGCCCGGCGCAGGGATTATGGATGATCGGTTCCGAACTGGCTTTGCCGCTGGTTGTGCAAGGCGAGACGCTTGGCGTTTTGGATATCCAAAGTGAACGTCCGAACGCCTTTTTGCCGGATGATATTACTGCCCTGCGGATTATCACTGACCAGGTGGCGATTGCCATCCGCAACGCCAGCCTGTACATGCAGCTCAAAAACTTTAATGTTCAGCTTGAAGACACCGTCCTGCAGCGCACCGAAGAACTTCAACGCGCCTACAATACGCTGGAGCAGCTTGACAAAACCAAGTCAGATTTTATCACTGTGGCTGGCCATGAGCTGCGTACCCCGCTGACTTTGATTCGTGGGTATGCCAGCATGTTGGAAGAAATGGTCAGTTCGGTGCCTGGCGCGCCAGAAATGGTGCAAGGTATTATTACCGGCGAGGGGCGTCTCTTTGAAGTGGTGAATAGTATGCTCGACGCCTCGCACATTGATAATGCGACCCTCAAGCTGCATAAAGAGTGGTTTGACCCCGGATTGGCATTGACCAGTCTCAAACTGGATTTTGCCGAAATCTTTGCACAGCGCAATATCACTTGCATATTGGAAAATATGGATATCTTGCCAAAGATTAATGCCGATCCTGATCTATTTCGTAAGCTTTTTCATCATTTGATCAGTAACGCTGTTAAGTTTACGCCAGATGGCGGTAAAGTGTTTATCAGCGGCAGCCAGCTTCCCCCCGGCCAGTTGACCGATCTTTCTTTAAGCGCGCTGCGCATCATGGTTTCTGACACCGGCATTGGGATTGACCCCTCGTACCATGAACTGATCTTCGAGAAGTTTTATCAAACCGGGCCAGTGCAGTTTCACTCCTCGAGCAAGACAAAATTTAAGGGCGGCGGCCCTGGCCTGGGGTTGGCGATTGCGCGCGGGATTGTCAACGCCCATGGCGGGCGCATCTGGGTGGAAAGCGCCGGTTATGATGAGGCGAATCTCCCTGGCAGCGCCTTCCATGTGCTGCTGCCGCTTGCCTCTTCAACCAATCCCTAACAAATGCGCGGCAGCATCTCGCCGGCCAGCATGTCTACTATCCTGGTAGCGCCGAGGGGGGTCTTGACCAATACGCGACCTTGCGGCGAGGCTTGCACTTCGCCGATGATGGCGGCTTCTTCACCATAACGCGTCGCTTGCATGGCTTGCAGCACTGTCTCAGCGGACTCACGAGCCACGATGGCAATCAACTTACCCTCGTTGGCGATGTAGAGAGGGTCGAACCCCAGCATTTCGCAAGCTGCGGCTACTGCCGGGCGCACCGCCACGCGGCTTTCCTCAATCTTGATGGCTGCCTGAGACTGGCGTGCAATTTCATTGAGCGTCGTCGCCAGACCGCCGCGCGTCGGGTCGCGCAAGACATGTACCATCCCCGGAGGGGCGGCGTTGAGGATGGCCTGTGTCAGGCGGTTGAGAGGCGCAACATCGCTGCTGACCTCCACCTCAAAGCCCAGGTCGCCGCGCGCCGCCAGGACAGCAATGCCATGATCGCCTACCGGGCCGGATAGAATGACAACATCGCCAGGCTGTGCATTTACCCCTGAGACGTTTGCTCCCTCCATCACCATTCCTACCCCGCTGGTTGTAATGTACAGGCCATCCGCCTTGCCTTTTTGCACCACTTTGGTATCGCCGGCGATGATCTGAACACTGGCCTCCTCAGCGGCAGCACGCATCCCCTCGACCACGCGTTGCAAGGTAGCAACCTCCAGCCCCTCTTCCAGGATGAAGCCGGCGGTTAGATAGAGCGGCGCAGCGCCCATCATGGCCACATCGTTAACCGTGCCGCAGACTGCCAGCCGCCCAATGTCGCCGCCGGGAAAGAATAAAGGACTGACAACATGGGAATCGGTCGAAAGCGCCAGGCGTAAAGTCCCCATTGGCGGGATGACGCCGCCATCATCGCCGGCGCGCAGGGCTGTGTTATCGAAAGCTGGCAAAAAAACGCGTTTGATCAAGTCGTGGCTCATTTTACCGCCGGAGCCGTGGCCCAGCACAATCCTTTCGGCGTGGGGCAAAGGAAGTGGACAGGCAGGAGCAATCATCAAGCGCCTCGGCTGTACTGGTGATAGGCTGCACAGGCCCCTTCACTGGAGACCATCGTCGCCCCCAGGGGATGTTCGGGCGTGCAAAGTTCGCCAAATGCGGGACAATCCGGCGGTTTCTTTAGGCCCTGCAAGATTTGTCCCGCGATGCAGAGCGGCGATTCGGAAGGCTGGATGCTGCTGACGGAAAAGCGCTCTTCGGCGTCGAAGGCGGCAAATTCCTGGCGCAGTTTCCAGCCGGACTGGGGGATGATGCCGATGCCGCGCCATTTCCGGTCGCAAACTTCCATTACCTGGGCAATGACCGTCTGCGCCGCCTGGTTGCCGGCGCGTGTGACCACGCGTGGATAGGCGTTCGCTACTTCCACTTTGCCAGTTTCCAGCATTCGCGCGGTTTCCAATATCCCGCCAGCAATATCCAGCGGCTCGAAGCCGGCGACGGTCATTGGAACGCCGTATTGCCGCGCAATTTCTGGGTATTGATGGTAGCCCATCACTGTACAAACATGCCCGGCCAGCAAAAAGCCTTGCACGCGGTTGTCGGCGGCCCCCAGGATGGCGTGGATCGCCGGCGGAACGCAGACATGCGAGACAAGCACTGAATAGTTTTTCAAGCCCAGGGCGCGCGCTTGCAGAACGCTCATCGCATTTGGTGGAGCGGTAGTTTCGAATCCGATGGCGAAGAAAACGACCTGCCGGTTGGGGTTTTGCTGCGCCAGCTTGACCGCATCCAGCGGCGAATAGACCACGCGCACATCCCCACCCTCAGCGCGTACGGTGAAAAGATCGCGGCCTGACCCTGGCACGCGCAGCATGTCGCCATAAGAAGTGAAGATCACTTCTGGCTGGGAGGCGATCTCCAGCGCCTTATCAATCAACTCCAGCGAGGTCACACAAACCGGACAGCCCGGCCCATGCACCAGTTCGATCTCTGGCGGCAGCAGTTGATCCAGGCCATAGCGCAGGATGGCATGGGTTTGCCCGCCGCAGATTTCCATGATGACCCACGGGCGCGTCACTGTGCGGCGGATTTCCTCGATCGCGGTTTGAATCAACGACGAGGAGCGGTAGATGGCGTTATCGGCGCGCATGGATCTAGGCATTGCTCTCCAGCGCCGCTTGTAATTCTATCTGCTCAAACATGCGCAGGGTCTCAAGCGCTTCTGCTTCGTCTACCAGGTTCAGCACAAAGCCCACATGAATGATGGCATAATCGCCTACTTTGGCCTCTGGGGTATAAGCCAGGCAGGCCTCACGGCTTGCGCCGCCGAAATCAATCTTCCCCATCAGCAGGCCGTTTACCTCATAAATCTCAACAATTTTACCCGGTACCGCTAAACACATAACCCGACTCCCTTGAATACAATCCTGTGGTCAGCCTCGCTAGGGGCGAGGCTGACCACAGACTTTTAACTATACCTGGCCGCTCCAGATACACTTACGCCAGGGTGATCTGGCGTTCCAGGCTGCCGGCCCGCTCGCTCAACACCTTCACCGTCAGCGAGTCGCCCGGCTTGCCGCGCACAATCCATTCGACCCTGGCGCGATGATCGGTCGGATCTGAAGCGCCAAAAGCCGTCACTGACAGGTCAGTCGCCCGCCCTTCCAGGTGGCCGATTTCTACTTTACGCTTGCCGCCTACCAATTCCACTCCAGCGGGCAGTTCCAGTTCTGCGCGCACCGGGCGGACCGCCTTACGTTTTTGGCCTTGTTGGCTGGTGTATGAAGCAAGGAATCCGCTGTTTTCTATTACCAGCCTCACTTTATATTGCCCTTCGCCGAGCGGTTGGCTTTCCAGGATATGCACACTCAAATGGGGCAGCAGGTTGCTCAATGTCAGCACAAATGGCGTATGCCGCGCGATCTCGGATTCCAGAACAGTTGGCGGAGGATTGCGCCAGGTGTACATGCGATCCCATCCGCCCAGTTCCACCTTGCCCAACTGTGGGTGATCATAAGGATACCAGTCTATATATCCGCCCGGCGCATGTTGATCTGCCCACTGCAAAATTTGCAAGTCTTCTTCATGGGGATGTTCACGCCACCAATCAATGAACTTACGATCTTTGATACCAGCCTCGGTCGGCAAATCCCACAATTCAATGGTGAAGGCGTACGCGCCATAGTGATCGTAGATCCAGTCATCGAAGGCCCCGGTGGTTACTTCCTTAGGATGGTATTTAAAATCGTGGAAGGTTGAGACGCAGCGATAGCCCGTCAGCCGGCTGCCGATTTCCCCCAGTTTTTTGAAAATCCACAGATCATTGGTCTCCATATCATCGTCAGATTTGGTGCTGTAAGGGCGCAGCAAGACACGGCTGAAGGTGTGGAAGGTGAGAGCGATATTGATGTTATTGTGGCTGGTGACAAAATCAACCACAGCGCGGATTTCAGGTTCGGAGGCGGGGGATGGCCCGGCCCCATGCTGTTCACCCTCGGTGCGCCACTCAAAAGGGAAGTTGCGGTTGAAATCCAGGCCGGCCTGCGGGCGCGCCTGGGGTATCGTATAGCCATCGTAGTTTTCGATCAGACCCTCACTTAGCAGGCGATAATACACCCCGTCGGTTTCTTCAGGGGCGCGCTTTTCCATCAAGCGGGCATCCAGAGTAGAGATTTTCCAGTTCCCGTTGGGGTCGGGAATGCGCATTTGCAAGATGCGGTGGTCGCCGTCAATATCTTCTTCGTGCAATCCATCGGCTTTGTCTTCGTAAGGATAGGGGCGGCTGCCTGAGCGCAGGGAGCGCGGCGTTTCTTGCATAGCAGCGGCTGCGCCATCGGGATTGATGCGTGGGACAATGTAGAAAGTGCAGGCATCCAGCAGACGGCGGATTTTTGCGTCTTGCGCATAGCCGTCGAGTAATGTATAACTGGTGTGCAACACAGCAGTTGTCCCACTCAATTCGGTGGCGTGGATGTTTGCATCCAACCAGATGGCTGGCTTGCTGCCATCGCTGCCGGTGGCTTTGTTGGTCAGGGTCAACAACCAGATCGGGCGGCCTTCGTGGCTTTTGCCGATCTGAGATAGATTGACCAGGGAAGGAAATGACTGCGCCCATTGATTCAGTGCATTTTCCAGTTCTTCGTTTGTGTAGTAATGATTGAAATTCATAGGAAAAGTCTCGTTTCGAGCAGAGGTTAATGGTGAACCCCTATTGTACTTTATCTTGCCAAAAACGCTTTGACTTCTTGTAAAGTGGGTAGAGAGGGCTGCGCGCCGCTGCGGGTGGCTGCAATGGCCCCCGCCGCGCTGGCAAAACGGAGCGCTGTGGGTAAATCTTGTCCATTTCCCAGCGCAACCGCCAGCCCGCCGTTGAAAGCGTCCCCGGCGGCTACCGTGTCTATCGCTTCAATCTCGAAGGCTGGCGTCAGGTTTTCTTCCTGCTCAATCAACGTCAGCGCTCCTTTATCACCCATCGTCAGCACGATGACCGGAATCCTCGTCAGGGCGCGCAATTTGCGCGCCAGATCAGATGCTGGCAAGTCGGTCTCTGCCCCCGCCAGCAGAGCGGCCTCGCTCTCATTGGGCGTCAATACATCCACATTGCGATAGAGATCATCCGACAGCTCTGCCGCCGGAGCCGGGTTTAAAATCACCCGCACTCCATGCCGGCGCGCCAGTTCTGCTGCGGTTTGCACGGTGGGCAGCGGAATTTCCAGTTGCAGCAGCATGCAATCGGCCTTACGGATAGCAGGTTCAGCCCGCAGTACATCATCCGGGGCCAGGTTGGCGTTGGCGCCAGGCGCTACAGCGATGATGTTTTCGCCGTTCTTGTTGACCAGAATTAAAGCGACGCCGGAGGGGGCGGCGTCATCCCAGACCAGGAAATCCAGGTTAATCCCCTCCGTCTGGTAAGCTGCCGCCGCGATACGCCCAAAACTATCTGTACCCAGGCGCGTTACAAATGTCACCTTACCGCCCAAGCGAGCTGCCGCCACCGCCTGGTTGGCCCCTTTGCCGCCTTGCACGGTAGCAAATTGGCCGCCCAACACAGTTTCACCCGGTTTGGGCAGGCGCTCTGTTTTGATCACCATATCTGTATTTGCACTACCAACCACGACAATTTTTGCAGCCATTCCTCACTCCTTTTACTCATACTTGAGCGCCGTCACCGGCACCATGGTAGCAGCCCGTAGGGCCGGGTAAAGCCCCGAAATCAGGCCGATCAGTGTTGCGAAAACCAATGCAAAAATGGGCAGCCAGAGCGGGGTATACACCGCTGAAGTCGGTGGGAGACCGCCTTGCTGCGCAGCCTGCTGCGCCAGGTAGCCCATTGCGATCACGTTCAAGATTTCGGCCGCGCTCCAGCCCAAAAGTACGCCTCCCAGTCCGCCCAAAAAACCGATCCCCGCCGCCTCGCCGAGGAAGACGCTCAGCACATCGCGGTTGGTCGCGCCGATCGCTTTCATCAGGCCGATTTCGCGCGTTCGTTCCAGGATCGCCATTGTCATGGTATTTGCGATGCCAATGGCGGCCACCAACAGGGCAATCGCCCCTACCCCACCAAAGATAACTTGTAAAACGGTAAAGAAGTTGTTGATCCCTTGCACGAACGACTGCGGCGTATAAGCCTGGTAGCCCAGGCCGGTGATCGTCTCGGTGATGGTTAATACCTCGTCCACATTTTTCACCTTGACAATCACCATAGGGTAGCCATCGCGATTGCGGTTGATGCGCCGCCCGATCATCCACTCGTTATAGGCTGTCACATCTTCGATTGGAATGTAGATTGACCAATCCGGCTCGCTTTTCGTCTCCGCGAGGATCCCTGAAACTACCAGGGGGCAGCGATTTACGGATTTCAGTCCCGTTTTGATCCCATTTAATCAACGTCAACTTCAGTTTTTGTCCTACCAGGTCGGGCGGGGGTGGCGGATCTTGCCCGGGGCGCAAACGTGGATCGTAGAAGTTCATTGGTACCATGCTGCCAATCACGGCTTTGCCGCGTTCCAGCGCCAGTGAACCGCTCTGGGCTTTCAACCCTAATTCGCTCAAGTCGGCGACGCCCCCAATCCCAGTCATCCCGGCCCAGCTTTCCAGGCGCTTAAAGGTCAATACGGCTGAACCGTTCAAAAAATCGCGTGGGACAACAACCAGAACGCCCTCAATCGCTGCCAGTTGTTCCAGCGAGTCGTTCGTGATCAGGGTTTGGGTTGTTCCGCTTCCGCCGCCTGTCTTGCTGGCCGTCAACGGGGCGCCGCCATCGCCATA
>CAIQJJ010000624.1 GCA_903872065.1 uncultured Anaerolineales bacterium | reverse complement strand
TGGCTTAACTCCCCATAGATGGCATCCAACTGTTCTTGCGTCTCCGCAACAAAGGTGACAGTGACAGAGATGTATTTGCCGCCGCTGCTCAAGCGGCAGGAGACCTCTTGGGCGGACTGCGGAGCGTGGCGTTGGACGATCTCCGTCACAAAGCCTTCGAAGTCATCGGCGTCGCGCCCCATGACTTTGAGAGGGAAAATGCAGGGGAATTCAAGAAGTGGTTTGGACATAGGCGGGATTAGCCTGAGAAGAGGCCCTTGAAGGCTTCTAAAGCCTTCAAGGGCCAAAGTTTAAGGAAATTAGTGATTCAAAGAGAAAGAAACCTCATCCCCGGTCAAGAAGTGGATCAATTGCTCCAGGAACGAACTTTCGGCTTCTTTGGTGGTTGAAGCGCCCGGCGCTGGGAAATTACGTCCTAGCAGGGGCAGGTACAGATGATAATCAGAGGGAACAGGCGCTTGGGGCGGCAGGGAATAGTGATCGCCTGGGCTGCTGTTGAGTGGAACATAAGGCTGACTCTGGAGCGGCTTGTCTGCATCTGGCGCGGCCACGCTGCTTGCTTCGCTGGCTGCCTCTTGGTTGGATATGGCGACGCTGATCATGTATGAAGCGGCGGTGTATCCATATACTTCCACCTGGTAGCGGCCAGTGATAGGGGCCTGGACGATGAGTTCTTCAGCGCCGCTGCTCAGGTTGCTGATCCAGGGCGGGCGGGTGGCATAGTCGGGCGCCCACAGGTATAGATCAGGATCGCCGCTGAGCGGGGCGACGCGAATCGTAATCTGCTGGCCGGCGGTGAGATCGTAACGATAGACGCGCGCCTGCCCGAAAGCGACTGTTTCAGAGGGGGGCAAATAGTTGACAGAAGCATTGTAGGGGTAAACAGAAATGTTTCCGGCTTGATCGATTGCCCAGGCTTGCAGATAGATGACGCCGCTGCTGGGCAGCAGTTCCCATAGATAATTCGATTGATTGGCCTGGTAATCCAGCCAACCCGAAGTTTGTACTGGCACCCATAGATCAGTAGCTTTGCTGTATTCGTACTGGATGAACTGGATGGAAGCCATGCCGCTGCCGCCGCTGTCGGAAACAACGGTATCCAGTGAAACCTGCAACTCGGTGATCGAACTGGCCCCGTCATTGATGGTGAAACTGTCTACATGAGGGGCTAGCTGGTCAGGATTTGCCGGCAGGATGGTCAGGGTGCGGCTGACCACATTGTTATTTTCGAGGGTTTCAACAAACTGGTTGGTTGGATCAATCACCGCGTACAGGAGATAGTCGCCTGGTTGGGTGGGCGTCCAACCGACGCCGGTGGTGGTTTGGGCGCTGCGCGGCGAAAGCATGGGGATTGTTGTTTCGCCTAAGTTTAACCCGCCGGCTTGCGGGTCGCCCAGGTAGAAGCTGACCACCACATTGTTCAGGGCGTCATTTCCACCTTGCCGGTGAAGCACCAGGCCAATTTGGCCGGCCTGGTTGGCGCGCATGGTGGACGGGTCGTTCCACAATTCGTAGCTGTAGGCATACAGATCGTCAACCGACTCCGGCAAGACGGTGTAGGCGTTCGGCAGGGTCACGCTGCCCCCATTCGGGTTGGCGACGGTCAGGCTGTAGACGCCGGGCGCCAGGCCCTGCGGCGCAGTGGCGCGCAGTTGGCTAGCGCTGAAGCGCAGGGTGGACAGGTCGGTCGCGCCTAAGCGGACTATGACGCCCTCCAGGAAGTTTGCGCCCAGGATTGAAAGATCGTTTGGCACACTGGCGACTCCTTGTTGGGGCAGCACCTGGTTGATCACAGGCTGAATGCTGGCCGACTCAGTGGCAGTCGGCGTCGGGGTGTTTGTGGGCGTCGGCGGGATGCCTGTCACGGTGGGCGTCGAGGTGTCTGTGAGTGTCGGCGGGATGCCTGTTACGGTAGGCGTTGGGGTGTCTGTGAGTGTCGGCGAGATGCCTGTCACGGTGGGCGTCGAGGTGTCTGTGAGTGTCGGCGGGATGCCTGTAACGGTAGGCGTGGGGGTG
>CAIQJJ010000623.1 GCA_903872065.1 uncultured Anaerolineales bacterium | reverse complement strand
GAGATTTTTATGCGCATTCTCGGACAAGCCTACAACGTATTGAAAGACTCAGAAATCAGCGCCATCCACCAGGGCGCGCTGCGCATCCTGGCCGAAATGGGCATGGAGATTCAAAACCACAAACTGCTCTCTTTGTGCGAGGCGGCCGGCTACACGGTGGATTACACCGCGCAGCGTGTGCGTTTTCCCGCGCCGGTGGTGGAGCGCTTCATCGCCGAAGCGGACAAGTTCGATTGGGAGACGCTCAAGCCGAGCGTGTCTTCCAGCGCCGGTTTGTACCAGGGTCTCTACCACGATCCCGAAACCGGCCAACTGCTGCCCTGGGACGAAAACCGCCTGGCGTTGTACCTGGCTTTGGCCAGGGCCTTGCCCAATGTCGGCAGTTGCAGCGTCCTGGGCTGCCGCCTGCCTGTGCCGCCGTCGCTCGAACCGCTGTATGAGCGTTACTACTGTTGGAAATACGGCGGCGCCGAGGGCGGTTCGATCGATCTTGACGAGATTTGCCCGCACCTGCACGAGCTTTACCAGGTCTTGGCCTCGCATCGCGGCCAGGCTTTGTCGGATGTCTTCAACGCCACAGTGTACCTGGTGCCGGCGCTCAAACTAGGGCGTCACGAAGCCTACCAGGTGGCTTACTTTCATGAGCGCGGCCTGCGCGTTGGGATTGGCGATATGTTGGCCATGGGCGCCAACACGCCGGTGACGGTCGCCGGCGGGGTGATGCTCAACCTGGCCGAACAATTGGCGCTGCGTTTGCTGCACAATGCCCTGTGGGGTGAGAAACGGCTGCACATCTCCTCCAGCCTCTTCCCCTTCGACATGAAGACCATGATCTTCCCCTTTGGCCGCCCGGAGAGCATCCCCGCCGCCCTGATGAACGCCCAGTTGGCCCGCTTTTACGGCGCTTCGTATTCCGGCCACGGCGGCCTGACGACCGCCAAACTGCCCTCGGTCGAGGTTGGCTGCCAAAAGGCGTATACCGCTATGCCGATCTTGCTGGTCGGCGGCAGCTTTTGGATGGATGCTGGTCTGCTCTCTTGCGATGAAATTTATTCGCCCATCCAGATGGTGTTGGACAACGAATTTCTCGGCGCTCTCAAGCACCTGTGCCGCGAGATTGAAATCTCTGAGGACACCCTGGCATTGGAAACCATTCTGGAAGTCGGCCCTGGCGGCGGCTACGTGGATCAGCCGCACACGGCGCGCTATTTCCGCCGCGAGCATTGGCAGCCGCAGCTTTGGACGCGCAGCATGCTAACCCCCTGGCGCGAGGCCGGCAGTCAACTGGACGTTGACCTGGCCCGCCAGCGCGTCCTCGACCTTCAGCGCAGCAGCCGCCTCGCCCCCCAGGCCTCATTCACTGCCGCGCTGGAAAAAGACGTGTTATCTGTTATTGAACGCGCTCAACAGACCTTATTGTAAGTCCTGTATCAGAAATTGCCTTATCCACGTTGTGTTCCCCAGAGAATGTCTTGGTTGAGCGCTTCACGTTGGTATTCTATTTCTTCAACCTCCTCAAGACCGATCTCTTGTACGAATGCTTCGCGCGAGACCTTGCCCATTAAGTAAGCCTCGATCAATGTTTCGCGATAGAGACTTTGGATACCCTGGCGTACTGCTTCGGCAAGAATGGTTGTTTCATCTTTTTGACGTTGGCCGGCAACGAATGAAAGCTGTTGAGCGAAAGTTAGCATACTTTAACCTTTGTCAGATTTTTTTCTGGCGATGTTTTTGGTTAAGAGAAACAAAGTTTATTATACCAGCGGCAGATAATGCTAAGGAACAAGTTCCTGGTTCAAAATTGAAAGTTGATTCGTGTTTAATCTTAAAGAATCCCTCCCCAACCCTCTGTGGAGCGACATCCTCGCTCAACCGGCTAACCTGGATGCAGTTGTCCAGCACCTCTACGGAGCGGAGCGCGCCCGCCTGGAAGCCGCAGCGGACTTCTTGCGCAACGAGCGCCCGATTGCCTTGATCGGCGTCGCTTCGGCGGCTTATTTGTGCCACCCGGCTGAAACTTACCTGTGTGCGCGCGGTCGTTTTGCCAGCGTGCTCTATGCCGCCGATGCCCTCTATACCCACCTGCCGGCTTTGCAAAACGCCAACGTGGTCATCAACACTCGCTCCGGCGAGACCGCCGAGATCGTCCGCCTGGGGCAGGCTTTGCGCCAGCGCGGCATTCCCTTTATGGCCATCACCAACGAGCCGCAAAGCACCCTGGCGCAGATGGCAGACCATATCCTGTGGTGCAATACCCGCAAAGACGATCTCGTCTCGATCAATGTCGTCAGCGGCATGATGACCGCCACCCTGGCCCTGGCCGCCGCTGCCCTGGGCGAGCTGGATCAGATGCAGCCAGTCTTCGCGGCCCTGCCCTCCCAAATGGAGCTGACGCTGGAGCAGGCCCTGCGCCGCGCCGCCGATCTCTACGCTTCCTTTGCCGCCACGCGCCCCATCCATCTCTTGTACCGCGGCGCGCTCAAAGGCGCGGCCTACAACAGCCGCCTGGTGTTGGAAGAAATCGCCCGCACCCCGGCTGCGCCCATTGAGGCGGCTGAGTTTCGCCAGGGGCCGAACGAGGTGGTGGATGAGCGCTTTGGAGCAGTCATTTTTGCGCCGGCGGGCAAGCCCGGCGCGCTCAACCTGGCTCTGGCCGGCGACCTCCGCCGCAGCGGTGGGACGGTCTGGACGGTCGGCCCTGGCGAGGCGGATTTTGCCCTGCCGGCTGCGCCGGATGCGTTCTTGCCTGTGCTGGCCCTGTCTCCGCTGCAAGTTCTGGCCTATTATCTCGCCCAGGCGCAAGGCTATGTCCCTGGCCAGGCTCGCTATATCACTAAAGTCATCTTATCAGAACAAGGCATTCCCAATCAGGAAAGGGGTCTCGGATGAAAAAGACCATCGTCCTTCTCGGCGTCGGCAGCACCTATTTCACGCGCGGCATCATTGAATCGCTCATCACCAAAGGCGGCGAATGGGAGGCAAGATTGGTGGATATTGACCCAACCTGCCTCGACATCGCCGTTCAACTGGCGCGCCGCCTGGTGCAGCTTTATGACGCGCCGGTTACAATCGTCGGCGCGCTCGACCGGCGCGAGGTGCTGGCCGGGGCCGACGCCGTCGTCACCACGATCGGCGTTGGCGGGCGGCGCGCCTGGGAAAAAGACGTTGCCATCTTTCGCCAGTTTAACATTTACCAATCCACCGGCGACACTTACGGCGCGGGCGGCGTCTCGCGCGCCCTGCGCACCATCCCGGTGCTGGTCGAAGTAGCCCGCGATATTGAACGCCTGTGTCCGAAGGCGCTCTGGATCAACTTCACCAACCCCCTGACGGTGAACATCTGGGCCATCGCCCAGGCCGCTCCGTCTCTGCGCGTGGCCGGCCTGTGCTATGGCGTCACCTATTACCAGCATTACCTGGCCGGCTTGATCGGTATCCCCTGGGAGGCGCTTTCCTGCCGCGCGATTGGCGTCAACCATTTCACCTGGATCACTGACCTTTCCTACCAGGGGCAGAGCGTCTGGCCGCAGGTGCGGCGTGTGATGGAAGCGCAGGGCGATAAGCTGGGCAACCCCTACACCTGGGAATTATTCCGCCTGTTCGACGCCTTTCCCTGTGTGGGCGACGGCCACATCTGTGAGTTCGTCCCTGGTTGGCAGGGGGAGGGGGCTTATTATGGCCAGACTTTTGGTACGACCTTCCATAATTTCGAAGCCTACGCCGCCGGCTTCGACCGGGTCTTTGCTGAGATGGCCGACCAGGCTTATGGGCGCGCCCCGCTCATCAAGCGCGCCGACAACCCCGCCGAAAAAGATGTTTTCAAAGATGAAGACCTGTTCATTGATGTGCTAAACGCTTCCCTGGGCGGCGACAGCATCTTCCGCACCGTCAATTTGCCGAACCAGGGCCAGGCCAGCAATCTGCCGCGCGGCGCGGTGTTGGAAGCAACCACCCTGATCAACGGCGATGGCTTCCAGCCGCTTTGCTTTGGCGATCTTCCGCCTGGCATCACCGCCATCTTGCTGCGCATCCTGGGCGCGCAGGCGCTTACTGTACAGGCCGCTCTCAATGCCGATCGCAAATTGGCGCTGCAAGCGCTTGTCGCCGGCGAGACGGTGCGTACCGAAGCAGAAGCGCATAAGATGTTAGAGGTAATCCTGGCAACACATCGTGACTATCTCCCCCAATTTTTTGGATAAATTAATGAGGAAGCAGTGATTGGTATAACCCAATCAGCGTCGTGATCTCATCTTCTTGGGCGTTGTCGGTTTGGATGCCTGCTTGCAGCCTGGTCAAAAGCTCTGGCTGGTCTATCAGGCGCTGCAACTGCTCGGCCAGGCTGTGCACATTCCCTGGCTCAAACAATAAGCCATTTTGACCATGGCAGACCATTTCGGCCATCCCGCCAATCCGCGCCGCAATCACCGGGGTTTGCATAGCGTACGCCTCCACGATCACCGTGGGCCGGTTTTCATACCAGAGCGATGGCGTTACAATCACATCCAGACCGTTGAGGATCAGTCCTACCTCGTGGTTGGGATAGGCGCCCATGAAGTGAATATCTGCTCGTCCGCGCGCCATCCGGCGTAACTGCTCTATGTAATGAGGTTCTGCCTCGGTATTGCCATATAGAAATAATTCGCCCCTGCTCTGCCCCTGCTTGAGCTGCTGAAAGGCGCTGATCAGCAGATGCACCCCTTTATGAAAGGTGAACTGTCCCAGGTAGCCGATGCGTAAGCGCCCTGGGATGGCTTTGGCTGGCTGCACCCGTTGGGTAATATTCACCTGAAAAGGCAGATAGACCTTGCGGCGTAGGGCGAAGCCGTATTCTTCGATTTTCCGCATTAAAAATCTGGAGGGAAATAACGCCAGGTCTACTTGTTCCAGTATTTGCTTAAGATATTGGCGGCGTTCACGCGTCAGGTCTGTAAACGGCGTCGCTTCCAGCAGCTCGTCTACCCCTCTCAGGCGGCTCATGCTCACGAATAGCTGCTCTCCAATGGTTCTAAGCGGAAAATGGTTAAACGCCTGAAAGCGGCGTTTTTCCAGCAGAGAACACCATACACAGTATTCTGGCTCAACCGGCTTGTCGCAAATTTTTCCGTTGGTGCGCAAGAGAGTGATGCGCGGGCACATAAACCAGTAATCATGCACGGTCAGGACAGTGGGGATGTGTAAGTCAAAGGCTGCCTGAAAGATTGTTCCCCCCAACAGATAACCGCTGTTGATGTGAACAATGTCTGGCCGGTTTTGCTGCAAATAGGTTTTAAACCACTTTCCCAATTCAGGATTGCGGAACATCCACTCTCGAAAGTTGGGCGCTTTGTGCGAATCAAAATGCAGGCGGTGTACCGTCAATCCCTCATACTGTTCAGTCACGCATTGGGGTTCCAAATTGCCCTCGGTGATCGACTCAATGCAAATTACTTCCACCGTTTGTTCCAGCCGTGTCAGTCCCTTCGCGACGCGGAAAGCATATTGTTCAGATCCGGCGGAATAATTGGGTGGAAAATGATGAATGACCAGGGCAATTTTCAAGAATCACCTCCTTTCTGGCAGCGTCTTACCTGCTGGTGGAATTGAACTACTGGCGGGATAGTATTGTTGAATGAAGTGGGCTGCATCTAAGTGAAGCGCCCCTACTGGATCACGCATCCCACGCGTGGCGACCAATGCTTCTATTTTACCGCGTAAATTGTTCGATTCGATTAAAAACCATAGTTCCGGCGCGCTTGCCTCATAAGACGTGATTTTGCCTGATGCCAGGCGCATACGTCGTAAAAGTATGGAAACGAGGTAACGCGGCAGGGCTGCGACCTGTTTGAGCATGCGTTGAAATTGAAAGCGGCGTTGGCGCGGATAACCTGGCTGCCTCCGGTACAAAGTGTCTAGCATAATCTCGCCAAAACCGTACTGCCGGTACTGCCGCGCCAGGTTGGCGCGGCTGGCGCGATGGTGATGATAGACCACCGCTTGCGGCGCATAGACCACCTTTGCGCCTGTTTTCAACTGCACACGCCATGAGAGGTCTACATCCTCGCCGGTTAACATCCCGGGATTGAACCCACCCACCTGGTTGAGCAGGTCGCGCCGGTAGGAGGCGTTGGCAGTATACAGATGGGGCAAGAACTCGCCCGGCCCGCTGAAATAATTGACCAGCGGCGCATGTTCCTCTGAGAAGCGTTCCACCTCGCTGCGCTCGCCGTCGGTATAGGCGCGGATTTCGCCGCCCACCCCGCCCACTTCGGCCTCGGCATAAGGTTTGACCAGTTCTTCCACCCAGCCGGGATCGGCAATGCAATCTGCATCTGTGAATGCGATCACCTCAGCCTGGCTGCAAGCGATGCCCGCGTTGCGCGCCGCCGCCGGGCCGCGCTGTTCACAGCGCGCCAGGCGCACCGCGTAACGTTCCACTTGTTGGCTGGTGTCATCGGTGCTGCCGTTTTCAACCACAATAATCTCGCATGGATAGCGCTGTCCGAGCAAACTCTCCAGGCAGGCGCGTATCGTGCGCGCCCCATTGTAGACTGGAACAATCACACTGACTGAGGGGTTAAGCGTCTGCGCATGTCTCATGGTTCACCTTCCCTGCCAGGCGCGCCAGATCAGCCGCCAAAAGCCGCGGTTGCTCAAGATGCGCACATCGCCAGCGATGGCGGGGAGGATGTGCGGGCGGGCTTTTTGCGGCTGCCCGCTTTGCAGTGCAGCGAAAGCCGCCGCGGCGTGGTAGCGTCCCAGGGCGTGCTGCTTCAGGCGGCGGAAATAACCTGCTGAGGAGGACGGTGTTGAGAGGGAAAGGGCCTCAAAGATCTGCGCCACCAACTTCTCTGGCGCCAGGCTGCGCGCATCCAGGGCGGTGCCGGCCGCCCATTCCAACAACCAGTTTTCCTCTGGCATCCAACACTGCAACGCCAGGCGCAACTGCTCTTGCGCCGCCTCATTTTGCCCGGCGCGCAGATAGCGCCCGGCCGTCTCGAAGCGCAAAATACTATAAGCCTGCGCTTCCAACGCCCGCAGTTCCGCCGGCAAATGTGGATCGGCAAAGAATTTTTCCAGCCCACTCAACCAGCAATCCACCTGCGCCGGGCTGACCCGCGCCGTCATACTGCCCTGATGGACGCGGTATTGCAGCAGTGGTTCGTCCAGGTAGCCAAACGCATAGCCGGCCCGCGCCAGTCGCAGCCAGAGATCAGCATCCTCGCCCCAGCGCAAGTTTTCGTCAAAGACGCCGACCTTCTCCAGGCAGGAGCGCCGGATGACCGCCGAACTGGCAAAAAAGAAAAAGCGCCGCAGCAGCAAAGCCTCCAGCGCCTGCCCTTGCACATTCGGGTGCATCTCGCCTAGCGTGAGGCTGTTGTCTTCGTTAACCTGCTGCCAGGCGGAATACACCAACGCCCACTCTGGATGCGCCTCTAATAATTGGATGTGCCGCTCCAGTTTTTCAGCCGGGATACAGTCGTCGCTGTCCAGGAACAGCAGATATTCCCCCTGTGCTGCTCGCAGGCCGGCGTTGCGGGCGGCGGCCAGGCCGGCATTCTGCTGCGTTAAGACTTGTACCCGACCCTGGTAGCCGCGCAGCACTTGCGCAGTATCATCCGTTGAACCGTCGTTTACGACAATCACCTCAATGCGCGGGTAGGTTTGCGCCAGGGTGCTCTCGATGGAAGCCGGCAGAAAACGCGCCTGGTTATAGGCTGGAATGATGATGGATGCCAGTGGAGTGGTCATGGCTGCGAATTACACCTGTAAAACATGATAAACCGTGATCGGGTTCAAGGTTGTGGCGTAGATTTAAGTATGGAACGGGCCAGGATAGCCCATACCCCGCGGTTCGTTAACCAGGCGGGTTGTCGTAGAATCGCGGTGAGAACGCGTCGCACGACGAAAGGATAGCGCGCCGCAAAGTAATCTTCAAAAGCGCAAGCGATTTCAACCTCCGCCCGCGCCTGGCGTTGATTTCGTCTCCATCCGCCGGATGGCAAACTGGCGAATACTGCTTTGATGTAAGCCCCTGGTTCAACCGGCAGTCCTAGCGCCTCCTCTTTTACCATTTGCGCCAGGCAGGCCGCATTTTCTGGGTTGTCCGGCAGCGCCTCCAGCGCCATTTGTAAGGCGCGCCCTGTTTCCTCCGCCTGGCTTTCTGCAAACCGGCGCAGCGCCAGCCCGACCCGCGCCCAGGCCAGCATCTCCTCGGGTTGAAATATTGCCGCCTCAGCCGCCAGGCATCCTGAGCTTGTCGAAGGACTGCCGGAAGGAGGCGCTTCGACAGTCGCCAGGCATCCTGAGCTTGTCGAAGGATTGCCGGAAGATGGCGCTTCGACAAGCTCAGCGCGCCTACCGAGGCGTCAGGCATCCTGAGCTTGTCGAAGGATTGCCGGAAGGATGGCGCTTCGACAGGCTCACGCTTCGACAGGCTCAGCGCGCCTACCGAGGCGTCAGGCATCCTGAGCCTGTCGAAGGACAGCCGAAGAGCATGATCACCAGGCAGCAAATCTAAAGAAAGGATCTTAATATGTCACCGCTTCAAACTTTTCCACAGACCAAAGAGCCAAAAAGCACCCATCACCCCCTCCATTCCCTGCGCTGGATCCTGCGGCTGATCGTCCTCTGCCTGGGCAGCGGGCTTTTGGCCGCGGCGGCTGAGACCCCGGCCGCGGCGCAGCCGCCCCTTCCAGCCCGCGCCGCGGCCGAGCCTTTCACGTTAGCCTGGTCATCGGCGGAGAGAGATTCCACCACCAGCCTGGCCTGGGGCGATTACGACAACGACGGCGACCTCGACCTGGCGGTTGGAAATGGGAGTGAAAGCGATATTCAACCCAACCGGCTGTATCGCAACGACGGCGGGACACTCACCCTCGCATGGTCGGCAGATGAGATAGATTCCACCAACAGTTTGGCCTGGGGCGACTACGACAGCGACGGAGACCTCGACTTGGCTGTGGGAAATAGTGAAGGCCAACCCAACCGGCTGTACCGCAACGATAGCGGGACATTCACCCTCATCTGGTCCGCGGATGAGACGGATTCTACTACCAGAAGCCTGGCCTGGGGCGACTATGACGGCGATGGCGACCTTGACCTGGCGGTGGGGAATTATGGCTATAGCCGGCTGTACCGCAACGATGGCGGAGTGCTGATTCTGGCCTGGTCGGATGTGGAATTGAATTGGATCCAGAGCGTGGCCTGGGGCGACTATGACAGCGACGGCGACCTCGACCTGGCCGTGGGGAATGATGGTTATCACCAGTTGTATCGCAACGATGGCGGGACGCTGATCCTGGCCTGGTCATCAGAGGAGCGGGATTTGACCACCAGCGTAGCGTGGGGTGACTACGATAACGATGGCGACCTCGACCTGGCAGTAGGAAATGAGAGCGATTCTTACAATCCCCAGCCTAATCGGTTGTACCGCAACGATGGAGGAACACTAATTTTAGCCTGGTCATCGACAGAGACGGATAACACCACGAGTGTGGCCTGGGGCGACTACGATGGCGACGGCGATCTCGATCTGGCGGTGGGAAATACAGGTTACGAACCCAACCGGCTGTACCGCAACGATGGCGGGACGCTGAACCTGGCCTGGTGGCCGGCAGAGATGGGTTCCACCACGAGTGTGGCCTGGGGCGACTACGATGGCGACGGAGATATTGACCTGGTGGTGGGGAATCATGGCCCTAACAACCTGTACCGCAACGACGGCGGGACGCTGACCCTGGCCTGGTCATCGAATGAGATAGATAACACTACCAGCCTGGCCTGGGGCGACTACGACAGCGACGGCGACCTCGACCTGGCGGTGGGGAATAATGGTGATGGCCAACACAACCGGCTGTACCGCAATGACGGCGGGATGCTGACCCTGGCCTGGTCGTCGAATAGGTGGGATTACACAAACAGCGTGGCCTGGGGCGACTATGACGGCGATGGCGACCTAGACCTGGCGGTGGGGAATGATTATGGTCAATCCAACCGCCTGTACCGCAACGAGGGCGGGACGTTGACCCTGGCCT
>CAIQJJ010000622.1 GCA_903872065.1 uncultured Anaerolineales bacterium | reverse complement strand
GAAGGGCTTTATCCAATGGGTCAACCCGGCATTCACCACTCTCACCGGCTACACCCCAGAGGAAGTGCTAGGGAAGAGCTCCAGTTTGCTCAAATCGGGCCGGCACAGTGCGGCTTTCTACCAGACGATGTGGAATACCATCCTGGCAGGGAAAGTCTGGCAGGGCCAGGTAACCAACCGGCGCAAAGACGGCCGCATCTACTATGAAGAGCAAACCATTACGCCGGTGCGCAATGAGCGCGGCGAAATCTTTCGCTTCATCGCCATCAAACAAGATGTTACAGTACGCAAACAGGTGGAGGAACGTGTAGACCAGCTTTTGCGCGAACAGCAGATCATCCTCGATACTATCCCTGCGGTAGTGGCGTTTCAAAAGAATCAAGGGATTGTGTGGGCCAATCAAATGCTCTTTACCATGCTGGGCTATGCGGTTGAAGAACTGCGCGGCGTGCAATCTTTGATCTATCCGGCGGAGGAGAATGCCCAAGAGCGCTTTGCGGCGATCATGGAAGCGCAGCTATCCAGCGAAGGCGCGGCGGCCATGGAAGCGCAACTGCAGCACAAAAACGGAACGCATTTGTGGGGAAATATTGTCGGGCAGACGATCAACGCGCGCAACCCAGAGGATGGCGTTTTGTGGGTCATCCAGGATATCAGCGCCAAGCGACAAGCCGATGAGCAATTGAGGCAGCTTTCCCGCGCCGTCGAGAGCAGCCCGACCTCGATTATCATTACCAATACCCAGGGGGAGATCGAATATATCAATCCCAAATTCACGCAGGTCACTGGCTACACGCCGGAAGAAGTCTTGGGGCGAAATCCGCGTATTCTTAAAACAGACCAAACGCCAGCCAGAGTTCATCGCGAATTATGGGAAAGTCTCCACGCGGGGCTTGAATGGCGCGGCGAGTTTTGCAACCGGAAGAAAAATGGGGAATTGTATTGGGAATCGGCTTCGATTTCACCGATTAAAGACGCCGACGGCGTGATCACCCACTATGTCGCCGTCAAAGAGGATATCACGCAGCGCAAAGAGGCGGAGGAGGCTTTGGCCCTCGCCCGCGATCAGGCGTTGGAGGCCAGCCGCTTGAAAAGCCAGTTGTTGGCAAAGGTGAGCCACGAACTGCGCACGCCGCTGGGCGGCATTTTGGGCTACGCCGAACTATTGCACCACGGCGCTTTTGGCCCATTGGCCGCTCAACAACAGAATATCACCGCCCAGATCATCGAAAACACCAATTACCTGAGTTATATGGTTAATGAACTGCTCGATGAAGCGCAGATCGAGGCGCAAACCCTGGCGCTGCGCATGGGTTGGTTTTCGCCTCACGCGGTCCTCAAGAAAGTCGAAACCAGCATGGATGTGCTGGCCAAACACAAGGGCCTGGCCCTGATCGCCCAGGCAGAGGCCGATCTGCCTGAGGCTTTGTTCGGGGATGAACGCCGTCTGCAACAAATTTTGATTAACCTGGTCGGAAACGCCATTAAATATACCCAGCAAGGAGAAGTACGAATCACCCTTTCCCGCCGTGATGCAAACCACTGGATGATGCAAGTCTCAGATACGGGCAATGGCATTCCTGAAGAGGCGCAAAACTACATTTTCGAGCCTTTTCGCCAGGTAGATAATGCCATTACGCGCGAGAACCCAGGGGCCGGGCTGGGGCTTTCAATCACCAAACAATTGGTGGATTTAATGAACGGCCAGATCAGCCTCAAAAGCACCGTGGGACAGGGCAGCATTTTCACGATCTTGCTGCCAATCGTCAAACCTTCGGAGAACAAGCCATGACCAAACCTTTAACGTTGATCATCGAAGACGATCCTCAACTCGGACAAATTTTTTCTATTACCTTGCAACATGATTTCTCGGTTGAAGTGCTAAGGGATGGGCCGGCAGCCCTGAAGCGGCTTGAGCAAGTCCTTCCGGCGTTGATTGTGCTGGATTTGCACCTGCCGGATGTATCTGGCAAAACCATCTTAATCAAAATTCGCGCTGACGAACGCCTGGCAAAAGTGCCTGTCATCCTGGCGACCGCTGACGCGCGACAAGCCGATGAATTGAGCGACCAGGCGGATATTGTCCTGCTCAAGCCCATCAGTCCGATCCAACTGCGCGAAATTGCGGCGCGCCTGCATTCCTCTTTGTAGCCAGGCCGCGGGAGAATTCTTCGCGCAAGGCGCAATGATGCCCTTGCGCGCATCATTGCCAGGGGGCGGCGGGCCTTATTTCGTCTGGATCACGATCAACACGATTGTTTTGGCATCCTGCGGCGTCACCGTCAATGTCGCCACCCGGTCGCCTTTTTCATAACGGATCACTGTCTCAGCGTCCGTTTCAACGCGCTCGCCGCTGATGGCGCTCCATTGATTGACCGACATGCTGGTTTTATAAAACGCGACCACGTCTGCATAAGCCTGGCTGGTGCGATACGAAACCAGCACATTTGAGACCACCAGGCCATCCACCGTGGCCTGATCTACCATGGGAATATCCGCCGGCCTCTGACCAAAAGCCACCTGAGTGGCCGCCGCCTGGGCAGTTTCAAGCATTTCAGGGCCTTGTTCGGTCGCCATCACAATGGCTGTTTCTAACAGCGGGGCCTGCTGTGTGGCAAACGCCTGCACAGTGGCCAGGACACTGCGAGCAGATGCGGACGCGCTCTGCACTGTAGCGCGGGCGGAATCAACTTCGCCGCTAACCCCACAAGCCAGTGCAGCCAGAGACAAGACACCCAATAACCACCATAAGCGAGAAATTTGAGAAGAATGTTTTGTGTTCATAGCCTGATTTTAACCGATTTTCAGCCTTCCAAAGGTCTGCGGCGCAAAGCCGCTCGCGCCGCTTTGGCAATCTCCGCATTGCCATGCCACGCAGCAGCCAAATTCAAATATAACGAGAGCGCATCGGCATAATAGCCCAGGTAATATAAGGCGTCGGCTGCCTGGTAACACTCTCTTGCTGTTTCGGCGGTCACTTTGCGCCCAAGCGTCAATAAAACCTGGCGCGCCCTGGGATGCTCCAAATAACCCGCTGCCAGCGCCGCTTCAACTCGATCGGCCAGAGTGGCATCGCCGCCTTTTTGCTGCGCCAACAGAATCCAATACTGCGCAGCCGCATCCACCTGCCCCAAGCGTTCTAACGATTTGATGGCTGCAATTTGCACCATCCGCCCTATCTTGGCATCGCCGGCCAATAAGCCCAATGTCTCCATTTCTCCAATCACGCCCAACTGCCACACAGCCAATAAGCGCAGCTCGGGCAAGTTTTGATCGTTTTTTTGGAGCGCGGCGCTTTGTAAAGTTTCGGAAGCCTTCTTTACCCGTTCAGGGGTAGAAAACATCCCTAAAATTGCAGCAGCCATGATGCGCAGCTCAAGGGTCGCGCCATTTTGCCGGATATTATTCAGGATTTCTTCCGCCTCAGGATCCGGGCCCAGTTTGCTCAAACGCATCGCCGCCTTAAATCCCTCATCTCCGGGCGTTTTACAATATTGGCGCATTAATTTGCGCAGCGCCTCCGCCGCCTGCGATTTCATCGCTTCTTTTTCCGGTTTTCCACTTCGAGAAACTGTTCGGCCGCGCGCAGACGCGTCTCGGCGTCTAACGTCGTTTCATTGGTCAAAGTGAGGTAGGCGCGCATTGCCAGGCCGCTTCGTCCCCCTTGCGCCAGGACATCTGCGGCGGTCATGCGCAAACGACCATTCAACCCCAAATCTTGTGTGATCAGGTATAAATCCTGATAGCGGCGCGCCGCGCCCAGTTTGCCAATCGCCTGATCGCCCAAGCGCGGCGATAGCTGCTGGTGAGCAATAATCATCAACCAAAAAGCAACATCGCCATCCCGGCGCCAAAATTTGAAAAAGGCGCCCATTAACCAAAAGAGCGGCTCTGAATCGTGCAGCGCGGGCGCTAAAACGATCATCCAACGCGCCAAATTGCCAAGCAGCAAGTCAGCCATCCAATCCACAAACCATTGCAAGCGGGCGAGGGGATAATAAGGCGCTTGAATGATCCAATGGTAAAGCGCCGGCTGCGCCGCGTTTGTTATTTTGCCAAAACGGTCGAAAAACCAGGTTCCGCCGCCGAACACCACGGCCAGAGGGCCAAGCAAAAGCGCCAGGCCGGCAAACACGATCCAAAATAACGCCGACGGCAGAACAATCCCAAGCGCCAAAGGAAAGAACATCAGCACACAATAAAGGGGTGAAAAAATGTATACCAAGAGGAGAATGATGCGCCACCCAACCGAGCGCGCACGCGCAAAGGAAGACCCCAAAGCCAGCAGCATCGCCAGGTAGATTAAAACGATGCCGGTCAGGGGAATGATCGGGTGATCTTTCAAAAAGACCAGGCTCACCCCGCGCAGCGCCCCAATCCATCTTTGCGAACGGACTGGCCCAGGCTTAAGCTGGCAGCTCGCTGCGCTTCCGCCCGCAACCAGACAAGGCGCAACTTCAAGCAGATCACAGCGATCCAAGGGGAGCGCCTGGCATTCTTGGACAATCAGCCCGCTCGCGCTCAAGAAGGGTTTCAACGAACTATTCCGGTGGATTAAGAGTGACGTTCCCTCTGGCAGGGTGAGTTCTCCCACAAAAGAGATCAGTTGCGCCGGCCGGGTTGGGCTGACCTGCGGCGGGACATAGAGGGCGTAAGCTGTTTTCGCCGCCGGGCCAGCATTTTTGGCTCTGAGTGGGAAACCGACTGCATTGACCACCACGGGGCATTTTTCTTGCGCGCCGGCGATCAAAATATAGGCTGCGCCTTGCAGCAGTTGCAGGTAGGGATACTCTTTGCCTTGCATCATCTGCAGGACAGCCGCTTCGCCTGGCCGGCTGTACAGGCGGATCAAGCCGCCGCCATCCGCATAGATTTCAGCTTCCGCCGGGTCAGTCAAAGTCAGTTCGGTTCCCGGCGTCAGCATAGAAGCTTCGGATGCGGAGGCAGTAAGCGGCGATTGGTCGGGATATCGAACGCTGACCTCTCCCTGGCGCGTTCGCAGCGCCAGGCGACAAGCCTGCTGGTACCAGGAATCGCTCATGTGGGCAGGATCAGCAGGACGAGCATTGGTCCCTGCCAGATCGTCTACATTCACCTCGCCGGTGATATCCAAACCATCCGCGATCCGCTGCAAGATCAACTGATCAAATGCCAGGGGAAACTCTTGAGAATCAGCGAACTCTTCCTCTGGGCGCGCCGGCGTGAGGCTTAACTCACGCACATCCTGGCCCAAAACACTCACCGCCTGCTGCGGCGGCAGAATGCGAAGCGGTTTTTGTTGATCGGCAATACTGAACAATTCGATTGGGCTATCGCCCAGGTTAACCAATTGCGCGCGGCGCGTTTCCACCGCGCCGGCCGGAACCTGAGCGACATAATTGGCGTTCCCGCCCTGCGCCAACACCGACATCACGACCACTTGCACCTGGCAAAAAGGCGCATCGTTTTCTTGTACATGTATGGCGCCGCGCAGAAGAGTGATCCGATTTTGCGCGCCATTCCATTCATCAACCCGCGCCTCGCCCGTCCCTGGGTAAGCGGGAGATAAAGTCATTAAACTGCCGTTGTGTGTTTGCAGCCGCGCTTCACTCCCCTGTGGAATAATCAAAGCAGAGCCTTTTGCCAATGTATAGGTCTGGTCCACTTCAAGCCATGCCTCGACCACCTGCTTCTCAGAGCCGACCATCTTCTCTTGCCGCTGGATCAGCGGCCCTTTGTGTGGAATTACAACAACCGGACAAACCTGCTGGCCCCACTGATCGATGATTTGAACTTTATCCTCTGGCGTGGAAAAAGGCGCAGCAGGGCTGACAGGATCTACTGCAGAGGACGACGAATTTGAGGCCAAAGAAAGGGAATTACAACTGCTTGATAACGCCAGGCAGCCCAAATACACAAGCGTCGCCCACCTGAGACGCCAGCCAACCCACCCCCATCCTCTGGACAGCTCGTCCGCCTCGCGGCCAAGAAAAATCCAAGCCAGCCAACGAACGTACACCTTTGCCCCTTTTTTTACGTGAAATTAACATCACATTCAGTATACCTAAAGATTGGCGTTCGGGCAACCTTTTCACCCCCACAAATTTTCCAAAGCCAGCCACTCGCCCGCCTCTCCTTCAAGCTGACAGGCGCGCGCCGCGCCCGATTGAATCAAGTGTTCGGCAATTCTGGCGGCTTCAGCAGGCTGCCAACCAAACAACTTCGCCAGGTGTCGCGCCTGCAGCGCGCCCACAGAACGCAAATAACAGGCGGCCAACTGCCGGCGGGCTTCAAGCTCGCTGATAAAATGCGCCTGTTCGGGCAGTTCGGGATAGACGCGATGCGTCAGATCGTACACAAAAGCGTAATTCCATGCGCCGGCTTTAGCCACCCCCACCGGCGTTAGCTTGAAATCGGCTTGCAGGTCAGTCAACGCTTTATTAAAGCGTCCGTCGCTCTCGGCGCTCGCCATGCGGGCCGCGCGGCGCAAGGCGATAGTATCCAACGGGCCCTCGCGCAAAAGAACTTCGTAGATTGTCCGGGCTTCCAAAGTCAAGCGGCCTTGTTCATAAAGGGTCAGGTAATCTTCTTCGGGCGCGCCATAATTTTCAGAAAGCGCATAAAAATACGCCGCCATGGGCAGGGCGATCATCGTTGCCTTTTTGCGCAGCACTTTGGCATAATACCAGGCGCGGCTGCCAAGCAGCGAATCCTTCCACCCCCAGGTCACATGGCCGGGGTCGTCATGCTGATCGGCCACCGGACGGTCGCCAGCCACCGCGCTCCACAGACTGGGCATTAATATCCCGCTGATCGGCCAAAAATAGAGGAAACCGCGCTCATTGACATACGCCACAGCCTGCTCACGGCTGGCGAGGCGGTCGGCGGGGCGGAGGCGGAAGGTGACGGCGCGGTAGGTTTGCAGTTGTTGGGCAGCTAAGAGAACGCTCATAGCTGTGATTCTCTCGCACTGCGAAAAAAATGTCAATCGCTGTAAAGGTTCACTCCAATACCCTTGAAGCCGTCGAAGCCATGGAGCATGTGTTCGGCAAGACGCGTTTGGGGCGTTCGGCCAAGCTGAAACCATTTCAAGCGCGGCTAAACAAACTCTTCGACTTCGAACGGCTTTACCAGGTGATCGGGCTGAAGACGGCCTGAAATCCAGCGTTTAGCCTGTGCCAAACTGGCGGTCGCCGGCATCGCCCAGGCCAGGGACAATGTAGCCATGCTCATTCAAGCGATCATCAATCGCGCCCAGGTGAATCGGCACATCAGGATGCGATCTATGCAAAGCAGCAATCCCTTCCGGCGCGCCAATCACGCCGACAAATTTGATGGTTTTTGCTCCCCATTTTTTCAAAATGTCCACGGTAGCCACCGCCGATCCGCCAGTCGCCAACATGGGGTCTAAGATCAGGCACACCGTCACGGTCGGTTCAACCGGCAGTTTATTATAATATTGCACCGGTTTCAAGGTTCGCTCGTCGCGATACAAACCAATATGCCACACCTCAGCCGAGGGCATTAATTCCCAGACCCCCTCGACCATGCCCAGGCCAGCGCGTAGAATGGGCACCAGACCAATCCTGGCTTGCAATTCGGAGCCGGTCGTGGTTGCCAGCGGCGTCTGCACCGTTATCGGTTGCAAACTTAAATCAGCCGTCGCTTCATAAGTGAGCAAAGCTGCAATCTCACGCACCAATTCGCGAAATCTTTTCGGTTCAGTAGAGACATCGCGCAGCAGGCTCAACTTGTGAGCTACCAAAGGATGTTTTGACGCATATACGTTCGACATGAAAACCTCCAGGGAAAATTTACGGTAATTATAGCCGGGATTTCGATTTCACACTTTACAATTTATGATAAGAAGCCACATCATTGACGCTATTCTCTGACCGTGCTATAGTACGCTTACCAATTATACTGTTCACTCGATATTCATTTCAATGACTACCGAACCCACCAAGCCCCGTCTCGTCAACCCTGAACCACAGCCCGAAGATGGCAAGCTCGATCAGTCCATTCGCCCGCAAAAGCTCAAAGATCTGATTGGCCAGGAGCGGGTTAAGGAAAACCTGAGCATTCTGATCGCGGCTGCCAAACAACGCGGCGAAGCTTTGGATCATGTGCTATTTTATGGGCCGCCAGGTTTGGGTAAAACCACCCTGGCGCATGTCCTTGCCAACGAAATGGGCGTCAATATCAAAATCACTGCCGGGCCGGCGATTGAACGCGCCGGCGATTTGGCCGCAATTTTGACCAATCTGCGCGCGGGTGATATTTTGTTCATTGACGAAGTTCATCGCCTGGGACGGGTGGTGGAAGAGGTGCTTTACCCGGCAATGGAGGATTTTGCCCTTGATATTGTGATCGGCAAAGGCCCTTCTGCACGCTCAATCCGCCTCAAGCTGCCGCGCTTCAGCGTCATCGGCGCAACCACCCGCATGGCGCTTTTAACCGCCCCGCTGCGGGCGCGCTTTGGGGCAGTCTATCATCTCGATTACTACGAGCCCGAAGCAATGCGGCAAATTGTACAGCGCGCGGTAGGGGTTTTCGCTGCCAAAGCGGAAACCGAGGGCATTGAGGAAATCGCACGCCGTGGGCGCGGCACGCCTCGCGTGGCGCTGCGCTTGCTGCGCCGGGTGCGCGATTACGCCCAGGTGCGCGCCAACGGTGTCATCACGCGTACTGTCGCCCAACAAGCATTAGATCTGTTGAACGTAGATCGGTTGGGGCTGGACGAAATGGACGTGCGTGTGTTAAAAACGATCATTGAAAAATATCGCGGCGGCCCAGTTGGTTTAAGCACGATTGCAGCCTCGGTCAGTGAAGAGCAAGATACAATTATGGACGTGGTTGAACCTTATTTGCTGCAACTAGGTTTTTTAGAGCGCACCTCGCAAGGGCGCGTGGCTACCAAATTGGCTTATGAACATTTGGGGCTAACCTATGTTGAAAATGGACAACAGAGATTGCTTTAAACCTATTCCGGAGTCTTTTCATGCCTTCTATGCAATTTCCTACCCAAATTGATCTTGTCGAATTTATCTCTCACTATGCGCATGATCTCCGATCTCCATTCAATCGGATTATGGGATTTTCTAAGATCATGCTCAAAGGGCAAGATGGCCCTTTAACCGATTTTCAAAGAGAAGACCTGAACACCGTTTATCAAAACGGCGTTTATGCTTTCACCCTGGTGAGCAATCTGGTAGACATTGCTCGTCTGATCGCCAAGGAAAAGGTTCTCAGTCTGGCGATGACATCCATCTCGCTGGTAGTGGATCAAGCCCTGGCCCAATGGAAAAAGCTTCGCCCCGATCAAACGGTGCAGTTTCGTGTTGAAAACCAGGCCAACACTCCATCTATCCAGGTAGACGAAGCGCAGTTTCAGCAAGCGCTCGTTGCCATTTTCGCCTGTGTGCTGGAGTTCGTTCAAAAGCCAGCTCAAATTTTCATTCTGGTAAGCGAAGAGCCAGGCTGGCTGGTTCTCACCATAACCAGCCAGGGGCAGCTTTCGAAAGCGCCCTCACAAATTGATATTGATATGTATGGCTATATCGGCCATACAATCGTCCAACTGCACGGCGGGCAGTTTCGCCGACAAGAGAGCGGAGAAAACGGCGCGACGATTTGTCTTCTCTTGCCCAAAAATTACAGTCTTTCGTGAAAACATCTGATTTCGATTACTCCCTTCCTCCCGAAGCGATTGCGCAAACCCCGCTTGAGCCGCGCGATTCGTCGCGGCTTTTTGTTTTAAATCGCCGCACCGGCCATATTGAGCACAATGTCTTTCACCAGTTGGGCCATTACCTGCGCCGCGGCGACCTGTTGATTGTCAATGAAACCCGCGTGATCCCAGCCCGTCTCTATGCCACGAAGCCTTCCGGCGGAAAGGTCGAACTGTTGCTTTTACAGCGCGTCAGCAGCGAGGCAAATGGCGAGACCTGGGAGGCGCTGGTCGGCGGGAAAAGGATAACGGAGGGCAAGCGCCTGCGGCTCGAAGATGGCCTGGAAGCAGAGGTGACTGCTGTTCTGGAGGGATCACGCCGGCAGATACACTTCACCGAATCTATTGAAAGTCACCTGGCGCGCCTCGGCCACACCCCTCTGCCGCCTTACATTCACACTCCACTCGATGATCCAGAACGCTACCAGACCGTTTACGCCCGCCAGCCCGGTTCTGCGGCTGCGCCCACGGCTGGTTTGCATTTTACCCCCCGCCTGATTGAAACTCTGAAGGCCCAGGGGATTGGTTTTGCCGCGGTTACACTGCATGTTGGCCTCGACACCTTTGCGCCCGTCACCGAAGAGTCGCCCACCGAACATGTTATGCACACCGAATGGCGGCAAATACCGCCCGAAACCGCCGCGCTGGTCAACCAGGCCAAGTCCAGCGGCGGGCGCGTGATCGCGGTCGGCACGACCTCGGTGCGTACACTGGAAAGCGCGGCGCGGGATGGCCGGTTGTCCCCGCTCACTGGGCCAACGGATCTCTTCATCCTGCCTGGCTATCAGTACCAAATCGTGGATGCGATGATCACGAATTTTCACCTGCCGAAATCCACCTTGCTCATGCTGGTCAGCGCCTTTGCCGGCAAAAGCCTGGTGTTGAGCGCCTACCAAACCGCGGTGCAAGAGGGCTACCGGTTTTATTCTTTTGGCGACGCGATGTTGATTATTTGAACGAGAAGCATTGACCACTTTCGCTGAACTCAACGCCACGCTGATAGCCTGCCGCCGCTGCCCCCGCCTGGTTGAATGGCGTGAAAAGGTGGCCAGCGAAAAGCGGCGCGCCTATCAGGATTGGGAATATTGGGGCAAACCGGTGCCTGGGTTTGGCGACCCGGCGGGGCGCGTGTTGGTGATTGGGCTTGCGCCGGGCGCGCACGGCTCCAACCGCACCGGGCGCAATTTTACCGGCGATAGTTCAGGCGATTTTCTCTACCCGGCCCTTTATCGCGCCGGATTCGCCAACCAGCCCCACGCCAGCCATCGTAATGATGGCTTAAGCCTCCAGGATATGTATATTACTGCCTCGTGCCGCTGCGCCCCGCCAGAGAACAAACCTACCCCCGCCGAGCTGGCCAACTGCCGGCCCTACCTGGCCCAAGAAATCTCGCTGCTCAACCGTGTGCAAGTGATCGTTGCTTTAGGGAAAATCGCTTTTGACAGTGTGCTGCAATATTACCAATCCACTTCGCACAAGGCCGGGCCCGCTCCGATCCTTGCGCCATCTACCCTGATCTTTGCCCACGGCGCGCAATACTTGCTCGGCCCTGACCGGCCGCGCCTGGTTGCCTCTTACCATCCGAGCCGGCAAAACACTCAGACTGGTCGCCTGACAGCCGCGATGTTCGATGAGATTTGGTCTCAGGTGAAATCGCTCCTCTGCTGAACAGGCGACCTGCAGCCCTTCACAGCACTTGCCCCCTCCGCCTCCCAATCTACGAAGTTCTCATTCCGTAAGACACCAACGTCGGGCGGAAGAGCAGCATAGGCACTCGCATCACACCCAAGTTGGGCAGCCCCGGATTCGATACTTCAGCATCATACAATGACAGGAAAGAGGTGCGGCCAACCTCAAGGCTTTTCCCAATGGTCAGTTGTACCGAAATGCGCATAAAGCCTTGAATACGAAACGTGCCTACCAAAAGCGTGCAAGGTTCCAACTTACGATTTGGCTCGCGCTCATCGTAGTCAAGTTGGTCTTTGGCAGGCGGCACCATGTGGTAAGCAATAACCACCGCAGAAGGCACCAACAATTCGTTAAACGAAGATGACTGAGGCGCGCCGCCGCCAAACACAAGCATTTGGGCATTAAACAAGGCCACAAATTCGGGCATGGCAGCGGTTCGCAGCCAGGTGCTTACACGAATATTCTCCTTACAAACGGCATCTCCACGTACAAACGCATTTTGAGTATATAAAATCACTGGGGTCAGCTTTTCATCAGCCGCCCGTTCATACGCTTTGGCAAGTTTGATCTCCGGCATAACATCCTCCTGAATGTTAATTGGCTCTACTATATAGATTATAATGCAGAATGCTTTAGAATGCGCTATATTTCCGCTTGATGCGGGTCAGGAGCTGCTTATGCGTGCAGTAGATATCATTATCAAAAAACGTGACGGACAGGCGCTCAGTAATGAGGAAATTGGGTATTTTATCCAGGCCTACACCCGAGGAGATATTCCCGATTACCAGGCGTCGGCCCTGGCAATGGCCATTTTGCTGCGCGGGATGACGCCGCGCGAAACGACAGACCTTACTTTAGCGATGGCTCACTCGGGCGATTTGCTCGATCTGTCGAGTGTCGTCCCCCTGGCAGTAGATAAACATTCCACCGGCGGCGTCGGCGACAAGACCACCCTGGTGGTTGAGCCAACCGTGGCCGCCTGCGGCCTGCCGGTCGGGAAAATGTCGGGCCGGGGACTGGGATTTTCAGGTGGAACGATTGACAAGCTCGAATCCATCCCCGGCTATCGCGTCAACCTCTCCACGCAGGAATTTCTGCGCCAGTTGGCGCAGATCGGCCTGGTGCTGACGGGGCAATCGGCAGACCTTGCGCCAGCCGATGGCAAACTCTATGCGCTGCGCGATGTGACTGGAACTATCGAGGCGATCCCCTTAATTGCATCTTCCATCATGAGCAAAAAGCTGGCGGCGGGCGCGCAAGCCATTGTTTTGGATGTCAAGTGGGGTTCAGGCGCGTTCATGCACACATTGGACGAAGCGCGCCAACTGGCGATCTTGATGACAGAAATTGCCCACCTGGCGGGACGTAAAGCCGTGGCGCTGCTGGCGGATATGAACCAACCCCTGGGATACGCGGTTGGAAACGCGCTGGAGGTCAAAGAAGCGATTGCCACATTGAAGTTATCGTCGCCGGCAGACGAGAAAATTGGCCGCGAAGTCGGCGCTGATTTTTACCAGCACTGCCTGACCATCGCGGGACACATGCTGGTGCTTGGGGGCAAAGCGCCCGAAATGAGCGCTGCGCAAGAAATGGCGGCCAAGGCCATTTTTTCTGGACGCGCCTGGGAAAAATTCCACCAGTTGGTTCAGACCCAGGGTGGCGAGGTAAAGGCTATCGAGGATCCCTCGCGCCTGCCGGCGGCCAGGCTGGTAAAGACCATCTCCGCGCCGCGCGCCGGCTGCATTCAAGGGATTCATGCCCAGGCTGTCGGAGAGACCGCCGTGCTTTTAGGGGCCGGGCGGGCGCGCAAAGGCGACGCCATTAACCATGCGGTAGGAATTGTCATTCATTGCAAAGTGGGCGACTGGATTGAAAAAGGCCAGCCGCTCTTTACCATCCATGCCGACGATCCATCCCGCCTGGCCCAGGCAGAAGCGCAGTTGTCAGCCGCTCACACCTGGAGCGATGCACCCGTCGAACGTTTGCCGCTATTCTATGGGGTGATCAGCCCAGGTGAATAGTCTCACATCTCTTTTTGGAGGGCGACTGCCAGCTGCTCAACCAACGGGGCGCGATCGCGAAGAAACACAAAACGCGCCACGCGAAGCTGCTCGCGTTCCTGGTAGTGAATTTCCAATACATCAACCAACATCTGGCTGCGTACATACACGTGCTTCACCTGATCCAATTTCACCTGCCAAAGTTGGTGTTTCCACCACTTCTCAAACGTAAAGGCAAACGCATCTCCTGAGACTCCCGCATACCCTGAGTAGCCGCTGACCCCGCGCACATTTTGCGCCTTCCCAGACACAACCACAAGTGGAAGTTTCCCGCCCAATAAGGTTTGATGGGCGGGAGGCAGTTCGTCCGAGGGAGGAACAGCGCCGATCATTTTTCGGCCCAAATGTTTGAACCAGTGGAACAATGCGGATAAGGTGAAGCCCACCCAGCGCAGCATGGGAGGCGCGACCAACACAATGAGCAGGAGCGCCAGCAGCGCCAACCCGGCGCCCAGGTAGGGATAACGCAGCGCCAGGAAGGCCATCACCCCCACCACTGCGTCTTCAGCCAGGCTGATCGTAATATTGCTGACATTCTCCATAGGCGAAACGACATTCGTCGCCAGGCGGGCGGTAGCCTTGCCGCCATGCGAGACCAGCGCGATGCCTCCGGCGAATAGCGCGCCGATGATCATCCACATTGGATTAACCCCACTAAAAACCGCCAGGCCCAAAATGGCGGCGCCGATTGGGCGGATAAAGGTGTGGACAACATCCCAGATATTATCCACAAACTGGATTTTATCGGCCAGGAATTCAATCACATACATCACCCCGGCGATCACAATGACCGGCCAGGCCCCAAAAGCTTCGAAGCCCACCGGAGGATTCTCCACCCATCCCATGCGAACGGTAATCCCAATCACAAAAACGGTCGCATATAAATTGATACCCGAAGTCAAAGAGAGGGGCAGCAATGTGGCAAGAAGGCGAATTGCTTCCATAAAAACATTCCTCAATAAAAACGCGTTAAGTCAATTCTAACTTAGCCAGCAATTTTTCCGGTTGATGAGCATACGTTTCAAGCGGAATCTCTTTGGCGGTCAGAGCAAGGAGTGTTTCAGTCAATAAACGGTTGACGGGCGTGGCGATCTTCACTTTTTCGCCATGACGCACGACCGCCCCATTCAGATAGCGCACCTCAGATTGGCCGCGCCCGGCGTAAAGATCAATATGAAAAGAGGGCATCTTGGCTCCACGTCCGCCCCCCACCGCGCGCGCCAACAAAGGGCGCGACACCACTGGAGACATCTTGACGCCGAGCGCCAGCATCCGCACCGGCGTTTTGGGCAAATCTACCACCCCAATTTCCAATTTCGCCATCACGCGCAAGGCCTCGCGCAGTTGTTCCACTTCTAAACGATAGAGGCCCGGATGGGCAAAAATTTCAGCCGGGGTCATATCCAAAATGGCTGAGGTGGAGTTCGCTAACAAGTTGGTGAGCATCTTCGACCATTTCATCGCCGCCGGCTCGGTGTAGAGACGTGCATTTAAGCCTGCTTCGCTCATCGCGGCCGCCAGGCGGCGCGAGAATGGATGCGCATCAGCCACTCCAACCCCGCGCAATTTTTCTACGATAATATCCCCTGCCGCGCGGCGGCCGATCGCCGTCGTCACCGTCCCATAGATCACCTTGTCAGCCCCTAAGACTTCCGCAATGACAGGCTCATTGTCTACCCCGTTCGAGAGGCAAAGAAGCGGCGGAAGCGCCCCGCGGTGGGCGCGCAGCGGGTGAAGCGCCGGGCGTGTATCAAAAGATTTGAGGGCGAACAAGCCAACATCAAATGGGCCAAAGGACAAAGCATCTTCAACCGAGGGGACGATATCAAACGCCGCGGCCGGCGCATCCAACCTCACACTACCCTGCGCCGGCGAATCGTGGGTGACGTGTAAGCCATTGGCGCGGATATATTCCGCGACATCAGGACGTTCGATAAAGACAATATGATGTCCTTTGAGCGCCAGGCTTCCGCCAATATAGGCGCCAATCGCGCCGGCGCCAAACGACAATATGTTCAGTTTCTCAGAATCGCGCTGCATAAAACTCCTGTTTTCTGCTCATCAACCATTCCCCGCTTCTTGCGAATTGTCAACCACGGCCCAATCTTCAGGGTTGACAAAGCTCAACAGATACCACTGGCGGGTTGATGTATTGTAACGCCATTGGGCATAAGCGGTGTTCCCAAAACGAAAACGAGGGCTGTTATAGTGACCCTGAGGCGCTATCCCTATCATGGCAAAATTCATCATGTTCAACATCGCGCCATGTGAAACGATCAAATAACGCCCGGCCGGGCGGTGCATAATCCCCATCAGACCATTCAAAGCGCGCTGGTAAACCTCGACACTGCTCTCTCCGCCCTCGGCCACTGCCTGGTAAGGATGATAAAAATCAACCTCTGGGTTTTGCTGGCGAATATCATCTGGATTGAGACCTTCGCCCGCCCCAAAACCCCGTTCGAGCCAGGTCGGATCAAGCATCACAGGCATTCCCAAAGTCGCGGCAACAATCTCGGCCGTCTCACGCGCCCGGCGCAAAGGGCTGGCGATCACCCAGTCAAAGCCAATCCCCTGGGCTTTCCAGCGGTCGGCCAAAGCTTGCGCTTGCTGACGACCCTTATCCGTCAAGGGGTGATCGCTTTGGCCCTGGATCACTCCAGCAGCATTGCCTTCTGATTCGCCATGGCGTAAGAGAGTGAGAGTATAAAAAAGGGGCGTAGACATCTTAGCAGATATTTTACCTCACCAACAGGGCAAGAAAAACAGAAGACGTGAAACGCATCACCAAACTTTACGTTTCACGTCTCTTCGCGAATTATCTCTGCAAAAAACGGTTAGTTAACGCTTTGGGGCAAGGGCGTACCACCGCGCTTGTGAACCGGGGGAGGGAAGATGGCCTCAAATTCTTCTCGGCTCATCGTCTCCACTTCCAGCAATTTCGCCGCGACCGCGTCCAATTTATCACGGTATTGACGCAAAATACTCAGCGCGTTTTGATGGGCATCGTCTACCAGGCGGCGGACTTCGGCGTCAATCTGCTGCGCAACTTGATCGGAATAATCGCGCTGCTCAGAGATTTCGCGCCCCAAAAAGATCAGTTCTTCCTTTTGCCCATAGACCATGGGGCCCAGGGCATTGCTCATGCCAAGCCGGGTCACCATTGAACGCGCCATGCGGGTAATTTGCTCCAGATCGTTGGATGCGCCAGAGGTAATATCGTCGAAGACCAGTTCTTCTGCGGCGCGCCCGCCCAGAGCAAAAGCCATATCTTCAAGAATTTTATTGCGCCCCACCAGGGTGCGATCTTCTTTGGGAAGCGCCATCGTATACCCGCCAGCCATCCCACGGGCAATAATAGACACTTTATGAACCGGGTCGCAGTTGGGCAGGGCGCTGGCAACGACAGCATGACCAGCCTCGTGATAAGCAACAATCCGCTTCTCTTCGGCGCTGATCAAGCGGCTCTTACGCTCCGGGCCGGCAATGACACGCTCAATTGCTTCTTCCAACTCACTTTGCCCAATGCTCTTGCGGTTGCGGCGCGCGGCCAGAATTGCACCTTCGTTCACCAGGTTCTCCAGATCGGCGCCCACAAAGCCAGGGGTCGAACGCGCCAAAACACCCAGGTCTACATCGGGGGCTAAGGGCTTCCCCTTGACATGGACTTTGAGGATGGCTTCGCGTCCCTTAATATCGGGCCGGTCTAAAACCACGCGCCGATCAAAACGACCAGGGCGGAGCAAGGCCGGGTCAAGGATATCCGGGCGGTTGGTCGCCGCCATGATGATGACATTTGTATCCGTATCAAACCCATCCATCTCGACCAACATCTGGTTAAGGGTCTGTTCGCGCTCATCATGTGAGCCGCCCAGTCCAGCGCCGCGCTGGCGACCGACCGCATCAATCTCATCCACAAAAACGATACAAGGGCTGTGGCGCTTGGCCTGGTCAAACAAGTCGCGCACACGCGAGGCGCCCACGCCCACGAACATCTCGACAAACTCAGAGCCAGAAATCGAAAAGAAAGGCACACCAGCCTCACCTGAAACCGCTTTGGCTAAGAGCGTCTTGCCCGTTCCTGGCGGGCCCACCAACAGCACCCCTTTCGGAATGCGCGCGCCTAAGGAAATGAACTTCTCTGGTTCACGCAGAAACTCAACCACTTCTTTCAGTTCTTCCTTAGCTTCTTCCTCGCCGGCCACGTCTTCAAAAGTGACGGTGGGTTGATCGCCTGAAAACATACGGGCGCGCGACTTGCCAAAAGACATCGCGGCATTATTATTGCCCTGCGCCTGCCTGAAAACAAACCAGAACACACCTCCCAGGATCAGGAACGGCATAATATATCCCAGGGCGGTTACGAGGCCAAGCCAGGCGCTGGGCGGTTTAATCTCGATCTGCACTTTTTGGAAAGCAAGCTGATCAGTAGTTACCCCTAATTCCTTCAACTGCTCCACCACAGTGGAAGTGGACTCTTTATGAGAGATGCGCTCGATCTCCTTATCGCCGGTATAGATCACGCGCAAACGGTTATCATCTTCTACAATACGGCTCACTTTGCCGGCCTGAACATCCGCAGCTACCTGGTTAATTCCAATCACTTCTTGCGTTGAAGTATTTTGGAAACTGTAAATGACCAGGAAGATGATGATGGCAAACAAAATCAGGTAAAAAATAGTTGAACGATTTCGGTTAGAATTCACAGACACCTCCGAGAGACAATACAAACCTGCACTCACGTTCAGGAATGCTGCATGATTATACCAATCTATGCCATCTGCTGGTAGTTTGCAGAGGAACTTTCGGGGATTTCTAACACCCCTCTAACAAATTTGTACAGAATGTATCCAAATAAACAAAGCCCCAGGCTTTTAACACCTGGGGCTTTCTTCAAAATTACTGATTTTCTCGCCCCCAAATCAGCCCTTCGACATGACGCGCCCCTCGCAGCAGCCAAGAGCGCAAGCGCGCCAACACGCGATACTTCAATGGACGCACTTTGTGTTTCGTCGGGAACGGCCCGCTCCACTCAACCACGCTCGCCCCCCAGGTTAATCCTCCACCAAAACCGACCAACACCAAACGATCGCCAGGCTGGATTCTTCCATCTTGAACTGCTTCACATACAGCCAACGGAATAGAAGCAGTCGAGGTGTTGCCATAGCGATCCAGGTTGACCACGCAGCGATCGAGAGAGATTTCCAAATGGCGAACTGCTGATTCGATAATGCGCAAGTTTGCCTGGTGTGGGACAATTAATTTAATGTCGTCCAGTTTCAAGCCAGCCGCAGCAATGGCTTCACGGGTAGCTTGGGCGATCACTCTGGAGGCAAAGCGAAAAACTTCGCGGCCATTCATGTGGATAAAATGCTGGCCCGTGCTGACCGTCTCCGCGGTAGCCGGCATCTTGCTTCCCCCGGCAGGAAGGCACAACAAGTCGCCGCCCGAACCGTCCGAGCGCATAATCCCCGAAAGCACACCGCCAGGCGTCTCACTCTCTTGCAGCACAAAAGCGCCCGCGCCATCGCCAAACAAAATGCACGTATTCCGATCCTGCCAGTCCACAAAACGCGTCAGTGTTTCTGTGCCAACAATTAACACATTCTTCGCCGCGCCGCTGCGAATATACTGCGCCCCCATGTTCATGGCATAGATGAACCCTGAACATGCAGCCAGCAGATCAAACGCGCCGGCTTTGGTGGCCCCAATGCGATCCTGCACCAGGCAAGCCGTCGCCGGAAAAAGGTGTTCGGGGGAAGCTGAGGTGACAATGATCAGGTCCAGTTCGGATGGATCGAGATTGGCTACATCCAACGCCTTAATGGCAGCATCCGCGGCCAGGGTCGCAGAGGATTCTTCTGGCGCAACGACATGGCGCTCCTTGATCCCGGTATGCGAGACGATCCATTCGTCGCTGGTATCCACCATAGTGGCCAGTTCACAGTTGGTCAACACCTTTTCGGGCACCGCTGTCCCCCAGCCCGTGATATGCGCATAACGCGTAGGATATTCGCTCATGAGCTCACCTCAGAATATTGGCTGATGATCAACGTTGCATTATGCCCGCCAAAACCGAACGAATTTGACATGACATGCCGTGCAGCAGCAGAACGAGCCTGATTCGGCACATAATCCAGATCGCATTCCGGGTCACGTGTTTCGTAGTTGATCGTCGGCGGAAGCAGGCCTTCCTGCAAAACCTTGATGCAAATCAAGGCCTCCAACGCGCCCGCCGCGCCAAGGAGGTGCCCGGTCATGGACTTGGTGGATGAAATCGGCACGCGATAGGCCTGCTCGCCGAAGACTGTCTTGATCGCCGCGGTTTCACTCTTATCATTCAACTGCGTACTGGTACCGTGCGCGTTGATATAGTCAATCTCCTGAACGGTCAAGCCAGATTGACGTAAAGCGTTTTTCATGCACTTCGCGGCGCCGGCGCCGTTCTCAGCCGGGGCGGAAATGTGGTAGGCGTCATTGCTCGCGCCATATCCCTTAATTTCTGCCAGGATGGTCGCGCCGCGCGCCCTGGCATGTTCTAGCGATTCGAGAACAAGAACCGCCGCGCCTTCACCCATCACAAACCCTGAACGGTTCTTATCAAAAGGACGCGAAGCCCGCTCAGGATCGTCATTGCCCTGCGTCGTCAAGGCAGTGGTATTCATCATACCGGCCATCGCGATCGGCATAACCACTGCCTCCGCGCCGCCCGCCAGCATCACATCGGCATCATCACGGCGGATCAGTTCCGCCGCCTCGCCGATCGCATAATTGCCAGTTGCACAGGCCGCCGCCACCGCAAAATTGGGACCGCGAATACCGGTTAAAATCGCCACCATTCCCCCGGCGGTATCTGGAATCATCATCGGCACCAAGAGCGGGCTAACACGCGCCGGGCCGCGATCTAAAAAGAGCTTGGTCTGCTCAAACAATGTGGTCAGGCCGCCAATGCCTGAACCAATAATCGCGCCAATTCGATCGCGATTCTCTTCGGTAATCACCAGGCGGGCGAATTGCAGCGCTTGCTGCGCCGCGGCTACGGCAAACTGGGTAAAACGATCCATGCGACGTGCGTCCCGCGTGCCAAAAACAGCATTCGCATTGAAATCTTTGACTTCCGCGGCGATCTTACAAGCGAAATCCACCGGATCGAAATTCGTAATCCGACTGACGCCCGATTTCCCTGCAATCAGGTTATTCCATAAAGTGTTAAGATTATTTCCTAATGGAGAGATGCAACCCAAACCAGTAACAACAACTCTTGTACGCACAAGTTCCTCCTAAAAGTGGGGATATTTGGGTGTTATAACACTGGCTTTGAAGAAGGGAGGCGGGATCGTCCTGGGGGATGGAATCAAAAAGGACATGGAGAGTCATCCATGTCCTTTTTGATTGCTCAAGCGACCAACTGGCTAAACAGCCACAGGCTTTTTCTTTAAGATAATGCGCGCATCCACCACTTTTAGGCCATTCCCTTCGGCATAGACCAGGACGGGGTTGGCATCGGTTTCAGAGATTTCATCGCCCAGATCGAGGATCATAGTGGCATAGCTCGAAAGCACGTTCGCCAGGGCTTCGGTATCGCGCGGCGCTTCGCCGCGGGTGCCGGCAAGGATCGGGGCGCCGCGAATTTCACCCAACATTCGTTTGACCTGCGCTTCATTGACAGGCGCAACCCGGAAGGTGACATCCTTAAGCACTTCCACAAAGACGCCGCCCAGGCCAAACATCACGGTCGGGCCAAAGGTTGGATCGTTGACCGAGCCAACAAT
>CAIQJJ010000621.1 GCA_903872065.1 uncultured Anaerolineales bacterium | reverse complement strand
GGCATGCCAACTGCTTCATCGAGTCGGGCTTCAACAAGGGCTTGCTGATTGATTTCAACTATGACGTTGAGCCGCTGCCGGGCTTTTACCCGATGCCGGGCGTTGGGCCGTTCACTTTGCTGCAGGAATCCGAAATTAACCACTGGGGCAAATTGATGTTCCGCTGGATGTATTGGAATATCTTGCTCAAAGGCCAGGAACTGCCCCTGCCCGCCCGCATGTCTATGGCTGGCAAGTGGCGCAAATAAGGAGCATACGATGGATCAGTCTTTGCTCGAACTGAACCAGAAGCTCGACGCGCTCACCGCTCAGGTGGCTTATCTCACTGAGCAGGCGCAAATGGCCGAACGCCAGCGCAGCGAACGCAGTGAACTGCTGCGCGATTTGACCCCGATTGCCAATGAAGCGTTCAGGCTTACTGTCGAACAGTTGGAAGAGGTGCAGGAATATATTGACCTGGCCGATTTACTGCGCTTGGGCAAGCGTTTGCTGCGCAACGGGCGCAATATCGAAAAGACGCTCGATTTGTTCGAGAGCGCCCTGGACCTGCTGGATACGGTCGGGCCGTTATCAGACAGCGCCTTTGAGAAAGCGGTGGATTTGTTGGCCGCCTTCGAAAAGAAAGGCTACTTTGTCTTTGCCCGCGGCGGACTGCGCTTGTTCGACAATATTGTCTCGAATTTCACCGAAGAGGATGTCACCCGCCTGGGCGATAACATCGTCTTGATCCTCAATACGGTCAAAGACATGACTCAGCCTGAGATCATGCAGTTTGTGCGCAGCACTTTGCTGGTGGCGGAAGGCGAAGTGCAAAAACCGGTGGATACCTCGTTGATCGCTCTGCTCAAGCAGATGGGCGATCCCGCGGTGCGGCGCGGGCTGGGGCTGACCCTGCGTGTGCTGCGCGTGGTTGGAGAGCAGGCCAGGGCTTAAGGCAAATTTTTATCAAGATCAGCGGCATGGCTGCTGTGTGAAAGTTCTTACATTTTGGAGGCATTATGGCAACAAAAACAATTGCAGGCAAAACCGTTCAGGTTAACGACGAGGGTTTCATTCTCAATGCGAATGACTGGGTCAAAGAAATGGCCCCCGAAATCGCCAAAGAAGAGGGCATCGCTGAGCTGACCGAGGCGCACTGGAAGATCATCAATTTTTGCCGTCAGAAGGCGCAGTCCCTGGGCGGGAAATCTCCCACCCTGCGCGAGATCACGAATGGCACGGGCATCTCGACCAAAGAACTCTTTACCCTGTTCCCCAAAGGCCCCGCCAAGAAGGTGGCGAAGGTCGCTGGTTTAGGCAAGCCCGAAGGTTGTGTATAAAGAATAAGGAGAAATCTCATGGCTGAAGAAAATCGCAAAGTCGCGTTTATTTGCTCCAAGGGCAACCTGGATATGGCCTACCCGGCGCTGGTGATGGGCTGGGCAGCCCTGGGCAATGGCATTGACGTCACCATCTTCTTCACGTTTTGGGGCCTGGACATGATCAACAAAGCCCGCATTGATCACCTGGAAATCCCGCCGGTGGCCAATTCGAGCATGAAGATGAACCTGATGGGTATCCCCGGCTACATTGGCATTCCGCAGTGGATGGGCGCGCTGCCCGGCATGACCCCCTTTGCCACGGCCTTGATGAACAATAAGATGAAGGAACTTGGCGTCCCGCCGGTGCGCGAATACCTGCAAATGCTGGTGGATGGCGGCGCGAAGTTGTATGCTTGCAAGATGTCGGTGGACATGATGCAACTGAAGAAAGAAGATTTTGTGGATGGGGTGATTGATATCGTCACCGCCGGCGATTTCATGGATATGACCGAAGGCGCCCAGATTATTTTCATCTAAAAAAAGACCTTTAGGATTTTCTGAAACCCTAAAGGTCTCGTTCAGAGATATATTCTTGACCGGATCAAGGACTGGAGGATTGCCTTCCAGTCCTTTTTTTGTAATCGTTCACGGGGCAGTGTCATAACGGATCATTATTCGTTGGTCAGGTCGCCCAGCCAGATCGCCCACGAAATCTCCCGGCAGAGCGCCTTATCAGCGGTCACCAGGGGCAGTTCGAGCCGCCGGGCCAGGATAGCATAACAGGCGTCATAAGCAGTCAGGCCAGTTCGAACCGCCAGTGCGAGAGCATCTTCCATTAAGTCGGCGGTGGAGGTTCCATGCAAGGTTAAGCGGTTCAGATCAGCCAGGTCAGCCAGACTCTCTTCCAACGGACGGCCAAAGCGACGGGTGTATTTCCAAAGAATGTTCGCGCACTCAATAAAGAATAGGTCAGGGACATGCAGTTCAGTGGATGGATCGGATGCCAGACGGTTGAATAGAGCATGCGCCTGGTCGGAAAACGGCTCATCCACAAATAACTTGACGCCCACACTGGCATCTACCACGCAGCAGGATGGAATGGGAACTGCCTCTGCCATCATCTTTGGCGGTCCTCATGCAGCAGATCAATGCTCGCGGGCGCTTCCTTTGGAGGGGCAAAACGGCGGCGGCGGATGGACTGCAATATCTGCCCTTGCTGATGATGGCGTTCTTCCTCTTCCAATGCCTGGTAAAGCATTGTCACCACCTGGGCGCTTAATGAACGGCTGCTCAGACGGGCTAATTCTTGCACGCGGAAATATAAATCTTCTGGAACACTGCGAACGTGAAGGGTGGACATACGCATCTCCTTTCTACAAAAAGTATACCATATCTGGTTGCATTGTGCTACCAGAAGACAATAGGACTGCGGCGCGGGCGTGACAAAAATTTACCCGAACCGGTCTGGATGACACTCCCTCGCGCGCCGAAATAATGCTACAATGGAAAAGTAGATTGCAGTTTGTTATTGAAACATGAATTTTTCAACACACAGGAGGCTGTATGGATGATTTTATTGTCGGCGTTAGCGCTTCAAAGGCCGCCATGCCGCCTCAGTCCGCGCCGCCGCCCGCCTTTCACGTCATGCTCAAGCCGCGAGGAGCGATCTGCAATCTCGATTGCGCCTACTGCTTTTATCTTGCCAAAGAGGCGCTGTACCCCGCGGCCAGCTTTCGCATGAGCGAGGAGGTGCTGGAGGCCTTTGTGCGCCAGTACATCCAGGCGCAGCGCGTT
>CAIQJJ010000620.1 GCA_903872065.1 uncultured Anaerolineales bacterium | reverse complement strand
GGTGACAAATGTCACTATCACAAATTTTCACGAATAAGAAGCGAGGAAAATTCGTGTAGATTAGTGATAGTGACATTTGTCACCTCTTTAACCCTGAAGTGGCAATGCCACAACAGGTAACAATTCGGGATGATGTTCTGCAATTAATTTTACATAGGCATTCACTAAACTCGGCGGCATACCGATCATCACCGGTATGGCTTCCACTGAAATCTTGTTCTTTACCATCAGTTTCACCCGTTCGTAATCTCGGATGTACTGTCCAACGCTATCTTGAGCATGACCGGTTTTGACCGCAATTGCAGCTTCGTCCAGCCCGGCCTCGTAAACGGCGATAATTTCTGCTTTGTGGGTCGGTTTCACACCTTGGTCGAAGTAATACCCTTTGGTAATCAGTGACTTGCCGGTTTCTTGGCGCGCTTCTTCGAGTAAGGTGCTGATTTGCGCCATCGACAACCCCAGCATGCAAGCTAAATCGGCTGTTGAGAGCAACACTTCCCCAGCAGGTTGGGCGTATCCATGTTCCAGAATCCGGATCAGGCGTTTCTGCCACCAAGCGTGCTGGCCTTTACGTTTGTTGCCGTTGGCCAAACCTTCAACGTCTTCAGGTAATAGGACCGGCCAAGCTAGAGTCACTAACTCATGATCGGCAGCACCCTGACCAGGGTGTGCTTTCTTCCCACTCGCCCGAGTACCTGTGTAGACCATCCAGCCAGCCGCTAGATGGTCTGGCTGTGGGTAAAACTCATCTACAAGTTTCTGCATATCTTCAGCTAGCATTTGCAGAATGCGTTCACTGCCAAGCACGCGATACTCGTTCTCCAACAAATGCACTACAGCATGGCGAAAAGTGCGCTGCTGCGGACCAGCATAGAGATGACGGTTCATTTCGCCCCCTTTTCCGTGCCAGCACTGCCACACAGACGAACCAATTGTTCTGCCAGTCGTTCCCGGCATTCCGGCTGATCGTTATTTCGGTATACCGTCAGGTAATCTTGCACCAGTCGAACGCCTATTTGTAACAAAAGCCCGATTTGTTCATCGCTCATCCCTTCCTGATGCAAACGGACGACCTGAACAAAACTCTTGATATAGCGATGGATCGAACTCACCGCATGATGGGTGCGTACACTCAACTGGTCATAAGTCTCACCCTGCAGCCAATGCCGAATGATCTGTGCCTTATGCGTTTGCCCTCGCCCAATCCCTTTCAAATAGCCGCGACTGGGTAAATACAGCCCATTCGTGTGCAACTCAGCAAAATCACGCTTGATCGTCCGTACAGAAGTCTGCAGAGCACGGGCCAGGTCTTCTTGTGTCGCCAGGGCTCCTTGCTCTAGCGCTTCATCCAACAAACGCTGGATGCGCACCCGGCGTAAACCGTTCTGACCGTGCTGCTCTAGCACTGCCAGATCCTCTGCGCCTGCATCCACTGTCCAGGTTACTTCAATCTGCGGTGTCTCACGGAGAGCTTGCCCGTGCGCTGCTCGTTCCCGAGTCAGCAGAATACGCATCTGCCCAGCTCGCACACCTTCGTGTTTTCCCAGTAAACAGCCCTGGGCTTCTTCCAAAATCGCTGCCGCAATCCGTGGTGGATAGCGAAAATCTTGCTCCAAAACCTGCAAGAATCTTTGTTCCGCTGTTTTTGCCCGGTATCTTTCTAATTCACTTATACTGTTCATTACTCACCTCTGGTAGATTATAGCAACTTGGTTGCTCTATCAGGGTGTCAAATGTCACCATATATGTTATTCGTGGTTTTAACTGGCTTTGCTCCCAATCTGCGTAATCTGTGGATGACCTTTTTACAAATTGTGATACGCTCTCTATCGTCGCGCCCCTCCAGCAGACAAAGAACCGCGCGACCGTGATCAGGCGGAAAGCTGTTGAATCAAGCCGGCGAACTGTTGGATGTAATCAGCGCCAGCAAGCGTAAGCTGGTAGCGCTGCGCCTGCCGCTCCAAATACCAGGAAATGGTCTGCTCAAGATCGGCGGCGCTTTTGACCTGCTTCAAGCTGAAATCCACACGGATGACCGGGTGCGCTTTCCACCGGTAGGGACTGTCATAGATCCACAGGCCTTTAAACAGTTCGCGGTTGCCCTGAAAGATTTCATCCAGGGTGGAGATCAGCAGGCTCTTGCCAAAGCGCCGCGGCCGCGAGAGGAAGTAGATGCCCTTTGGATGCTGAACCAGATCATAAATCCAGCGCGTCTTGTCCACATACAGGCAGCCGCCCTGGATGATGTCGCGAAAGGTTTGGATGCCGATCGGCAGTGGTTTGAGTTTCATAAAGAGATTATACCATTCGGGGAGAGAAGCCGGCGCGGGGTCGCGCATTTTTCTGCAATTGCCGGCGCGCACTGGACACTCCTCCAAACCGGCGGTGATACAATACCCATCATGCTTTCCCCCACCTCAGACCCTTTCACCCTGCGCGCGGCCGCCCCTGGCGATTTCGCCGCCGTCCTGGCGCTGATGTGCGCCGCAAATATCCGCTCGTACGGCGAAGCCCTGATCGCCGCTGAGCACCTGCAGACCTTATGGGCATCGCTTGACCTGGCACACAACACCTGGGTGGCTTACATGCCCGGCGGCGAGCTGGCCGGCTACGCAGAACTGCGCTCCGATCCGCCCGACAGCTTTGATGTCTCGCTTTACCTGGCCGAGGGCGCCCGGCGCGCCACGTTGGGGACGCGCCTGCTGCAATGCGTTGAACGCCGTGCGGCAGCCGCAGCCGCCAACGCCGCGAGCTTCAGCCTGTTCAGCCGCGTGAGCGCCGCCGACCCGGCCGGCATGCAGCTTTTCGCGGACGCTGGCTACGTCTCGCGCCTGTCCTTCTTGATCATGGAGCGCCTTTTGCACGAGCCGCCTGAGCCGGCGGTGTGGCCGGCCGGCGTCGGCGTGCGGCCTTTTGTCCCCGGCCAGGATGAACAGGCGGTTTACCGGGCGGATGAAGAGGCTTCCCAGGACAAAGGCTATCACACCCCGTTGAGCTTTGCCGCTTGGGCGGAGCGCATGGGGCTGAACCACGATAGCTTTGATCCCGGCCTGTGGTTCCTGGCCGACTGCAACGGTGAAATCGCCGGGGCGGCGTTGAACTTCTACCTGCCGGCGACCGAGACCGCCTGGGTCGATCACCTGGGCGTGCGGCGGAGTTGGCGCAAACAGGGCCTGGGATACGCCCTGCTGCTGCACTCATTGGCCGAGTTTCAGCGCCGCGGCATCCCACGGGCGCGCTTGAGCGTGGACTCGCAAAGCCTGACCAACGCCCCGCGCCTGTACGCCCGCGCCGGCCTGGAGACCATCCTGGAATATCACATCTTCAAGAAGACCTGCCCTCCGCCGGCAGCGGCTCAGACGTCGCCAGAGTGAGGCAGCGAAACTCATCGCCCAGGTTGACCGCCGGGTCGCCGGCTTGCGCCGGGCGGCAGGCGCAGTAGAAATGATACAGCACACCCTGCCGGCGGATGACTGACGGCTTGTGGGCGTGGATGCTGTCCAGGCTGCCCGCCTCGCCCACCGTCAGGATCGGCTGCGGGAACTTCTCCCAATGCCGCAGATCGGACGAAAAGGCGATCCCTTCTTGGGCGTGCTGGTAATCGAAGCCGAAATAATACATCGCCCAGCGCCCACCATACCACACCACCCCCGGATCGCTGCAAAACTTGGCATCCCACCGGCCGGCGCTCACCCGCAGAACCGGGTTCTCCGCCCAGCGCGTCCAATGCACAAGATCGGGAGAGGTGATTAACCCGGTCTGCTCAATCCACTGCTCATCCTGGGTCTTGGCGTTGTAAAACAGGTAAAACAAGCCGTCATGCTCAAGCAGGCACTCTTTATACAGCCCGCCGCGCTCCCAATCCGCCCCATCTTCGGGCGTCAAGATCGGCTGCGGCAGCCTGTGCCAGGTGAGCAAATCCTCGTCCTCTGACCAGGCCAGCCCCATGCGCGCCGGGCCGGTTTCGTAGCCCTCGCCCGGGTAGGAATGATAGGCCAGCCAGTATTTGCCCTGCCACTTTTTCAACGTGCGCGGCCGTTCCAGGTCATTCTCGCACAGCAGCCAGGTGCCGGCGGCGTTGGCCGCGTCCCAGGGATTGCCTTCGCCGCGCCGCAGCATCAAGCCCAACTTCTCCCAATGCAGCAAATCCGCGCTGCGCGCCAAAGCCGTCTGGTAGCCCTTGCCATCGAAGCCGATGAACATCAGGTAAAACTGCCCCCGATGCTCAAAGACGAAGGGACAGTCCACCGCCAGTTCATCAAATGCGCCGGGCTGGCCCGAACCGGTCAAAACCGGACGGCCCAGTTTGTAAGGCGTCAGATAGCGTTGTAGTTCTAAAGCGTCCATTTTTCCTCAGCGATTGCGGGCCGCATCCAGCCGGCACCAGGCATACAGCGCATCGTAGACCTCGAACTGATGCGCCAGGTTTTCCATATCCTCGGGAAAGCGCAGGCTGAAACCGCTGGCAATCGCCTCCAGGCCGCGGGCGATGGGGTCCAGCTCAATATCCTCCGCCACATCCGCGGCATGGACGATCTTCGCCAGGCGCAGCAGGCCCGGCTCTTTCAACCCATACTTCAACACAATCGCCTCGAACGAGCAGCGCCCCTCGTGATGGCCCAATTCCACCCCCGGCGCGTCGAACGGGATCGCCCCCGTTTCCCGCGCCGTGGACTCGATCTGGCTGGCAGGGACGAACAAGAACTCGGCCTGGTTGTCAATGAAGCGCGTGATCAGCCATGGACAAGCCACGCGATCCACGTGAACGTGCGAACGAGTAACCCATTTCATAAGACAGTCTCCTTTGCCTCTCAGTTTTACCACACGTGGTGATTTTTCGCCCCCCAAACATGCACCAGATTGTCAAATTCTGGATACAATTAACCCAATGATGAAACTCTGGTGCCTATGCCTCGTTTAACGCTTGAACAAGCCCGCGCCCTGGCTCCTGACGCGGCTTCCTTGCAAGCCGCGCAAGGATTGGCCGAGGCGCGCCATTGGGCCAGCCTGGGCGGCAGCGACCTGGCGCTGTGGGGCGAATGCAAGGGCAGCGCCAAGGAACCCTACAAAGTGCGCTTCGATTTAGCAGATCACGGCTCGGCCTGCACCTGTCCAAGCCGCAAATACCCCTGCAAGCACATCCTGGGGCTGCTGCTGCTGGCGGCCGCCTCGCCCGCCCGCTTGACGCAAACCGCCCCGCCGGGTTGGGTGGCCGAGTGGTTGGACAAGCGCGCCGCCCGCCATGCACCGGCGGCCAAAGCGCCTGAAGCCAAAGCCGGGCCGGCAGAGCGCCAGAAAGACGCCGCCCGCCGCGCCGCCAGGCGTGAAAAACTGGCTGAAAGCGGCATTGACGCCCTCGAACGATGGCTCAAAGATTTCGCCGGCCGCGGCCTGGCCTTCGCCCAGAGCGCCCCGCCCGCCTTTTGGGATGAGCAAGCCGCCCGCCTGGTGGATGCCCAACTCCCCGGCGCGGCGCGGCTGATCCGTGAGATGGCGTCGGTCTCGGGCGCTGATCCCAACCGGGCGCAAGCGCTGCTCCTGCGCCTGGCACGGCTCTACCTGCTGGCGCAGGCCTACCGCAAGCTGGAAACGCTCCCCGAAGCAACGCAGCAGGATGTGCGCGCCCTGTTAGGCTGGAACGTCAACCAGGATGAACTGCTCGCCGCCTCCCCTGGCGTGGTGGATGACTGGCTGACGCTGGCCTCGCGCACCGAGGAAGATGAAAAGACCGGCCTGCGCACCCAGGTCAACTGGTTGTGGGGAAAGGCCAGCCGGCGGCCAGCGCTGCTGCTCAATTATGCCTTTCGCAACCAACCCCTGGACGCCAGCCTGATCCCTGGCCTGGCGCTGCACGGCGAACTGGTCTTTTTCGCCGGCGCGTACCCGCTGCGAGCGATCTTCAAACACAAACAGGTCACTCCCGCAGCTTTCATCCCCTCCGGCTTCCCCACCCTGGCCGCCTTTCTGGACGAATACGCCGCCGCCCTGGGACAAAATCCCTGGCTGGAGGTCTTCCCGGCGCTCTTGGAAGGCGTCACCCCCCTGAATCTTGAGCAGCACTGGCTCTTGTGCGACGCCCGCAGCCAGGCGCTGCCGCTCTCCCCCTCCTTTTCCTCCCCCTGGGAGCTGCTCGCCCTCTCCGGCGGCCGCCCGCTGACCGTCTTTGGCCTATGGGACGGCTTTACCCTGGCGCCCTTGGCGGCGTGGGGGGATGGCAGGTTTGTGGAGGTGGGAGGGAATGAAGGATAAGAAATGTCATCCCTGGCCTCCCTTACCTCTGCCTCCATGCTCGGCTTACCCACCGCCCTCCCGCCCTTGCCGCGCGCCGCGCTGCCAGAGGATGACCCCGCCGCGGCGCTCTTGATCGCCGCCGCAGTGATCGGGATCGGCGAGTTGGGCGGCTGCCTGCCGGCGCAGGTGGAGAACGAGAGAAACCTCTGCGCCGCCGAAGGACAGTCTTACCTGTCAAAACAAGCCGCAAGCTTGCTCAAGCGCATCCTGGCCAGCGAATTTCCGGCTGTCTTGCCCGAGTTTTTGCAGTTGACCGCTCAACAGCGCCTGCTCGTCCCACCGGAGATGCTGCCGGCCTTGCTGGGGCTGGAGAAAAGCGACCTGCGCCGCCCGGTCTTGCCGGTGATCGGGGCGCGGGGGCGCTGGCTGGCGGCGCAAAACCCGGCCTGGAGTTACGCCCGGCAGCGTGAAGCGCAGGACGCCTGGGAGCATGGCCGGCGAGCCGAGCGCCTGGCCGCCCTGGAGTCCTTACGAGGGCGCGACCCATCCCAGGCGCGCCAGTGGATCCAGGCGGCCTGGGAACAAGAGTCGCCGGAAGAACGGGCGGCCTTGATCGCCACCCTCTCCACCGGGTTGAGCCTGGAGGATGAGCCGCTGCTGGAAGCCTGCCTGGATGACAAACGCAAAGAGGTGCGCCAGGCAGGGCGCGGGCTGCTGCTGCGCCTGGAGGGGTCGCGCCTGGTGCAGCGAATGTGGGAGCGCGCCCGCCCGCTGCTCAAAATAAAGAGCAAATTCCTGGGGCGCGAGACATTGGAAGTAAGCCTGCCAGAGGGTTGGGACGCAGCCGCCAAACGGGACGGCCTGGGCGGGGCGCAGTTGCGCAAAAAGATGGGTGAGAAAGCCAATCTCCTGGCGCAGCTTTTGGCCTCGGTGCCGCCGGCTTTGTGGAGCCGCGAACTTGGCCGCCCGCCCGAAAAGCTGATCGCCGCCGCCCTGGGCAGCGAGTGGAAAGAAGCCCTCTTGCTCGGCTGGCAGTTGGCCACCCTGGCGGTCGAGGACGTGGCCTGGGCCGAGGCGCTCGTCCCGCTGTGGGCCGCCCCCGAAGGGCGCGAACTGCTCGCCGCCGAAGAGGCCGGCGCGCTGATCCGCCTGGCGCGCCCGGAAAAGATCGAGGCGCTGGTCAGAGAGGCGGTCAAGCCCGTCCTGGCCGAACTGGACGATCAGAGCCTGCTCATCTCCCTGCTGGAACAATACCAGCGCCCGTGGAGCGTCCGGCTGGCGCGCCTGGTGGTGCAGAGCGCCCAGCGTCAATCGGGCGCGCTGCGCCACAGCCTGCCATTAGCCCTGCCGGCTTTTGCCCACTGGATTCCGCCTGAACTGGCGGCTGAATTTGCCCACGGCTGGTCTGCCGAAGCGAAAGGCTTTTGGCCGACTCGCATCAATGAATTCCTGGCGCTGCTGAATTTCCGCAGCCAGGTATTGGCGGCGCTTCACGCCGCGCCGTAATCTCACAGGAGACCTCATGACCGATCTTTTACGCCAACATGCCGAACAGCAGTATGCCGAAGAACTGGCTGAACTGGCCAAAACCGATGTGCGCCAGCGGCCGCCAAACTGGAAGCTCTCTCCCTGGGCGACCGCCGTGTACATCCTGGGCGGCAAACTGGAGAACGGTTTCGTGGTCACACCCAAGTACATCGGCAGCCGCCGCCTGGTCGAGGTCGCCATCGCGACCCTGGCAACCGACCGCGCCCTGCTTCTGCTTGGCGTGCCGGGGACGGCCAAGACCTGGCTTTCTGAGCACCTGGCGGCAGCCATCGCTGGCGATTCGACCCTGCTCATCCAGGGCACCGCTGGTACAGCGGAAGAATCCATCCGCTACGGCTGGAATTACGCCCGCCTGCTGGCCGAAGGCCCCAGCGAGAAGGCGCTCGTTCCCAGCCCGGTCATGCTTGCCATGCGCGAGGGCAGGCTGGCGCGCGTGGAGGAACTGACCCGCATCCCGGCAGATGTGCAGGACACGCTGATCACCATCCTCTCCGAGAAGACACTGCCCATTCCTGAACTGGACAGCGAGGTGCAGGCGGTCAAAGGTTTCAATGTGATCGCCACCGCCAACAACCGCGACAAAGGCGTCAACGAGCTTTCCTCGGCCCTGCGCCGGCGCTTCAACACTGTCGTGCTGCCGCTCCCCGCCACACTGGACGAAGAGGTAGATATTGTGCGCCGGCGCGTCGAGAGCCTGGGGCGAGCCCTGGAACTGCCCACCGAGCCGCCGGCGCTGGAGGAGATCCGCCGCATCGTCACCATCTTCCGCGAGCTGCGCGGCGGCGTCACCAGCGATGGCAAGACGCGGCTCAAATCGCCCAGCGGCACGCTCTCAACCGCCGAAGCGATCTCGGTCGTCAACAACGGCATGGCCCTGGCCGCCCATTTCGGCGATGGCCGTCTGCACGCCGGCGATGTCGCCGCCGGCCTGCTCGGCGCGATCATCAAAGACCCGCTGCAAGACAAACTCGTCTGGCAAGAATACCTGGAGACCGTCGCCAAAGAGCGCAGGGATTGGAAGGACCTCTACCGGGCGTGTAAAGAACTGCAGGACTGAGCAGCAAGCGCCTTCCCACTTCCCACTCTCCACTTCCCACTCTCCACTTTCCACTCTCCACTTTCCACTCCCCACTTCCCACTCTCTTCCCCCATGCTCACACTCCTCGGTATTCGTCATCATGGCCCTGGCTCGGCGCGCAGTGTCTGCGCCGAGCTCGAAAAGCTGCGCCCGGACGCCCTGCTGGTTGAAGGGCCGCCCGAGGCGGACAGCCTGCTGCCGCTGGCGGCGCACGCCGAGATGAAACCGCCGGTGGCGCTGCTGCTCTACCCGCCCGCCCAGCCGCAAAACGCCGTCTATTATCCCTTCGCCGAATTTTCGCCGGAGTGGCAGGCCATCCAATACGCCCTGCGCCAGCGCATCCCCCTGCGCTTCATGGACTTGCCCTATTCGCCGCCGGCGGTGGATGAGGCCGAACCTGTTCCTCAACCCCCGTCCCTCGACCCCTTCAGCCTCATCGCCGAAGCGGCCGGCTATGCAGACGGCGAGCGCTGGTGGAAACATTTCGTCGAGCAGCGCCGCGCCAGTGGGGATATTTTTCAAGGGATTTTGGAGTTGATGAGCGCGTTGCGCGCAGAGGTTGAGCCGAATCCATTCCCCACCGCCGCGCAGGACCTGCGGCGCGAAGCAGCAATGCGCACCATCATCCGTTCGACGCAGGCCGAGGGCTGCCAGCGCATTGCCGTGGTCTGCGGCGCCTGGCATACCCCGGCCCTGCTCCATCCAGAAGACTATCCAGAAGACGCCCGCCGGCTGAAAGGGCTGCCCAAGACAGAGGTCGCCGCGGCCTGGATTCCGTGGACGTACAGCCGCCTGGCGCGGCGCAGCGGCTATGGGGCGGGCATCGAAGCGCCCGGCTGGTACGAGCATCTCTGGCAAACGCAGGCGCAAATTGTAGAAAGCTGGCTGACCAAGATCGCCCATGCCCTGCGGGAGGAAGACTTGGGCCTCTCGCCGGCGCATATCATCGAGGCCGTCCGCCTGGCCGAAACCCTGGCCGCCCTGCGCCAGCGCCCTCTACCCGGCCTGCCCGAACTGAACGAAGCCGTCCAGGCCATCTTTTGCTTTGGCGATGACGCCCCGCTGCGCCTGATCCACGAAAAGCTGATCGTCGGGCAGCGCATGGGGCAGACGCCCGCCGAAGCGCCGGCCGTCCCCTTGCAGCGCGACCTGGCCGCGGCGCAAAAACGCACCCGCCTGGCGCCCTCCGCCGCGCCCGAAATGCTCGATCTCGATCTGCGCAAGCCGCTGCTGCTGGAGCGCAGCCAACTGCTGCACCGCCTGAACCTGCTCGGCATCCCCTGGGGACGTTTAGAAACGCGGCGCGGCGCCAAAGGCACCTTCCACGAAGTGTGGCAGGTCGAGTGGAAGCCCGAACTTGCCGTGGCGGTGATCGAGGCCAGCCCGTGGGGCAACACAGTGCTGGAAGCCGCCGGCCATAAACTCTGCGCCGACGCCGCGGCGGTGAATGAACTGCCCGCCCTCACCCGCCTGGTTGAGGCGGCGCTGCTGGCGGACGTGGCCGAGGCCATCCCCATTTTGTTACAGCGCCTGCAGCAGACGGCAGCCCTGAGCGGCGATGTGTCGCGCCTGATGGAGGCCTTGCCGCCGCTCGCCAATGTGCTGCGCTATGGCAGCGTGCGCCAGACGGACGCCAGTCTGGTGCAGCAGGTGGTGGATGAATTGGCGGCGCGCATTTGCATCGGCCTGCCAACCGCCTGCCTGGCATTAGACGACGATGCCGCGCAGGCCATGTTTGAGCAGATCAACGCCATGCAGCACGCCATCGAGATTTTGCAAGACGAGGCGCAGAGCGCCGCCTGGGAACGCGCCCTGCAGCAGCTTGCGGCGCAGGAAGCGGTTCACGGCCTGCTGCGCGGGCGCGCCAGCCGCCTGCTCTTCGAGCGCGGCGAGGAGGAACCAACCGCCCGGCGCATGAGCCAGGCGCTCTCGCCAGGGACGCCCGCCGCCCAATCCGCCGCCTGGCTGCAAGGCTTCCTCCACGGCAGCGGACAGGCGCTCATCCACCACCCGCGCCTGTGGCAGGTGTTGGACGAATGGGTAGCCGCGCTGCCTGAAGCCGCCTTCACCAGCCTGCTGCCGCTGCTGCGCCGCACCTTCAGCGCCTTCCCCGCCCCCGAACGTTTCCAGATCGGTGAGATGGCGCGCCGCGGCGGTGAACGGGCGGCCGCGGCCGCCGTGGCGCACGCCCTGGATGCGGCTCGCGCTGAGAAGGCTTTGCAGTTGGTATGGAGGATCGTGGGGAGGGATGCGCCATGAGCGCTGAGAAACGAGGCATAAGCTGTGAATGACGAGATGCAAGAGATGAGAGAGGCGGGGCAAGAGGATGCCCAAGCCGAACGCTTGCGCCGCTGGCGTTTGATGTTGGGCGGCGAGGCGGATGGGACGGGCTGCGCGCTGGACAGCGCCGCCGACCTGGGGATGGATCGCACGCTGAACGCACTCTATGCCGGGGATGAGCCGAGAGGCAAGGGCAGCCTGGCGGCCTCCGCCCCCAATGTCGCCCGCTGGCTGGGCGATATTCGCACTTATTTCCCGACCGCGGTGGTGCAGGTGCTGCAAAAAGACGCTCTGGAGCGCCTCAACCTGCGCCAGATGCTGCTGCAGCCGGAACTGCTCGCCACGGTCGAGGCGGACATTCACCTCGTCTCGACGATCATTTCGCTCAACCGCGTCATCCCGGAGAAGACCAAAGAGACCGCCCGCATGGTGGTACGCAAGGTGGTCGAGGAACTGGAGAGAAAGCTGGAAGGCCCACTGCGCCAGGCGATCGTGGGCAGCCTGAACCGCGCCGTGCGCAACCGCCGCCCGCGCCACAGTGACATGGATTGGCCGCGCACCCTGCGCGCCAACCTCAAGCACTATCAGCCCGCCTACCGCACGATTATCCCCGTCACACGCATCGGGTACGGGCGCAAGAAGAGCGCCTCCTCACTGCGCGAGATCATTTTGTGCGTCGATCAAAGTGGCTCAATGGCCGCCTCAGTCGTCTACGCCTCGATTTGCGCCGCCGTCATGGCCTCACTCAGCGCGGTCAAGACCTCGCTGGTTGTCTTCGATACCGCCGTGGTGGATTTGACGCCCGAACTGCACGACACGGTCGAGGTCTTGTTTGGCGTGCAGTTGGGCGGCGGCACAGACATCGAGCGCGCCCTGGGCTACTGCCAGAGCCTGGTGCGCACCCCGTCCGACACCATCCTGGTGCTGATCAGCGACCTCTACGAGGGCGGCAATCACGATAAACTGCTGCGCCGCGCCGCCAGCCTGGTCAACTCCGGCGTACAGGTCATCACCCTGCTGGCGCTCAGCGACCGCGGCGCGCCGGCTTCCGATCACCTGGTCGCGGCGCAGTTTGCCAGCCTGGGCATCCCCTGCTTCGCCTGCACTCCCGACCAATTCCCCGACCTGATGGCGGCATCCATTAAACGCGAAAACATTCAGCAGTGGGCGGCCAGCGCCGGCATCGCCGCCGCCCGCGCCGCTCAATAAACAACCCCCATTTCATAAGTCAAAGCTTTTTGAGTTGATTTTGCCGGCGATGAAGCCGGCGACATTAGCTTCAACTTCAATAAAGGCGCATCGCGTTATTTTATTGTTGCCCTGATTGGCACTCAATCGCCAGATGAACTCCGGGCAGGGCTTGATGCTTTTCGCCTACAGCACAGCCTGGGCGCGCAGTACGAGTTTTCGTTCCATGAACTCTCTGGCCTGGCGCTGCTGCTGGCCAAACGTTTCCGCTTGCTGTATGAATACCGCCCTTAAATAAACACACCCCGCTATCCAATTCTCTTACGAGATTGAAAGGCCGCGCCAGGCGACTCTTCACGGGGCGTCAAAAACCTTACGGTTTTCTGTTTGATTCTAGTATACCATAATTTGTTTTCTTATTCGTGAAGATTCAGTTCATCATTCATCATTGCCTAAACAGAGTGAGGGCGAAGCATCCGGCATTAAGGTATTGTTCCCTGGAGAATAGATCCCGCCGTATGCTTCGCCCTACGATTATAATTATGATCCGACGATGATGATGACCGTGCGGCAGAACCAGAGGAAAACATGATATGATTGTCCATGAGAAAAGGATATGACCATTGAAGAATGTATCCAGATAATGACAGAAGGGATCAAGGTTAATACAACATAACTTCACGTTAAAGCCATGTTAAGATGGATGGATTACCCTTGCAAATATCGCGGGCTGAGGGTTATCATAGCTATCAGATACGAGAAACATCTGGAACTCCTTGGAGGCAGGAATGGATGACTTGAATGCAAAACCTGTTCATGGCGATCAAGCGGCTGCGATTGTCCCCGCCGACGTGCCGGTCATTGATTGGAATGTGATTGAAGAATTAAAAGCAGTCATGCAAGATGACTCGTCCGAATTTGTGCAGGAAAATGTTCGACCTGTACGCTCGCGAAACGCCGCCTTTGATCGAATCCGTCCAAAAGGCCGTCAGCGAGAACTCGGCCTATGATTTGCGCCTGTACGCCCATTCGCTCAAGGGCAGCAGCAACAGCCTGGGCGCGCTGCGCGTGGGGAAGTTGGGCGCTCACCTGGAAGGCATCGGCAAGGCCAAGACGACCGAGGGCGCGGCGCAGCTGCTGCCGGATCTGGACAAGGAATTTCAGTCGTTCTTGCAGGCATTTCGCCAGGCCGGTTTCAAATAAGACACCCTGTCTACAAAGACCTTTAGGGTTTCCAAAACCCTAAAGGTCTTTTTTTCTATAGAAGTCTCAGCCGTCCCCTCCGGGGTTTTCCAACGGAAAATCCACACTGCAGCGCACACCTTGCGCACGCTCGATATGAAAATCGCCTTTGATCTGTTGGGCTAACGCCTGCACCATCACCAGTCCCAGGGAATTGCTTTGGGTGAGATCAAAGCCCTCCGCCAGCCCGACGCCATCATCTTCCACCTTAATCCGTGCCCCCGCCGCCGCTTTTGCCGGCAGCGCGGCGCTCATTTTTTGCAGCGATATCCTGATCGTCCCGGCGCGGCCGCCCGGAAAAGCATACTTGAGGGCATTGGTCAGCAATTCCGTCAGCACCAGTCCGAGCGGGGCCGCAATTTTCGCCGGCGCAGACACTTTCTCATACACCTGCTCCAAATGAATATTTCGCGGCAAACGGAGCGAGGCCGCAATCCGCTCGCAGTACTCATCCAACTCCACCGCCGTGACCGCGTCCGACACATAGAGCAAGTCATACAATTCGGTCAGCGCTTTGACCCGCGAGCCAATTTCTGCCAGGGCGGATTTCGCCTCCAGGCTTGGGTTGGCGTCTTGCATCAGGCTGATGACGCTGCTCACCAGGGCAAAACTATTCTTGGCGCGGTGCTGCAATTCTCTAAGCAGCCTTTGCTTTTCCTCGAAAGCCTGCTGCAGCGCCTCGCTGGCGCGTTTGCGCTCGGTGATGTCGCGCACAATGGAAATGTACCAATCTCCCTGCGGACGCTGAATGCGCGCCACGCTGATCTCAACCGGAGTACAACGCCCGTCGCGATGGACATCCAGCCCCTCAAAAGTGGTATTGCCATGCTTCGCCAATTCATCGCGCACAATGCTCCCCGATCTTCCGCGCATTTCGGGCGCTTGCAGCTGCCCCACGCGCATGTGCAGCAGTTCGGCGCGGCTGTAGCCGATCATTTCGCAGAAACGCGGGTTGACCTGCAAAATTTCGTCCGCCTCGTTGGTCACATGAATGCCATCCTGCGCATGCTCGAAGATCACGCGCAATTCCTCCTCATGCTCGCGCAGCGCCTCTTCTATCTTCTGGCGTTCGGTGATATTCTCGAACACAACGCCCACATGTTGATCGGGCATGGGGAACGCCTCAACAGCAAACACATTCGCCGCCATGCGTTTATCGCCATAACGCACCACCCCCAGCTTACGGCTGACCTGCGTGCGCGCGACCTCCGCATACTGCTGCGGCACCCCCAATTGGCGCAGACCAGGGAAGTTTTCGTCCAGCGTCTTCCCCATGATCTCGACCACCGGCAGGCCGGTGAACTTTTCGGTGATCGGGTTAGCATACACCATGCGCAGCGTCCGGTCATCGCTCAAATCCTCCAGATGGTAAATATGCAGGCCAATGGGGATATTCTCAACAATGCTCAAGCCCTGCTGCAGCGCCGCTTCGATCCGCTTGCGCTCGGTGATATCGTGAACGACAGAATACAGCACATTGCGCCCGGCGATCTGGATCAGCGTGCAATAAATCTCCACGTCACGAATCGCCCCCGAAGCCAGGCGGTGTTGAAAGACAAAATAATTGCACTTTCTCTCCTGCACCTTTTGCATCTGCTCCAGGATCTCAGAATATGGCAGGGTGTTGATTTGAACGATGTTCATGGATTCCAGGGTCTCGACCGGGTAACCATAGAACTGCGCCGCCGCCAGGTTCGCCTGCTCAATCTGACCCGTCGCGGGATCAATCAGCAGGCGGATGGCGGCGTGTTCATAGAACATCTGGCGGTAGCGCCGCTCGCTGTCGCGCAGCATCTCCTCGGCCCGCAGGCGCTCGCTCACGTCGCGCACGATTCCACACAGCAGTTTGCGCTCGCCCAGGGCCGCCGCGCTGATCGAGACCTCTACCGGAAAGACACTGCCATCTTTCTTGCGATGAGAAGCCAGCGGAATGCGGCGCAGCCTCCCCGCCACCGCCTCCTGGATCGCCGCCGTCTCGATAGGCTGCGCCAAAATATCGGCCAGGCTCAGCCCGAGCAATTCCTGCCGCGTGTAGCCGTAAAGCTGGCACGCGCTTTCGTTGACCTCCACCAAGCGGCCGCTCTCCACATCGTACATCAACAGCGCGTCAGGGAGTGCGGCGAAAAATTGGCGGTACTGCGCCTCGCCAGGGGACAGCGCAGCTTCTATTTCTGACCTGTCTGGATGATCGGCGTCGTTGCACATAAACTTGCTGGCTCTGCTTCAGAAAATCATCAAGTTCGTGCGCAGCGTTTGAACGTCCAGCGAGGCTTGCCTCTCGCTGGTCTCGAACCCATCAAAAACACAACCGTAGCTTTTTCGCTTCATCTCCATACTTCCTCCAAAAATCCGCTGCCATTCACTCCCCCATTATTCTACCAGTTCCCCCATTTGTCAATTCATCCGCGAGGTTCATAGGATAAAGCCAGGCATGCTGAGCTTGTCGAAGCATGAGCTTGTCGAAGCATGAGCTTGTCGAAGCATGAGCCTGTCGAAGCATGAGCTTGTCGAAGCATGAGCTTGTCGAAGCATGAGCCTGTCAAAGGATGCGATCAATTACAGCCAGCCCTGCTTAAAGGCGGCGGCGGTGGCCTCAGTGCGCGAATTGACGCTCATCTTTTGAAAAACTGAGTTCAGATGATATTGGACGGTGCGCTCACTCAAGCCCAGGCGATAGGCGATCTCCTTGTTCGTCAAGCCGTCCGCCGCCAGGCGCAGCACTTCCATCTCCCGCCGGCTCAGGGGATGCTCCCCCGGCGCGGCTGGCTCCAGTTGCTCAACCAGGTCTTGCGCCTCGTTGCAGGCATCCTGCGCCAGGCGTTCTAGCACCGCCAGCGCCAGGCGCGCTTGCACTTGCTCTGGCGGCAGGGCCTTACTGCTGGCGCGGGTCTGCGCCAGCAGTAAGGCCAGGGTATCCGCCAGGCAGGATAATTGGGATTTGATCTCCGGGATGGAAGGCATAGGCCGCGCTCAGCCTGTAATGATCCGGCTGCGGGTGCGTTCCGGCCAGGTTTTGCCGGCTTCCGTCAGGTGCAGCGTCCCTTGCTCGTTGTCGTAGGTAAACAAAGGCTGCAGCACATAGCGATCGTTTTCCACCCCGCACACTTCCACTAGCTGCGTCAGCTTAAAGCGAAAATTGGGCAGGGCCAGCTTCATGAACGGGATCAGCGGAATGGCGGCGGCGATCAGCGGGCGGATTTCAGCCAGGCGCAGGCCGGGGTTGCTCATCAGGTACATCGCTTCGATGCGCGTTAGCGCCTCCAACGGGCTTTGCGCCACGAGCGTCGTCAGCACGTGTTGGCCCGAGTTCATCAAGTGGATCAGCGTCATCACCTCCGGCCCTTGCAGATCGCCCGTCACCAAGTGATCGGCGTGCATGTGCGAGGCGATCTCCAACAGGCGGCGCGTAGAGTTTTGCGGCGCGCTGCCCGGCTCCAGGTGGATACAGCGCGGGTGGCGCGCGACCGGCAGCAGTGGAGTGTTGGCGACCACAATCACGCGTTCTTCGGGCGGGGCGCTCTCGGCCAGCAAGTTGAGGATGTAGGTCTTGGCATGGCGGCTGTTATAATCGCCCACCACCAGCAGGTTGGTGCAAAGCCCGCGCAGCGGCAAGGCGCTCATCAGCAGCTCATGCGCCTCAGCAGAGACATTGCCCCCCTCCAGCAGCATTTCCCAGGTGAAATTGGTGAACTGCTCGCGGTCAACCTTCTTGATAAACAGATAGGGGCTGCCGACCGCCGTCGGAGGGATGACCGCCGCCACGCGCGAATCGTCCGGCAGGCGTACCTCGCCGCTCGTATTCTCACTGTTCAGCGTTACCCCGCCCAGCGCCATCAGGTGATCGATCACCTCGCGCAGCGCCTCAACCGACTCAAATTTCACCTCACTCGGCCCGGCGCTCGCGCCAAAGACGCTGACCCGGTCGGGCGCATCCACAACAATCTCACCCACTTCAGGGTTGGCATACAGAGGGGCCAGGGGGCCAAGCACAGCAGACAAATCATTGGTGTTCATCTTCTATTGTTCCTTTCGCTCTCATTCTACTCCGCCGCGCCGGCTGCGCCACCCGCCATTCAGACAGGGTATCCCCCGTTAAAAACCCCAGTCTTTCGGCTGGATCATCCCATAACCGAGCATGACCACCAACAGGGTAAAGCTCAAGATGAGCATATTCTTGCGGCTCGCGTCCATAACGCCTCCGCGTTACTCCAACGTCACCGTCCCGCGGCTGCCATCCACCGTGATCCACTGCCCATCCTGGATACGCCGCGTGGCGCTCCCCGTCGCCAGCACCGCCGGGATGCCATACTCGCGCGCCACGATCGAACTGTGGCTGAGCGGCCCGCCGATATCCGTCACGATCGCCGACGCCCGCGCGAAGAGCGGCGTCCAGGCGGGGGTCGTGATGCCGGCGACGATCACATCCCCGCTGTGCAGCCGGTCGAAGTCTTCTGGGCCAAGCAGGACGCGCGCCTGGGCGCGCGCCACGCCGGCGCTGGCCGCGTAGCCCTTGAGGACATGACTGGCCTGATCTTCAGCGGGAAAGAATCTCGCCAGCCAGGTCTTTTGGGGCAGGGTGGTCGGCGGGCTGATGCGCCGCTGCATCTGCCACTGCGCCTTGCGGCGCTCAACTGCCGCCTGCAGCCCCGGCAGTTCTGCTCCCTTTTCCAGCCCGGCAGCCAACTGCTCCACTTCCTGGGCTTC
>CAIQJJ010000619.1 GCA_903872065.1 uncultured Anaerolineales bacterium | reverse complement strand
GGACAGACCACCATCCTTCGACAAGCTCAGGATGCCTGGATAGGGCAGACCGCCATCCTTCGACAGGCTCAGGATGCCTGGATAGGGCAGACCGCCATCCTTCGACAGGCTCAGGATGCCTGGAAGGTACAGAACACCATCCTTCGACAAGCTCAGGATGCCTGGAAAGTACAGAACACCATCCTTCGACAGGCTCAGGATGCCTGGGTGAGAAAGACCTCTCCTCGTACAAGCTGTACATCTTCCTCAATCCCTACCACCTCAACCAGGAACGCCGCGCCGCGCTGAAGCGCCTTACGCGGCGGAATGGGGCGGTCTCGCTGTGGCTGTATGCGCCGGGCTATCTCAACGCCGAGGCCGCCGCGCCGGTCTCTTTGGAGAACATGACCGACCTGACCGGTTTCCGCTTTGGCCGCGGCGACAATTACTGGGGTGAGTTCATGCACCTGACCGACTTCACCCATCCCATCACCCAGGGGTTGCCGCAAGACCTGTTTTGGAATACCTCCAATACGATCGGGCCGATCTTTCACCTGGAAGACCCCGAGTCGACAACCCTCGGCCAGGTGATATACGCCCTGGGACGCTGCAAGCCCGGCTTCGGCGTGAAGACTTTCGCCGGCGAGGGCCAATCCACCGCCTGGAGTTCCGTGTACCTGGCGACGCCCAACATTCCCCCCGCGGTACTGCGCGGCGTGGCGCGCTATGCCGGCGTGCATCTCTACAGCGAGGCCGGCGACGTGCTGTACGCCACGCCGGAACTACTCAGTGTGCATACCGTGGCCGGCGGGCCGCGCACCTTCAAACTGCCGCGCCAGGTGGAGGTGGTGTACGATCTCTTCAACGAGTGCATCGTCGCGCGGCAGGCGGATCAGTTCCAGGTCACGCTGCCGCCCGCCTCGACCGCCCTGTATTACACGGGCTGCGAAAGCAAAATAAACCAGAAATCGTGAGTCACAAATAAGAAGGAGTATATGGAAATTGCTGTTACTGGCGGAAATGGACGCCTCGGGCGCGTCCTGACCGCCCAACTATTGGCCGGCGGCTATCGCGTGCGCAGCTTAGACCGGCGAGAAATGCCTGGCCCAAATGTCGCGGGACAGTCGCCTGAAAACTACACCTACCGCAACGTAGACCTGAACTATCTGGATCAGGTGATCGAGGCGCTGCGCGGCTGCGACGCCATCATCCACACCGCCGCCTTCCCCGGGCCGCAAGGCCAACCGCCGGGCGTCGTTTACACCAACAATACCCAGGCCAGCTACAATGTGTTGTACGCCGCCGGCGAGCTTGGCATCCGGCGCGTCAGCATGTCTTCCTCGGTCAACGCCCTGGGCGGGATCGGCAGCCAGGTGGGGCGCTACGATTACTTCCCCGTGGATGAACTGCACCCTACTTACAACGCCGGCGATTACGCCCTCTCGAAATGGGTGATGGAAGCCCAGGGCGACTCGTTCGCCCGCCGCTTCCCAGAGATGACCCTGAGCAGTCTGCGCCTGCATGCCCTGCCGGACGAACCACCCGTGCTGGAACATACCCTGAACAGCGCCGAAGATGGCGTGGCGCGCACGCTGTGGGGCTGGACGCTGATCAGCGAAGCCGCCCGCGCCCACATCCTGGCGATCCAGGCCGATTACACCGGCCACGAAGTTTTCTTCATCACCGCCCCCACCACTGGCTCGGCCATTCCTAGCCTGGAACTGGCGCGGCATGCCTACCCCCATGTCCCCATCCGCGGCGACCTTTCGGGCAATAAGAGCTTCTACGATTGCAGCAAGGCGGCGCGCCTGTTGGGCTGGATTCACATTTAGGAAACGAGACCTTTAGGGTTGCAGAAAACCCTAAAGGTCTTGTCTTTCGCCTTTCGGAGACCTACCATGACCCCCTCTTTCCCCTCGACTGAATTCAATCGCATTCACATCACCAATATCAAAGTCTTCCAACTCAAGAACCACGGCATCCAATCTCTGATCAAGGTTGAGACGGACGCCGGCATCTATGGCATCGGCGAGGCCGGCCTGCCCGCCGTGATCGTGCAAGGCTATCTCGATTTCATGAAGGAATGGCTGATCGGGCAGGATGCCCTGGCGATTGAGAAGTGCTACGCCGACATGATCCGCATGCGCGCCCAATGGCACGCCCACTGGACGCAAAACCCCACCATCAGCGGCATTGACATGGCCCTGTGGGACATCGCCGGCAAAGTGTTCAACCGCTCGGTCTCCGATCTGCTGACCGGCCGCTTTCGCGATGAGATCGAACTGTACGTCAACACCGCCGGCCCGAAGGACTGGTTTGACCCGATTGCCTGCCGCGACTGGGCGCAAGAAGTCAAAGCCGACCCGCACGGTTTCAAGGTCGTCAAATTCGGCTTCGAGCAAATGCTCGGGCGCGCCCTGCCGGCGGACGCCTCGCACCCCGGCTTCCTGTCTGATATGCTCTATCCGACCGAACTGAAGATCATCCGCCAGGGTTACGAAAACTGCCGCGACGCCCTGGGCTGGGATACTGACATCATCATCCACTGCCATAACGAATGGGACCTGCCCAGCGCCCTGGGCATTGCTGAAGCCGTCGCGCCGATCAAGCCGCTGTGGATCGAGGATGCACTGCCAGTCATTTATTCTGACACCTGGAAGAACTTCCGCCAGACCTCGCCGGTGCGTGTGATGACCGGCGAAAAACTGGAACACCCGGCCGAATTCTTGCAGTTCATGGCCAACGGCGCCGTCCATGCCATCCACCCCGACCTGGCTTTTGTCGGCGGGCTGACCGGAGGGCGCAAGATCGCCGACCTGGCCGAGTTATTCTACATCCCGCTCGCCACACACAACGTCGGCAGTTATGTCCAATTGGTAGCCAACGCCCACTACGGCGCCAGCGTGCGCAATTTTGTCATGAGCGAGAATCGCATTCCGCAAGGCGACCTCTACGCCGAGATGAGCGAAGAAGGCATCCAGGTGAAAAACGGCAAAATGAAAGTCCCCACCGGCCCTGGTTTGGGCATCACTATCCGCCCGGAGGTGTTAAACAGTATTATTGAACACGGCGGTAAAGACTACCGCTGGGAATGAGTGTATAAGAAATGATGTTTGCATACAAACCCGATGATCGCCGCACCGCCGAGATGCTGACCAGGCTCGAAAGATGGACTGCCAAAAAATGAACTCACTCCAACGCATGCAGCTTGCCTTCGCTCACCAGGAGCCCGATCGCGTGCCGGTCGGCGAACTGGATATTGACGAACCGGTCGCCTCGCAGATTTTGGGGCATCCCGCCTGGGTGGGCTATGGCGGCGGGCACCGCGGCAAGCGCGCCATCGAAATGCTCTCCGCCGGCTTAATGAATGAATACTACGGCAAAGAAGCCGCCGACATGGTCGAACTGACCCGCAAACTGGAATTGGACTGGATGCACATCCTGCCGCACGGCCGCGACTACACCCCGCCCAAGTCCATCGCTGAGAACACCTGGTTATACGGCGACCCGCAGGGCGATTGGGCTATTTACAAGTACCAGCCCGATTCGGATGTCTTCGCCGAGGTGGATTCATCTCTGCTGCACGAAGGGCTGCCCGGCCTGGAACGCCTGGTGGAGCGCATGGAGGCCTCTACGCCCAGCGTGGAGGGTCTCGACTTCACCCAGGTGGACTGGATCGTGCGCGAAGTCGGCCAGGAGGTCTTCCTGGTCGGCAATATTGATATCTACCTGGGTTTTGCCTCGTCCAGCGCCTCGGTCATGATGGAGGCGATTGCCCTGCGCCCCGATCTGTACGAGCGCTACCTGGACGCCCAACAGCCGCACACCTTTCTCTTCCTGCAAGCGCAGGTGCAGCACGGTGTGCGGGCGGTGATCGGCGGGGAGGATTGGTGCAGCAAGGCCGGCCCGCTCATCTCGCCGCGCCACTACCGCCGCCTGGCGCTGCCCCGCTTGCAAAAGCTGACCGCCGAGTGCCACCGCCTGGGCGTCCCCTTCATCAAGCACACCGATGGCAACATCACCCGCGTGGAGCAAGAACTGTTGGTGGAAAGTGGAATTGACGCCTACCAGGCAATTGAACCGGCGGCCGGCATGGATATCGCCCGCCTGAAACAGCGCTATGGGGCTCAAATCACGCTGATGGGCAATGTGGACTGCGCCCACCTGCTTTCGTCCGGCGCGCCGGATGAGGTGGCCGCCGAGACGCGCCGCGTGATCCAGGCTGCGGCCCCTGGCGGCGGGTTCGTCCTTACCTCCAGCAATTCCATCCACGGCGGCGTGCGGGTGGAGAATTACCTGGCCATGCTCGAAACCGCCCGCCGCTATGGGGAGTACCCGATCCGATGAACGACCAGTCAATCTTACCAGACCCCACCCAGCCAGACCCCACCCTACCCTCCCCAACGGAAAACCACCGTTGGGGAGGGGAAGCCGCATCCCCGCGGACATCTGTACCGCCGTCCTCCTCAACGGAAGATCACCGTTGGGGAGGGGGGGAGGAAGCAGACCTGGAGACGCTCGACGCCATTCAGCGCCGCATCCTGTGGCTTGCCACCCAAATGATCCATTACGCCAACCATGAGCGCGCCAATCCCGATGGCAGCAAGATCGGCGGCCACCAGGCCTCCTGCGCCTCAGTTGTCACCATCCTGACGGCGGTTTTCTTCCACTTCCTGCAGCAGGGCGACCGCATCGCCATCAAGCCACATGCCTCGCCCGTCTTCCATGCCATTCAATACCTGTTGGGGCAGCTTCCGCGCCGCTATCTGACCACTTTGCGCGACTACCAGGGCTTGCAGGCTTATCCAAGCCGCACCAAAGACCATGATCGCGTCGATTTTTCCACCGGCTCCGTCGGCCTTGGCGCGGTCGCCCCGGCCTTCGCCGCCCTGGCGCACCAATACACCCAGGCCCATTTCGGGAACACTCCCCCTCCCCAACGGTGGTCTTCCGTTGGGGAGGGCCGGGGTGAGGTTCGCCAGCATGGCGTTCGCCGCTTTATCGCCCTGGTCGGCGACGCCGAACTGGACGAGGGCAATGTCTGGGAGGCGCTGATGGATGAAGCGCTGACCGGGCTGGAAAACCTGATCTGGATCGTAGACCTGAACCGCCAAAGCCTGGACCGCGTCGTGCCTGGCATCCGCGCCGATCTGCTCAAGCGCCTCTTCGCCGACAATCACTGGCGCGTGGTCGAAGTCAAGTACGGGCGGCGCTTACAAGCGTTGTTCAACCTGCCGGGCGGCGGCGCGCTGCGCCAGCGCATTGACGACATGTCCAACGAGGAATATCAAGCGCTCATCCGCCTACCGGGGGAGCAGCTGCGCCCCGGCCTGGCGCAAGGCCGCGCCGATCTCGAGGCGCTGCTCAAAGACACGCCCGACGCCGAACTGCCGGACGTCCTGATGAACCTGGGCGGCCACGACCTGGCCGAAATGATCAGCGG
>CAIQJJ010000618.1 GCA_903872065.1 uncultured Anaerolineales bacterium | reverse complement strand
GTCGCTTTCCAGGCCCACCAGGGCAGCCGCGATGGACAGGAGACCGCCGACATTGACGAGGGCGACCTGCGCAAGTGGCTGGCCCCCTACCTGGGCGGCAGTTGGGATCGCGCCGGCCGGTTCGTGGACTACATCCGCGAGCGCGCCGGGCTGCTCATCCGCCACAAAGCGGAGGCCTACACCTTTCCGCACCGCTCCTTCCAGGAATTTCTGGCGGCCTGTTATTTGGTGGGGCGCGACTACCCCGGCGAGGCGGTGCGCTGCGTGCAGAAAAACCCCGATCTGTGGCGGCAGGTGTTTGTGTTGGCTGCCGGCTATGCGGCGCGCACACACCGACTGACTCAGGCGGTGGCGGCGGTCAATGCGCTGCTGCCTTTGGATGTGGAGAAGGTCGCGGCGAAAACGCCGGCGGATTGGGCTGCGCCGCAGTTGGCGGCGGAGGCCTTGGGCGAGATCGGGCAGGTGGGCTTGCAGCGCGAGGCGGCCGGGCGGGCGGTGTTTCAGCGCGCCCAGGGCTGGCTGCAGGCGGCGCTGCGGGCGGACGATCAACTGCCGCCCGTCGAGCGCGCCGCGGCCGGGCGCGCCCTGGCGAAGCTGGGCGACCCGCGGTCCGAAGTAATGACCGTCGCCGGGATGCAGTTTTGTTTTGTCCCGCCTGGGCCATTTGTGATGGGTTCTGGCAAGGAGGAGCATACCAATTCCCACCTGGATTATCCTTACTGGATTGCCCGCTACCCGGTGACAACCGCCCAGTGGGCTGAATTTGTCGCCGCCAGTGGATTTAAACCCTCCAATCCTGACAGCTTGCGCGGCGCGGCCAATGCGCCGGCAGTGAGGGTTAACTGGTATGACGCCGGCGCCTTTTGCGACTGGCTCAACCAGGCATACACCGCCAGTCTGCCCAGGGGGTATATTTTCGCTTTGCCCTCAGAAGCGGAATGGGAGAAAGCCGGGCGCGGCGGCCGGCAGGTACCGCGCCAGGGGATGATGCGTATCTTGCAAGCCGGCCTGGTATCCTCACAGGGGATGGAAATGATCGCCAACCCCGATCCGCGGCGCGACTATCCCTGGCTGGGAGAGTTCGATCAAAACCGGGCCAACGTTGAGCAGACCGGTATTGGCAGTTCGAGCGCGGCCGGCTGTTTCCCCGGCGGGGTCAGTCCTTATGGTTGCGAGGAGATGAGTGGCAATGTCTGGGAATGGACGCGCAGCCAGTACCGTCCCTACCCCTATGATCCGCGGGATGGCCGCGAGGCCCCGCCGCCCTCAAATGATGTTTGGCCGGCGTTGCGGGGCGGCTCGTTCTACCTTCAAGTAGCCCGCGCCCGCCTGTCTGTCCGCTACTCCAGTCGCCCGGACATTCAATGGAGCGACAGCGGGTTCCGGGTGGTGGCTCTGCCCAACGTGTCTTGAATCACTGTCTCCTGTTTTCTGCTTTCTGTCAACGGTCGCGAGAGCCCCTGGCTTGTGCAAAGCGCCTGAAGCCCTCCCCGCCGTCAGGCGGGCGAAAATTTTTGCGGCGGGGTCATGCGTGTAGCCGTAGTTTGAATCACTGAAAAAACATGAAGGGGATGAAGCCACTGAAAAGAACCCACAGACTCGCCGCGGCAGGCCAGACCCTAAAGGTCTCCGAGACCTTTAGGGTCTTACAGGCCGGCGCAACGCGCTTGAGCGCGTTTCCCGTACCATCCGACGAATTGATTCGTCGGACTTCGCGGCGGAAAGCTGTCCAACAGGATTACGGGAGCGGATTAAACGGAAGGCTTGCCCGTCCGTGGGTAGTTGCCCCCTCCCCAACGGTGGTTTTCCGTTGGGGAGGGTTGGGGTGGGGTGTGCGCGGCAGGCATTAATCTTCGATCTTTTCGGCCAGCAGTCGGAACACCTGGGCAGCCTGCTGCTTTTCCTCGCTGCTCAGCCTGGCGCCGAAACGGGCGACCCATTCATTGCGGGCGGCAATGCTTTCGGCAGCCAACTGCCGGCCGGGTTCGGTCAGATGGACGCGCCGCACCCGCCGGTCGGTAGGATCATCCAGGCGCTCCACCCACCCCTGCCGCGCCATCCGCTCGATCAACTGACTGGCCCCCGCCGGCGATAGGGCAAGCATCCGGCTAAAGGCCAGTACCTCGCACGGGCCGCGATAATATAACTGGTACAGAACATTGATCTGAGCCATGGAGATGCCCTTGCGGTGAATATAGCCCATTAAATCCTGGAGCGAAACCCGCATCAAAAGCGTTATGCCTTCGAGCAGGCTGTGTGAAAACTCGTCTGTTTCCATATCCGCATCCTTTCGACAGGTTCTTTGCATTGACAGATGAACGCAAAGGGATTATAGTTAACGGTAGTGAATAATATATACCTGTGAATTATATCAGATTGGAGAGAATATGGGTGCATTGGACGGTAAAGTAGCGGTAATTACAGGCAGCACACGCGGAATTGGCCTGGGGATTGCAGAAGCGTATGCCCGCGAGGGCGCAGAACTGGTGATTTCCTCGCGCTCGCCGGCGGCGGTGAATGAGGCGGTGAAGCGCTTGCGGGAAGCGGGCGGCAAGGCGGCTGGCCTGGCCTGCGACGTAGCGCAGCAGGAGCAGGTATCGGCGCTGGCCGATTTCGCTGTGCAGAGCTTTGGCAAGGTGGATATCTGGTTTAACAACGCCGGGCTAGAAACCGCCTATGGCCCGACGATGAGCTATTCAGCCGAGGATTTTAACAGGGTGGTACAAACCAATATCATGGGGGTCTATTACGGTTCGCAGGTTGCCCTGCAGCGCTTCCTCCCCCGGCGGGCGGGCAAGTTGATCAACATGGTCGGAAGGGGCTATCAAGGCCCGGTGCCTTACCAGAACGCCTACGCAGCCTCCAAAGCATGGGTGTTTTCCTTTACCCGATCACTGGCTCAGGAGTACGCCGGCAGCGGGGTCGGCATCTTCAATTTCAGCCCCGGCCTGGTCGTCACCGATATGGTGACCCGCTTCGATGTCATTGAAGGCCACGAACACCGCCTGAAAGTCTTTCCCGCCGTAGTGCGGATACTGGGCCGCAAACCTGACTATCCTGCCCTCAAGGCCGTCTGGGCGGCTTCATCGGCCACGGATGGCAAGACCGGCTTGCTGATTAACAGTTTTTCCTACCGCGTGGCATTGGAAGGCTTAATGAGGGAAGCGATGCGCCTGCTAACCCGCCGCCCCGCAGAAACACCCGAGATCCACATGCGCAGCATCCCGCCGGTCGCGTGAGCTGACCTGTTCATTCAGC
>CAIQJJ010000617.1 GCA_903872065.1 uncultured Anaerolineales bacterium | reverse complement strand
GAACGGCTGAAGCCGTCACTACGAAAGCATCCATTTTCATCCTTTGGGGTGTTGCCAAACATGATGTCTGGTATGAAAATAACACCGTTCAAGGCTTCACCGCCGAGAGCGCCGAGAGCGCCGAGAGCGCAGAGAGAAAAGACTCAGCGGTCTCTGCGATCTCCGCGGTGCCATTTTCATTCATTGCGGGTGTGGGCGCTTTGGCCCGGCATCGCGGACTGGCTTAAAATCTGTGAAATCTGCGATCTGTGGATAATAGTGAAAGCCTTACACAAATCGTTACGCTTACCGCCGATTTTGGTCGTTCCGGCCTTTTTTCTTGTATAATCGAGAGTGTAGCAATAATCTCATGGAACTTCACCTGGCGAAATTAGATTCACTATATGACTTTCGTAACCCAACAGAAATCAAGGGATTCCTGGTTGATCACAGCGCTTTGATACCGATTTTAAAAGAAGCCTATTCTGTTGTGGAAGAATTCTTTGGGAATGATGTTCCGGTTGTACTTGAAGTAGTTAAAGATCCAGAAGCAGCCGAATTTGAGCAGCTTTTTGGCTATATCAAAGTGGCCGATTTTTCTCCAGAGGAAGCGTTTGAGCGACTTAGTGCTTTTGATGACGCCTGGTTTCTCAAACAGGTTGATGTGGTTGGCGGGTATTTGAATTTCAATTTGGAATAGCAATGGTTTACGACTGGAAAGAGTTTCTCACTTTTGCAGGAAATATTGTGTCCATAGAAAATTTTCAAGATGCAAAGATAAACCTGGTTCAAGCGGCGCCGGTGTATGCGCCGGCGATCATCCGGGTGGTGCAGCAGGAATACCCAAACCATCTCCAGCACGTCTGCACAGGGCCGGACGATCGGCCCACGCCTCGTGAACTGCACCCGGCTTTTTACGGTTGTTTCGACTGGCACTCGAGCGTTGAAATGCACTGGGTGCTTATCCGCCTGCTGCGCTGGGCGCCTGAAACATTTCACCAGGCCGCGGCGCGGGCGGTTCTGGAGGCGCATCTCACCGAAACGGCCTTGTTGCAGGAAGCGCGCTACCTGCGCGCCCGGCGGGGTTTTGAGCGCCCGTATGGCTGGGGCTGGGCGCTGACGCTTGCCCATGAACTGGCGGTTTGGGAGGACGAGCTTTCAACGAAATGGCTGGCGGCTTTTCGCCCACTCGCGGATGCCATTACGGAATTGATGTTGGATTGGCTGCCAAAGGCCACTTATCCGGTGCGGGTAGGGATGCACAGCAACAGCGCCTTTGGCCTGGCGCGTTCGCTGCCCTGGGCTCGTTACCTGGCAAGCCAGGGGGATGAACGGCTGCTGACATCCATCCAGCAGATCGCCCTGAGGTGGTATGGGGAGGATCGGGATTATCCAGCCCACTATGAGCCAGGGGGAAGCGATTTTCTCTCGCCAGCATTGACCGAGGTAGACCTCATGAGCCTGGTGCTGGAGCGGGAGGCCTTCTTCACATGGCTGGACAGGTTCTTGCCCGGTCTTTGGGACGGATATCCACGTTCTCTGTTTCAACCGGCGCATGTCTCTGATGCAAGGGATGGGCAGTTGGCGCATCTTCATGGGCTGAATCTGTACCGGGCGTTTGTTTGGAAACAGCTTTGCGAGACCCTGCCTCCAGGCGACAGGCGAATCACTCACCTGGAGGCCGCGTCGCGCGCCCACGCCCAGGCAAGCATGGACGCGGTAACGGGATCGGACTATATGGTTGAACACTGGCTGGCCTGCTATGCGACCCTCTACCTGAGCGGCGCTTAACCAGAGGGGTAGTATATCTTGTAATATTATCGTAATTGTCCAAAATAAAGAGCGAATAAGGAGCAGTAAAATGAAAATTTCCATTATTGGCGCAGGAAATGTCGGCGGCGTGCTCGGCAAAAAATGGGCCGAGGTTGGTCACGCTGTCGTCTTTGGGGCGCGCAGCCCGGCCGACCCCAAGTACGCCGATCTGAAAGTGATTGGCGCGATGACAGGCGTCGCCGAATCGCTCGCCGGCGCAGAGATCGTCCTGCTTGCACTGCCGGGCTCAGCCGTGGCCGAGTTTGCCGCCCAATTTGGCCCGCAACTGGCCGGGAAAATCGTCATAGATGCCACCAATAACCCGCGCAGTCCGGTGATGAACAACCTCGAGGCGCTTCAATCCGCCGCGCCGGGGGCGGTCTTGGGGCGCGCTTTCAGCACCCTGGGCTGGGAAAACTTTGCCAACCCGCAATTGGGCGGCCAACAAATTGACTTGTTTTACGTCGCGGCCGTTTCGGCGCGCCCGGCGGTCGAGCAGCTCATCCGGGAAGTTGGCCTGCGCCCGGTCTATCTCGGCGGGTTGGAGGCGGTTTTGGCGGTAGACGGCCTTACCCGCGCCTGGTTTGCGCTGGCCTTTGGGCAGGGCAAGGGACGGCGAATTGCTTTCAAGCTTGTAGAGGAAAACGCCGGGCCAGGATGATCCCGTTCGCCTCGCGAGGCGTGCAGGCGCTCATTTCGACTTCACCGTGACCATCTCTTCATCCAGCCCTTGACGGAAATATTCCAACGGGCCTCCCTCCTCGATCAGATGGCGGCCGGCCTCGATTTGGAAGGGGAACAGGCGCGGCGACTGCGCCAGGGATTTGAGCGCCGCCATTTGCACGCCGCTGGAGGTGAGTGCCGCCGCCAGCAGCCAGGCGGCAATGCGCGCCTCTTGCAGGACATGCCGCGCCGAAAGATCATAGACGCCGCTTTGCTCTTTCACCTCGTGCAGCAAGCCCCAGCTCGAAAAGCATTGCAGCGTGTAACGCGTTGAGCGCAGGACTGTCTCACGCTGCCCATACTGCTCGCACAAGCGGGTTTTCAGCAGACCGACCGACACGCTGCCTTGCAAGTGCAGGGCGCGCCCGGCGCTTTCGGCGGCCATGCCGAAAAAGGGATAAACCGCCATACTCATCCCCCAATGGAAAGGCAAATGCTCTGCGGCGGGCAGCCGGCGCATTTGCTCCAGGGCCGAATCGCGCAGCCAGAGCAGCGATTTGGGCGCTGTGACCCAGATGCTCAACAGCATCGAAACCGTTTTGCCGCGGCTGCCGCGCACAGCCTGGCTGCCTACCGACAGTTGATCCTTGAGCAAATCTTCCAGCGCGAGCTTGATCTGCGCCACGGGCGTCCCGGCCAACATCAGACTGGCCGCGTAATCCAGCCATTCCAGCTTGAGATAGCGGTTGAAACCGACCTGGGGACGGTCTTCGTTCATCATTTCCTCTGCGAAATCTGGATCAGCGGCGCAATCACCTCTTCCAGGGCTGCGCCGCCATGCGCGACGGTTCGCTTCCCTGGGGAAATAAACGCGCTGCGCTGCGCCGCCAGCAAGGGCAGGTAATTGGACGGCAGCCCCGCCGCCGGCCAGGCCAGGCTGCCGGGGAACTGCGCCTGCACGGCGCTGCGCAGTTCGGGGCTTGAATAGATGCGCGCCCGTTCGCCGCGCAGGTCGGCGCTTGCCCCCTCGCCTGGCTTGCCGCACCCTTTGGCCTCAATGCTGCCGTGATCGGCGGTCAGAAAAACCAGGAACCCCTGGGCGAGCAGCAAATCCAACAAGCGCGCCAGGAAGCCCTGTTCCGTCCATTGGCGCACCTGGTTGTGCATCCCGTCCGCGCCCAACTGCATCCCGTGCATAATCTTGTCTATCGTGTCCACGACCAGCCCCAGGACGCGGGGGGCGTCCCCATCGAGCAGGTTGTTCACCTTGTTTAAGCTGTCCATGTCTCCCAGGCCGCGCAGGTAAGCGCACTGCGCGGCGGAGACGCCCGCCTCGGCCCAATACTGTTTCCACAGCTTTTCTTCTTTATCGGTGGTGTGAATGCTGTTCGCAAAGTACATGGGGGGACGCCCGGCGAAGATCGCCTGGCGCGAGACGCTGGTTAAAGTGGGCAGCCAGGCAAAGACGGCCTCCTGCCGCAGTTCCAGGCCGGGGTATTTTTCGCTCAACGCCTCGCGCAGAGTGACCCATTGATCCAGCGCCAGCCCGTCCAGGACAAGCAGCGCCGCCCTGGCCCCGCCTTGATCGAGATGGTTGCGCAGGGCGCGCACGATGTGATGCCCCATCGCCACCCCCGGCAAAGTGGCCAGGCCGCTGTAGCGCTGGCTCAACCAGGCCTGGAAGTTGGCGTCGACGCGCTGCTGCAGGGCTTGGTAGCGGGGGCGCTGCGGCTTTTGCTCTTTTGGCTTCAAGGCATGCCAGAGGCTGTTGAATTCTGCGAAGCGCAGCGCGAAGTCTGTCCAATCGGAATGGGGCTGGGTCTCGCCGGGGATTTGCCGCTCCAGCGCCTCGAACAGCCGTTCCAGGCGCTGCAAGCGTTCCGCCGCGCGGCGATAGGTGATTCCGATCGCGGGCCAATTCTGCGCCGGGGCCAGGCCGGGCAGGTTCGCGATAGGTTTGAGCCAGCCCTCTACGAAAAAGTTGGTGATATAGACCCGCACATCATCCTGCTCGAAGGGCAGCAGCGGCGGCCCGCTAAAGTTCAACGAATAGCCGCCCCGGGCCTCTTTGACCCCGGCCAGCGAACCCAGGTAGATCGGCCAGCGCTCTTGCAAAAAGGCCAGAAAAGCCTGGCGATCGGGGATGATCTGCGCCAGAGGCCAGTCTTGAAAAACCGCTTTTGTGGATAGGACTTGCAGCAGGTGTTTTTCCAGCCTGGGTGAAAGCTGCTGGCGGTTGTGATGCCGCCGCGCCAGCACGCGCAGCAGATCGGCCGGCTGATGGATCGCCTCGGCGGCGATCTCAAACACGTGACGCAGGATAAAATCGCAGGTGGCTTGTTCGCTCAAGAGGGGCGGTGGGTGCGCCGCCTGCGCCTGGTACAGCGCATCAAGCAGGGCGCGGTCTAATTCTTGCACCACTGTGGGGTGCAAGTTGGGGAAAAGCGACTGCAAGCTGAAGTGCAAGCGGCGCGCCCCGGCCAGCCAATCGAACGGCAGCGTCTCCACCAGCGAGTCGTCGCCTGGCGCAGCCAGCGCCACTTCGAGGGCCTCGCCTGCATCCCAGGCCTTGCGATAGCGAGACTCATACAGATAGCGAAAACGCAGCGCATCTTCGTAGATCGCCAGTTCAAAGCCGCGCTGGCGGATGGCGCGGCTGACGTCCTCTTCCAGCAGCAGCCCGTCCGGGTCAGCGATCACCGTCAGGCGGGCGGCCTGAGGCGCAAAAGCCTGCAGAATGGCGTCACGCCAGTTCATGCCTTTGCCCCTTGGATCCCCAAGATCAAGATGGGTTCCAGCTCAGGCAGCGGCGCGGGGCGTTGGCTGGCCTGTTCCCACTGCCGTTTTTCCTCTTCAAGATGCTCCAGGCGGTATTGGCGCACTTCGGGCAGGCCCACGTGTTCAATCGCGCTGCGCCGGGAGGAAAACCGGTACAGCGCCTTCTCCCGTTCCTGGGCCTGCTGCGCCTGGCAGGCTTGCAGCATTTGTTGGTACACTGCCTGCCCTTGCGCTTCGGCGGCCCGGCGGGATTGCGCATAGCAATGAGCGGCTTCGTCCCCGGTGAGCCAGGACAGATCGCCGGCATCTTCAAGCAGCAGTTGATCCCAAATGGCGCGCCCGGTCGGCAGGAAAACGCGCCCCTTCTCGTTGATGAAGAGCGGCAGCAGGCGTTGGAATGACGGCGCGGCCGGCGTTGGAGCGCCAGGCTGGATTAACCGGATGCGCCACAGCGACCAAATGCCGTTGAGGTTGGCCGGCAGGCCAGGGACGACGCCGCAGGGGATCGCTTCGCCAGGGTGTAGGGTCGCCAGGGTATCCACCAGCGAACGCAGGCGTTCATCTTGCAGCGTCAGGTAGCTGGCCGCCGGGTGTTTTTGCGCCTGGGCCGGGTGAAAGACCGCCGCCGGCGTTTCCGCGCCGTCCGGCCAGCGCAAGCGGTACACCCCATCTTGCTGCTGCGCCTGGCCGCCGGCGCTCGCCAGGTAAGCCAGGGTCATGCGCTCCACCCAATAGGGCATGGGAGCGTCCAACGCCTGGCGCGCCAGGGCGGCCTCTAAAGCGCCCTGCGAGCCAAGCAGCGCGCCGACCTGGCTGCCGGCCTGGGCTTGTTCTTGCACCTGACGCGCCAGATCGTCCGCTTTTTGGCTGAGTTCCTGGGGCGTGAGGATGGCGGCGCGATAAAGCTCATCGAACAATTCCTCTGCCTGGGCCGAATCCAGCACGTCGGCGGTTTTGTCCACGCCAAATTCGGCCAGGATGATCGCCAACTTTTCTTCCAAGACTTCCAAAACCCGGTTCTCAATGGTATCGTGCAAGGTAAAGTTCAGGGCGCGCACCGGGTGCGCCTGGCCAATCCGGTCTACCCGGCCAATGCGCTGCTCCAGGCGCATCGGATTCCAGGGAATATCATAGTTGATGATGACATGACAGAACTGCAAATTCAGCCCTTCGCCGCCGGCGTCTGTGGAGATCAAAATCCGCGTTGGGCCGGCGAATTCTTCCTGCACACGCTGGCGTTCTTCCATGCCCATGCCGCCATTCAGGCAGGAAACGCTGAAGCCGCGCTGGCTTAAAAATTCGGCCAGCATTTCTTGGGTCGGGACAAACTCGGTGAAGATGAGCGCCTTGAGATCGGGCGCAGCTTCTTCTTGCTGCAAACGGTAGAGCCATTCCAGCAGCGCGCCGGCTTTGGCGTCTGTCCCCTGGGTTTCGGCGCGGCGGGCCATTTCCAAGAGCAGTTCCACCTCAGCCTGCTCATTTTTCAGCCCGGCCAGGCGCGCCCGCACCAGGGCATCCACCTGTTCTTGCCCATCCAGCTCGCTCCATTCGTCCTCGCCGATCAGGGCAAAAAAGTTGAGCTGTTCTTCGGGCTGGCGCAGCGCTTCCAGGCGGCGCTCCAGGGTCACGCGGATTGCGCGGGTGGACGAGGTGACCAGGCGCTGCACCAGGGTCATGAGAAAGCCGATGAAATTGCGTTTTTCCTGGCGGGCCTGGTTATACCCCTGGCGCACATATTCGCTCACCGCGCTGTACAGCACGCGTTGGGATTGGTGGGCGGTTTGCCATTGGACGGAGATGCGCCGGGTGCTGCGCGGTTTGAACAGCGGCTGCCCCTGGGCGTCAATCGCCTGGCGTTTTTCGGTGCGGATCACGTAGGGCTGCACCCGTTCCCGGCTGACGCTGCCCAGGTCGGGAAAGACATCCTCATCCAGCAGGGCTACCAGGCGTTGAAAGGCCTCGCGCTTGCCCTGGTGGGGTGTGGCCGAAAGCAGCAGCAGATAGGGCGCGGCCCCGGCCAGGCCCTGCCCCAGGCGGTAGCGCGCCACCTGCTCGGTGCTGCCGCCCAGGCGGTGGGCTTCGTCCACAATGACCAGGTCCCAGCCGGCGTTGATCAGATCGTCGAAGCGCTGGCGGTTGTACTGCTGCACCTGCGCCTGGCTCCAGCCGCGCCGTTTTTCGAGCGGCTTGACCGAATCCATTGAGACCACCACCTGGTCATGCAAACGGAACAGGTTAAAGGCTTCTTCTTCGGCGAACAGCCCTTGAAATTCCCCCGGCAGCAGCAGGTGGAAGCGCTCGTTGAAACGGGCGCGCATTTCGACCACCCACTGCGGGGCGATGCCCTTGGGGGCGACGATCAGGGTGCGCTTGACCCGCCCGCGCAGCTTGAGCTCGCGCAGGATCAGCCCGGCTTCGATCGTCTTTCCCAGCCCGACTTCATCGGCCAATAGATAGCGCAGGCGCTGGCCGCTGAGGGCGCGCTGCAAGGCGCGCAGTTGGTGGGGCAGCGGGATCAGATCGGCGCTCAGCGGCGCCAGCAGATTTTCTTGCCCCAGGGCTTCGGACAGCCGGGCGGCCAGCAGGCGAAACGCAATGTGAGCCGGGGTAAGCGCCTCCGGCTGCTGTTCGACGGGCGCAAGTTCAGCCAGTCGAACGCGCAGCAGGGTATCCTGGCCTGGAATCCAGATGATCGCCTGGTCTACGCCCCACAAATGATCTATAGCAACCAGTTGAGATACCTGGTCGTGTGACGGATGTCTGACCCAATCCCCAACTTGCACCTTATTTTTCTCCTATTTGGTTTCCATCCCCATCTTGAGGTTTCTCATCCTGGCATTCTGGCTTTTTCGGACAGCCTGAATGGTGGGTATAAGGGCCAATCCCAAGCTTGTGTTCGATATATGCAATAACTACCTGGCAGTAAGGCTCCAATTTTTCACCGCTTTTCAGCAATTCATCCCTTGTTTTCATTAAAACCTGCCTGGGCCAATCACTGCTGGGATACTTTTTCCACATACGATCTTTAAAAGCTTGTACGGCGTATTTTCTAGCCTCGCGCAGATCGTCAGTGTTGAGGTTAAGAACACAATTCAAGTCATGATTCCAATCATTCCGATGCGAACAGATGATTCCAGTGTGAAAATTATATTGAATGTTCGCTTCGCACAAGCCGACAGAGCCAGGGTCTATAACAATATCATCATCACCCTTATGGGTGTCACAATGCTGCTTGTTCCTCGGTTTTCCTTCACCGCCATCGCAAGCCGCGAATAGATTTTTATATATCAGTCTTTGCGCAGGATATTTACTTTGCGACTGCCGGTGTTCAACCTTCATGTTATCAATTCGAATACGCCTCATGCAATAGCAGCATAAATAGCCTTGTTCTTCCAATAAATCTTGCTTGAGTTGTTCTTTTTCTTGCAAGTTATCGAATGTCGCATAAGCGGACAACCAGTGTTGCATCAAATACGCTGGCTCTGGCTGTTTTTGGATTGTTTTCATGGTATGTGTGGTTCAGTCAACAATCTTTGGGGCCAATTGAATGCTTATTCTCAAGTATACAAGATACGGGTCATCGCCCAAAACTTGTTCCAGTTCTTTCAAAATGTGATCCGCCTCCGTATATTCTTCAGCATCAATCAATTGAGCGCATTTGTCAATCTTGTTCTGAACTTCGACCGGACGTTCTGGAATATCAAAAATATTGCGTAGTATCCTGTTGACATCCTGACCAAAAGCCTGAATATTTTGAACTTCTATCCCATTCTTTGTTCTATCCATCAAGAATACCGTGCTTTTATTCTGATTATCAATATGACTGATCACCGGAGCCGAATGGGTTGAAACGATAAACTGGCAGTTCGGAAAAGTCTGCGTGAGGAAAGGGATCACCCTGCGCTGCCACTGAGGGTGCAAGTGCAGTTCGATCTCATCTATCAACACCACCCCTGATCCCTCCAGCGGATTTTCCGCGCCCGGATTGGCAATTGCCAGGCGGCGGGCCAAATCGCCGACCATTCCTAGCATGCACTTCTCGCCATCCGAAAGCTGGACAATATCTAAAATCTCGCTGCCTTTTTGGGCTACCATCCGGCTGCCTTTATTCACTGCGCGTTCAATCCGCAGATCGGAGAAGTCATCCAGGATACTCAAAATCGCCGTTCTCACCGCTTCAAGCTGCGCATCACGATATGCCAATTGTCCCACGCGCTTTTCGTTTTCTAAATCCTCGCGCCGGCGGAACCACTCAAAAAATCCCTTGAAATCTTGCCGCTCTTTTCGGATAGCATCGCCATACAAATCGCTCAGGCGGTTCTTTGCATCCGATTCTGGCGCATCTACAGCAACAGTCTGCACGGCGCGGCGGGCCAAATAATACACGACCACCGGCAGGGGTCTTTCCGCAGTAATATAATTTTCCAGGATAACCGCGACCTTTTGGGTAAGTTCGCGCTGCCGGCCTCTTTGGCTTGAGGCTTGAGCCACGCGCGCGACTTCCCAGGTTACCTCATCTCCCTCGATCAGAGCAGAGAGTTGAATGGTTGTCTCTGCTGCGCCAACGCGAATATCTGCTTCGCCAATCCTCCAGCTTATGCTATCAGACGGGTTGATGGTTTTGCAAAACGAGGACAGGGCAATTGCCAGGGCATCCAGGATTGTGGATTTGCCTGCGCCGTTCTTTCCGACCAATACCGTTACAGGGAGCAGATCGAGCGTCAAGTCATGTACGCCTCGAAAATTAAGCAAGCGCGCCGCGTTCAGGCGAATTTCACCTTTTTTAAACTTTGCGGCCTGGGGTGGGCCGAATAATTCGGGGTTTTGTTCGACGACATTCTGGATAAATTCTTCGTCCCAAATCTCCACGTTCAGGCTGGCGGCGAGTTCAACCGCTTTCCTGGGCGACGGTCGTGAGATAATGACAATGGCTCTCTCAGCGGATGCCAGCCTTTGAAAGGACGAAACTTGAAGCAGTAAATTGTTAATCGCTGCGCTCGCGCCAGTTTGTTTGACTTCAACCACAACCTGCTTCCCTTGCGCATCTTGAGCCAGAAACCCAACCCGGATATCCGCCGTAATCCGAAACTCTGCCCTGATTTCTTGCAATCCCTGGGATTGCAGCAGCCGGCGGCAGAAATCTTCGAACTGATGCGGGGTCATGTTATTGAGATAACTCATGGCATTTTCTCCATCCTCATTCAAGCCGAACGTCCCAAACGCGTCAGCGCCTGGTCATACCACATCATCAATTTCGCATCTTCTTGCAGCGCCTCTTCGGGCAGTTTTTCCGCGACTTCGATGATCACCGGGTAGGCCTTCTCTTGCCAGGCTTTCTTAAAGCCGGCGCGCACGGCTTCGGCGCGGAAGATTTTGAGCTGCCGCCCCGGCAGGGCGCGGTAGGACTCGAACTCCTTCAGCAGCGTCTTCTCGCGCAGGCGCTCCAGGTCTTGGGCGCGGTTGGGGTCGGGCGTGTACCAGCGGTCGCGGGCGGCGGCGCGCAGCGCCGGCGAAGGCGATTCCCAATTCGCCCCGGCGTATTCTGCGCGCCCCTGCGGCTGCTGCTGCAGCCAACGGACGATTTGAGCCGGCAGCGGCCCTTGTTCATCGCAGCACAAGAAGTTTTGCTCCAACATCTCGGCCAGTTCCAGCGCCTTTTCGTGTTTATCCCAGGCGCTCAATTCTTTTAAGAACTTGGGGAAGATTTCCTGGTAGGTTTGCGGAAAGTCTTCCAACTGCTGGCGCAGCCACAAGATGGCGCTGGCTTCGTCGCTGACGAAAAGCTGAAGCTGCTCCACCTGCTGCGCCTGCAGGCGGGCGCGGTCATATTCGTTGACCTGGTCGGGCAAAAAGTACATCTCATCGCGGCGCGGGAAGCGCTGATCCAGCCCACTGTAGAACTCAGCCGCCGAGAGCGGCACCAAAATGCCATGCTGCACATGGAACGCCACCATGCGGTCGTAAAGCAGGTAAGCCATGCGCTCCAGGATGCGCTCCATGCGCCCCTCTTTCACCACTGCCGCCGGCAGTTGGCGCAGGTGAAACTGGATGAAATCCCATACAGCCTCTTCGCTGCCGGCTTTGATTTTGAAACGCTCGATCAAACCGCCATTGGGCTTGTAGGCAGAGATGACTAAATCTTGTTTTACCAACTTCTGAATGGATTGTTTGTAAGTTTCTTGCTGTTTATCCAGCGTGCGCACATCCGCCACAACGAAACCGGCTCGCTGCATGGCTTCTTGAATCGCATTCCAAACGCTGTTTTTGGAATTGTGAAATTCGACAGTCATCCACCGCCCTGGTTTGAGCACCCGATAAATTTCTTGAAAGGCGTGCGCCATGAGATTTTGGTAATCAAATAAGGTTCGCCGGCGCTCTTTATCCATCACTGCTTCGGGCTCCCGCTGTGTTAATACTTTTAGCCAGGCTTCCCAAAAGAAGTTAAGTTCAGAATAGTGCAAATTGTTGCCAAAAGGTGGATCAACAAAAACATAAT
>CAIQJJ010000616.1 GCA_903872065.1 uncultured Anaerolineales bacterium | reverse complement strand
GCGGGACATGCTGCCCGAAGACGAAACTTTCCTGCGCTACTATTCGCTGATCAGCCTGTATGAACGCTTGCGCGAAGATGCGGCGCTGTTTCCCGACACCCTGGATCAACGCTTCGGCGCGTGGGCGCAATTGATCGTTCTCTTCCGCATGATCTACGATGGCGCTGAGGCTGGAGCGTTGCGCCTCCCCAAACGGCATGGCGTTCTCTTTGATCCTGCCCGCTTCCCCTTCCTGGAGAGTCGCGTCGCCGCCGCGCCGCGTTCGGCGCAGGAACGGATTGAAGCGCCGTTGGTTCCAGATGGAACGGTGTACCGCGCCCTCGAGAAACTGCTCATTCTGGACGGCGAACGGATTTCCTACCGGGCGCTGGATGTGGAGCAGATCGGTTCGATCTACCAGACCATGATGGGCTTCCGCCTTGAGACAGCGCCCGGACGCTCGATCGCCATCAAGGCCGCCAAAAAATACGGCGCGCCGAGCACGGTCAACCTCGAAGCGCTGCTGGCCGAGCCCGCCAACAAACGCGAAAAATGGCTGCAAGACCACGCCGACCGCAAGCTCTCGGAACGCGTCAAAAATGCGCTGAAAGAAGCCAGTACCCTTGAAGATTTGCACGCCGCCTTATTGCCGATAAGCGACCTGGCTGCCACGCCCGACCTGGTTCCCAGTGGAGCCATGATCCTCCAGCCGAGCGAGGAAAGGCGGCGCTCCGGCTCGCACTACACCCCGCGCGAGTTGACCGAACCCATCGTGCGCACTACTCTTGAGCCGATCCTGGCGCGCCTGCGCAGCGCGGCAGGCAAACCGCCGCGCCCTGAGCAGATCCTTGACCTGAAAATGTGCGACCCAGCCATGGGTTCCGGCGCTTTCCTGGTGGAAACCTGCCGCCAGCTTGGCGAGGCGCTGGTGGAAGCCTGGCGTTTTTATGGCGAAACGCCTGCCATTCCCGCCGATGAAGATGAGATCATTTATGCGCGCCGATTGGTAGCGCGTCGCTGCCTTTACGGCGTGGATCGCAACCCGATGGCCGTGGATCTGGCCAAAGTCTCGCTCTGGCTGGCGACGCTGGCCAAGGATCATCCCCTGACCTTCCTCGATCACGCCCTGCGGCATGGCGATTCGTTGGTCGGACTATCGCGCCAGCAAATCGAGGCTTTCCGCTGGGATCAGGAAACAAAAATGTCTGCCAAAGCCTTCGAGACCATGAGGGTTCGCCAGCACATGGACAGAATCTCGCAACTGCGCCAGGAAATCCATTCCGCCGGAGAGACTGTTTCCGATGAACAGTTGCGCCGCATTTGGCACGCGGTGCAGGCAGAATTAGCGCGAGTGCGCTTGTTCGGCGACCTGATCGTCTCTGCTTTTTTTGAGCATGATGATGAAAAGAAGCGTTTACAGAGACGCAATGAATATGCCAATGCGGTCATCAATGGTCAGGCGGAATACTTCCGACCACGGCTGGAGAGTTACCGCTATGCTGACAGGCCGCTGGTGCCTTTCCATTGGGAACTGGAGTTTACAGAAGTTTTTGAACGTAAGCCCCCAGGTTTTGATGCTTTTATTGGAAATCCCCCATTTCTTGGAGGAACTCGAATTTCAGAAGTATCAGGAATGGCTTACTTCAAATGGCTAGTAGATTTCTATCCACCTTGTGAACACCTTTGTGATCTAGTCGCTTACTTTTTTCGGCGTGCCTTCAGTTTGTTGCGTGATGGAGGGTGCTTGGGCTTCATCGCCACAAACACTATAGCTCAAGGGGATACCAGAGAAGGTGGCCTACAAACAATTTTGAAGAATGGTGGAGAAATCTATTTTGTCAGGCGTCGCTACAAATGGCCTGGCCAGGCTGCAGTTGTTGTGAGTGTAGTTCATATCTCAAACCGAAGAAAAGTCTCGCCAGTTGTACTTGATGGCATAGAAATAAGG
>CAIQJJ010000615.1 GCA_903872065.1 uncultured Anaerolineales bacterium | reverse complement strand
GTGGGCGGGGATGCCGTCGCTGCACTCGCCGCAGGCCAGGATGGCCCCGCCGGGCCGTACCACACGCGCCGCGGCGCTCATCCCTTTCACGCATTGGTACAGATTTTGATCGAGCGGGTAGCCGCTGTTGGTCGTGATGACAACATCATAAGGCTGGCGCACTTTGACCAGGGCATGCCTGCCGACAAAGGCGCAGCCGGCGGCATGCGCGTCCAGCAGCTCCCCCGCAAAGACGCCCGTAATCTGGCGCTGCGTGTTCATCGCCACGTTGAGCAAAAATGTGGGCTGCGTGCGCAGCGCCATCTCGCGCATCTCCTCCCAGACCGGGTTGCCCTCCGTCACCCCCCAGGTGGCTTTGGGGTGGCTGAGCATGGCCTGGTTGTGGTTGGTCAGCACACTCTCGAAGCCGGCAATCGAGGGCAGCACCCCCTTCGGCCCGCCGCTGAAGCCGGCGAAGAAATGCGGCTCGATGTAGCCGGTCAGGATGCGCACATCCGCCTCGACATAGCTGCGGTTGATGCGCACCGGATGACCGAAAGAAGTCTCGCCGAAAGAGATCAGCCCGGCGTCGTCCCAGGCGTCATGCTGTGTGCAGCGGTAGTGATCTACGATAAAATCGCCCAACATGCCGCGCAGTTCGGCCTCGCTCTGGCGGCGGTGCGTGCCGAGCGCATTGAGCAGGGTGATGTCCTGGCGGGCGATGCCGGCGGCTTCCAGTTCGGCCAGCAGGACGGGCAGAATGCGCTGATTGGGCGTGGCGCGGGTAATGTCGGTGTGGACGATCGTCACGCGCTGCCCCGGCCTGACCAGTTGGCGCAGTGGGGCGCAGCCGATCGGCTGCGCCAGCGCCTGCTGCAGGGCGGCGCGCTCATCTGGCAGCCCAGGCGCAAACCTGGCGCTTAACACCTCCGCCTCAGGTGGGACATCAATCATTAAGCCGGTTTTTCCGTAAGCAAGTTGGACGTTCATTGTGGCTGCCTTCTACAACAGTTTCACCAGCCGTTCGTAGGCTTCATCCCAGGCGGGAGTGTGGCGCGGCTCAAAGGTTTCCACATCAAAGGAGCGCTTGACCACCTGCACCGCCTCCTCCCAGGAGGCGATCTCCCCCAGGGCAATCGCCTGGGTCAGCAGATTGCCGATGGCGGTGGCTTCGACGGGCCCGGTGATGACCGGTTTGCCGGTGGCGTCGGCGGTGAACTGCGAGAGCAGGCGGTTTTTTGTGCCGCCGCCCACGATGTGGATCGCTTCCTGGCGCAGCCCGGTCAGAGCCTCGATCTTTTCCACCACCCAGCGGTACTTGAGCGCCAGGCTTTCTAGCGCGCAGCGCACCACGCTGCCCTTATCGCTTGGGACGGGCTGGCCGGTCTGGTCGCAAAAGGCCTGGATGCGCTCCGGCATGTTGCCAGGCTTGAAGAAGGCGGCGTAGTCCGGGTCAATCAGGGATTTAAAGGGTTCGGCGGCCGCGGCAAGCTGCGTCAGGGTGTCGTAGCTCAGTTCCTCGCCGTGGGCGGCCCAGGTGCGGCGCGATTCTTGCACCAGCCACAGGCCGTTAATGTTCTTGAGCAGGCGGAAAGTCTGGTTGACGCCGCCCTCGTTGGTCATATTGAAGGCCAGGCTTTGCTCGTTGATCACCGGTTGGCGCACGCTGCTGCCCACCAGCGACCAGGTGCCGGAACTGATCCAGGCGACGTTGGCGGCGGCGGCCGGCACCGCGGCGACCGCCGAGCCGGTATCGTGGCAGGCCGGGGCGATGACCGGGATCGGCGCTACCCCGAGCGGCTCGGCGATGGCCGGCAGCAGGTCGCCCAGCACAGTCCCCGGCGGGACGATCTCAGGGAAGAAATGGGTCGGGATGCCCAGGCGGGTCAATAAATCGCCCGCCCATTGGCCGGTCAATGGATTGTAGCATTGGGTGGTCGTCGCAATGCTGAATTCGCTGACCTTGCGCCCGGTGAGCCAGAAATTGAACAGGTCGGGGATGGTTAAGAAAGTGCGGGCGATCTCCAACGCCGGCGAGTTTTGCTGCACCATGGCAAAAAGCTGGAACAGGCTGTTCAACTGCATGAACTGAATGCCGGTTTGGGCGAAAATCTCTTCCCGCGGTACGACGCTGAAGGCTTTTTCCACCATGCCGTCGGTGCGGCTGTCGCGATAGTGATAAGGATTGCCGATCAGCCCATCCTGCGCATCCAGCAGACCGAAATCTACCCCCCAGGTATCCAGCCCCAGCGAGGCCAGGCTGCCCTTTTGCGCCGCCAGCCCCAGGCCCTTTTGCATCTCGCTCCACAAGTGCAGGATGTTCCAGTGCAGGCGTTGTTCTTTTCCGCCGCCCGCCAGCACGCGCACCGGGCCGTTGGGGAAACGGTGCACTTCTTCCAACCCCAGGCGTTCACCATCGAAATGGCCCAACATGGCGCGCCCACTCTCCGCGCCCAGGTCAATTGCCAGCAACTTTAAATTTTTGCTCATGACATCTATCCTTTCAAGCGATCACAATTGGTGTGCAAAGTTATCAGGCCAATCATATATCAATCGCTGTAATTGTCAACCTGATATTTTTGCTAATGGTTATCAATTGACAAAAATTCACCAATATGATACCCTTTAATCATCAAGTTTCAACAAGTATTTGATAAATTTCAACAATTCCCCCATGATCCCTTTTGAACGCCGCCAACGTCTCATCACCCTCCTGCAAGCGCAGCCCGGTTTACGGGTGGCTGAGGTCGCCCAACGCCTGGATGTCTCCGAAGGCACCGTGCGCAACGACCTCAACGCCCTGGAATCCGAGGGCATGTTGGAGCGGGTGCGGGGCGGGGCGCGCGTTGCCGAGGGGTCAGTAGTCTACAGCCCGGCCTTTGCCGCCCGCCTCCAGGCGCGGCGCGAGGCCAAGCAGGCCATCGCCCGTCGCGCCGCGGAAGGGGTGCAGGACGGCGACTCACTGCTGCTGGACGCCAGTTCGACCGTCTATGCCCTGTGTCCCTTCTTGCGCCAGCGCCGCGGCCTGACCATCTTCACCAACGGCATTGAGACCGGGCGCGAACTGGCCAAAGATTCCGCCAACACGGTCATCTTGCTTGGCGGGGTGCTGCACACCGATGGCATGTCCATTAACGTGCCGCTCAATGAGCAAATGCTGGCCGATCTGCACATCAAGACCGCCTTTGTCTCGTGCAGCGGCTTCAGTGTGGAGGCCGGCCTGACCGAGGTAGACCTGCATGAGGCGCGTTTCAAACGCAAAATGATCATGCAGGCCAGCACGGTCATGGCATTGATTGACGCCAGCAAATTTGGCCGCGTGGATTTGACCGCCTTCGCCGCTGCGGCGCAGGTGGCCTGCCTGTTCACCGACAGCGCCCTCAGCCCCGCCTGGCAGGAGCGTTTGCAAGCCGCGAATGTCCATTTCATTCTGTGTCCTTAACTATGAATATTCCTCTCTTTTTCCCTACTCCCCAACAAGATACTATCGCTCAACTGATTGAATACTGCGAGGCGCGCAGCCTGCGCGCCTTCATGCTGATTGCCGACCGCAACACCTACCCTATCCTCGGGCAGGCGGTTGAACAGGCGCTCCTCGCCCGCGGTTGGGATGTCAAAAAGGTGGTCTTCGAGCAGGACGAGGTCGTCCCTGACGAGACCTTTCTTGTCCAGGCGCTGGTGCAGGCCGATCAGGTCGAGCGCATGTACCTGGCGGTCGGCTCAGGCACGCTGACCGACATTACCCGCTTTGTCAGCCACCGCACGCGCCGCCCGTTCCTCTCGCTGCCCACCGCCCCCTCGGTGGATGGTTTCACCTCGCCCAGCGCCTCGCTCGTCCTGGGGCGCATCAAAAAGACGGTCATCTCTCAACCTCCGCAGGCGGTTTTTGCTCACCTGCCAGTGTTGGCCGACGCCCCGCAGGCGATGATCGCCGCCGGCTTTGGCGATATTTTGGGCAAGGCGATCGCCCTGGCCGATTGGAAGCTCGGCGCCCTGCTGTGGGATGAACCCTACAGCGCCGAGATCGCCGCCCGCGTGCGCGCCACGCTTGACGCCTGTCTGAAGGCGGTGGATGAGATTGGCGCGGCCTCCGTTTCTGGCGTGGAAAAGCTGATGTTTGCGCTCTTTGACTCAGGGATGTGCATGCTTGATTTTGGCAACTCCCGCCCGGCGGCCGGCGCTGAGCATTACATGTCGCATTTCCTGGAGATGAAGCTGCTCAAAGAAGGGCGGCGGGCGGCGCTGCACGGGGCCAAGGTGGCGCTGTGTTCGATGTATGTCTCGGATCTTTACATTCGCTTCCGCCAGATTGACCGCGCCGAAGCCGTCCAGCGCTTGCAAGCCTCGGTTTTGCCCGACGCTCAGGCCGATATGGAACGCATCCGCACGGTGTACGGCGAGATCGCCGACAGCCTGATCATCGAGCAAGCGCCCTTCTTGCAGATGACCCCCGCCGGCTACGAGGCGCTCAAACAGCGCATCCTCGATCATTGGGATGAACTACAAGACCTGGCGGCGCAGGTGCCTCACCCCCCAACGTTCGCGGATTTGCTGCTGCGAGTGGGCGGCGCGGTGACGCCGCAAGCATTGAACCTTTTGCCTGGAGAGGTGGAGTTAGCCCTGCATCATTCGCACCTCTTCCGCAACCGCTTCACGATTTGTAAGCTGGGCCGCATCCTGGGGCTGGAGCCTGGCCTGTAACTCAAGAAAGGAATCGTATGCCTGTTACCCCTCCTTATCCCGAATTAGATGAACTCCTGACGCTGGTCGGCGAAGCCGGGCAGCGTCTCTCTCAGATTGACGCCAGCGAAGGCGCGGCCGGCAATATTTCCGTCTTCCTGGGGTGGCCGATTGAGCCGCGCCGGCGCTTCCCGCAGGTGGAAGACCTGCAACTGCCCGTGGCCGTCCCCGAACTGGCCGGCGGCGCATTGATCGTCAGCGGCTCTGGCCGCCGCCTGCGCGAGATCATCCAGGACCCGGCTGCCAACCTGGGCGTGGTGGTGGTCGGCGCAGATGGGCAGAGCGGCAAGCTCTACACCTCGCCGCGCCGCCTGTTCGCCCGCGTCACCAGCGAGTTCAATTCGCACCTTGCGGTGCATCGCGACCAGGTCGCCCTGACCGCGACCAACTTTCACGCCGTCATTCACGCCCAGCCGCCGCACCTGACCTATATCAGCAATATCCAGCGCTATCAAAACCAGGGCTATCTCAACACCCATCTGCTGCGCTGGCAGCCGGAATTGATCGTCAACCTGCCGGAGGGGGTGGGGTATGTCCCCTTTGCGGTGCCGGGTTCGGAGCAGTTAATGGCCGGCACGGTTGAGAAGCTGCGCACCTACCGCGTCGTGGTGTGGGCCAAGCACGGCGCAATGGCCCGTTCCGACACTTCCGTCAAGCGCGCCGCCGACCGCATCGAGTACGCCGAAACCGCCGCTCGTTACGAGTACATGAATCTCGTCAACGGCGAGCAGGCAACTGGCCTCTCCAGCGAAGAGATTCGCTCGATCTGCAGCGCCTTCAATGTCAACCAGTGTATTTTCTAAATTTAACGCTTTCCCCCGGAGATTTTCTCATGACCCTTCTTGAAACTTACGCTCCTCAGATCGCCGAATTTGTCGGCGTCTGCAAATGGTTGGCCGATCACCAATACGCGACCAGCAGCGGCGGCAACCTGGCCTGGCGGCTGGCCGAAAATCTGATTCTGATCACGCCCACCAGGATGAACAAAGGCGATATCACCCCCAACGATGTGGTGTTTATTGATCTCAAAGGCAAAACCATTGCCGGGACGCGCCGCCCGACCGGCGAGACGCCCATGTATCTCAGGTTCTTTAATCAGCGCCCCGACATTGTCTCAGTCGTCCACTGCCACCCGCCCTGCGTTTGCGCCCTGGCCATCTCGAAGGGCCAAAACTGGTTGATGCGCCCCTTCTTCCCTGAGACGACGATTGAGGTCGGGCCAGTGCCAATTGTGCCGTACGCCGAGCCGATCACCGAGAAATTGGCGGACAATTTTGAGCCTTTCATCCCCCAAGTACAACAGCTTTATCATGGAAAACCACGGCCTGGTTTCCATGACGCGCGGCACCATCCGCGAGACATTGATGAACCTGGAGATTTTGGAGATGACCGCCCAATCCATTTTGTTGGCCCTGCAGGCCGGCGAGCTGAAGGAACTGGATCGCCAGGCGCTGCGCGACTTGAGCAACACCATGCGCACGCGCGAACTGCCTCTGATGGGCGCGCCGGGGGTCAATCCCTCGCTGGAAGCGCTGTATTTCGAGCAGGACTAGCCCCATGCAAACCGCTGAACTCGAAGCCTCTCTGAACCATTTCTCGCCCACTGTGCGCGGCCAGGCGCTGGCCAGCCTGCTTGCCGCCGGCGGATCGTTCCCCGCCCCGCAGGAGATTTTCAACCTGCACAGCCACACCTTTTTCTCCTTCAATGCTTATGGCTACTCGCCCAGCGCCCTGGCCTGGCTGGCCAGGCAGCGCGGCTTCCTGGCGATCGGCATCGTGGATTTCGATGTGCTGGACGGCGTGGAGGAGTTTTTGACCGCCTGCGACCTGGTGGGGGTGCGTGGGACCGCCTCGATGGAGACGCGCGTCTACGTCCCCGAATTTAGCACGCGCGAGATCAACTCGCCCGGCGAGCCGGGCGTCTTCTACTACATGGGAGTCGGCTTCACCCGCCGCGATCCGCCGCCAGAAGCCGCCCCGATCTTGACCGATATGCGCCGCCGCGCCGAAAACCGCAACCGCGCCATGCTCCAGCGCTTGAACGACTACTTGCAGACGCCGGCCAACGCTTTCGCCGCGGTGGATTATGCCCGCGATGTGCTGCCGTTGACCCCTGCCGGCAGCGCCACCGAGCGCCATATCCTGGTTGCCTACGACCGCGCCGGGCAGAAGTTCGCCGATCCGGCCCAGTTCTGGGCGGAGAAGCTCAGCCTGCCGCGCGAACAGATCCAGGCCCAGCTTGGCGACGCCGCGAAATTCCACAATACCCTGCGCGGCAAATTGATGAAGCGCGGCGGGGCGGGATACGCTCAGCCCGGCCCGGATACTTTCCCCCTGCTGGACGATGTCAACCGCCTGATCATCGCTTGCGGGGCGCTGCCCTGCGCCACCTGGCTGGATGGCCTCTCTGCGGCGGAACAGGCCGAAGAGGAACTGCTGACGCTGCTCATCGCCAAAGGCGCAGCGGCGATCAATATCATCCCCGACCGCAACTGGAACATCGCTGATCCTGTGCAGCGCCAGGTGAAGGTCGAAAAACTTTACGAGGTCGTGGCGTTGGCCCAAAAACTGGACTTGCCGATTGTGGTTGGCACCGAGATGAACGCTCCCGGCCAAAAGCTGGTGGACGATTTCGACGCCCCCGCCTTGGCCCCTGTGCGCCAGGCGTTTGTGGACGGCGCATACTTCCTCTACGGTCACACCGTTTTGCAGCGCGCCCTGGGCCTGGGCTATCAAAGCGACTGGGCCAAGGCGCACCTGCCCTCCCGCGCCGCGCGCAACGCGTTTTACACCCGCGCCGGCCGTCTGATCCCCCCTGGCGAGGCCGGGCTGTCTCGCGTCATGCACACCGACCCTCAGGCTGACCCTGAGACTTTATTGCAAAAATTTTCTTAGGTATTGAAAAGGATGGTTCTTATGACTGACAAACTCACTTCTTATACTTCGGCGGCTGCGCCGCTTCCCGAAAACTACCAACTCTGGCCGCTGTACGGCGCCGGGCTTGAAAACATGGGCCGCGACGGCCAACCGATTGATGTGCCTATGCCCAGCTATGGCCCGGATGAACTGCTCATCCGCCATGACGCCTGCGGGCTGTGCTTTTCGGATGTCAAGGTGATCGCCCAGGGGCAGAATCACCCGCGTATCTTTCGCGACATGAAAACCGAACCGATCGTCCTCGGCCATGAGGTCTCGATGACGATCATCGGCGTGGGTGAAAATCTGAAGGATCGCTACCAGGTGGGCGAACGCCTGACGCTGGAGACGGACATCATCACCAAAGGACGCACGCTGGCCTATGGATACTGGTTCCAGGGTGGTCTGTCGCAGTACTCGGTGATTGGGCCGGATATTTACGCCGCCGACAACGGCAATAACCTGATCAAAGTGCTGCCCGATAAAGGCTACGCCGAGATCGCCTTGACCGAGCCCTGGGCGTGCGTTGTCGCCGCATACGCCCTCAAATACCGCACCGGCATCAAGGCCGGCGGCAGTTTGTGGGTCATCGGCGCCGGCGGAAACAAGGAGTATACGATCAGCGCCGGCTTTGACGCCGCCTCGCACCCGGCGCGCCTGTTCTTGACCGCTGTGCCTGAGCCGTTTGATGGCTGGCTGCGCGCTCGCGCCCAGGAATTGGGCATCGAGGTGTTTGATGTCCCCAACCCGACCGCTCTGCCGCTGAACTATGTGGACGATATTGTGCTGCTCGGCGCGAACGCCGAATTGATTGAGCAGGTCAGCCCGCGCCTCGATCAGTTTGGCATCCTGACCCTCATGGCCGATCAACCTCTTTCCCGCAAAGTCAATGTGGACGTAGGGCGCATTCACTATCACCGCTGGGTCTACGCCGGCTCGACCGGTACCGATGTGGCCGCGGCTTATACCGAAGTGCGCTCGAATCTCAAGCCTGGCGGGCGCGCCTGGTTTGTCGGCGCTGGCGGCCCGATGGGACGCATGCACGTGCAGCGCGCTCTGGAGTTCAACAACCCGCCGGCGACGATCATCTGCACCGATGTCAGCGATATGCGCTTGAGCGAACTGTGCGATGCCTTCTCGTCGCAGGCTGCCGCCCGCGGCATTGAATGGCTGTGCCTCAACCCGATGAACAAGGCCGAATACGCCGCTAAGATGGCTGAATTTGCCCAGAGCGGCGGCTTCGATGACATCATCGTCCTGGCCCCGGTGGCCCCGGTCATCGCCGAATCCGGCGGCTACCTGGCCGAGAACGGCGTCATGAACGTCTTCGCCGGTGTGGCGCGCGGCACAATGGCCGCCCTCGATCTGAGCGGCGCCTACTTGAAGGGCACGCGCGTGATTGGGCATTCCGCCTCGTTGATGAGCGATTTTGAACTGGTGCTGGAAAAGACCAACGCCGGCGAACTGTCGCCCAACCGTTCGGTGGCGGCGGTCGGCTCCCTCAGCGCGGCGCGGGATGGCATCCAGGCGGTCAAAGACGCTACCCTGGCTGGCAAGGTGGTCATCTACCCCAACATCCAAGAGCTTCCTTTGACCCCGCTGGCGCAGCTCAAAGAGAAACTGCCCACGGTTTACGCCAAACTCAACGCCCGCGGCGAGTGGACGAACGAGGCCGAAGCCGAATTCCTGCGGCAGATGCTGCCCTAGTGAAAGGCGATTCTCAAGGCTGCGCGCATTGCACGCAGCCTTGAGAATACGGAACAACTTCCATGCGTTTTGGCGCACATACCTTTCTTTGGACCGATCGTTGGAGCAGCGCCTCGCTGCCGCTGATGGAACGCGCCCGGGGCTTGGGTTTGGGCCTGCTGGAGATTGGCGTCGGCGACGACATCCCCTTCGACGCGCCAGCTATTCGCCGGCAGGCGGCTTCCCTGGGACTGGAAATCACGCTCAGCCCCGGCAACATCTGGCCGATGGAAGCGGACCTGGCGCATCCTGATCCCCAGGCGCGCCAGTTTGGCTTGCGCTGGCACCAACACTGGGTGGATCAGGCCGGCGAGGCCGCCGCGACCGCTTACACCGGCGCGCTCTACAGCCATCCTGGCCGCGTGGAGCGCCGCCCGCGCAACCCCGACGAGGAGCGCTATGCCGCCGAGAACCTGCACCTCCTGGCGGAGTACGGCGCGCAGCGCGGCGTGCAAATCGTCATCGAGCCGATGAGCCGTTTTCGCACCCATCTGCTCAACACGCCCGAACAAGCCGTCTCGCTGCTGCGGCAGGCCGATCATCCGAACTTGAAAGTCCTGTTCGATACTTACCATGCCCTGACCGAAGTGCGCAGTTACGCCGCCGCCATTCATACCTTGTCGGCCTGGCTGTGGGGGCTGCACGCCTGCGAGAACGATCGCGGCGCGCCCGGCGGCGGCCTGGTGCCCTGGTCGCAGGTCTTCCAGGCTTTGCGCGAGACTCACTTCGACGGCGCGGTGGTCTTGGAGACGTACAATACCGCCCTCGGCAGCTTCGCCGTCTCGCGCGGCATCTTCCAAAACGTTTGCCCGGACGGCGATGAGTTTGTCCGCGCCAGCCTTGCTTTCTTAAAAGCGCAGCGATGAATGCGCGCCTTGAACAGGTCTTGCCATGCCCGATCTCCCTCCTCCTTTGATGACCTCTGAACCTGGCTCTTTTGCCCGCGCCACGATTGTGGAGCGCAAGCCGAAGATCATTGCCCAGGTTATGGCGGATACCCCCTACCCGCCCGACATCCTGGCCGCCCTGGAGTCCTTCAGCCGCGAGATCGCCTCGCAGCCGCTGCGCCCCTTGCAAGAAGACCTGCCAGCAGACGTTGTTGGCGGTGTTAACGGCAATGTCTGGCATGAGGCCTCCTCCGCCTATGCCGGCCGTTCCTGGCTTGAACTGCCCTGGTACTTTGCCGAGACCTTTTTCTACCGCCGCTTGCTGGAAGCGGTGCGCTATTTCCAGCCAGGGGACTGGCAGGGGGTAGACCCTTTCCAGCGGCAAAAAGACCGTCAGATCGCCGCCGATATCCGCCGCGCCGCGCTGGAGTGGGAGCAGCCAGAAGGCATCCCGCCGCATGAGCTTTGCGCCGGCCTGCTGCACTCCTGCCTGTGGGGCAACCGCACCGATCTGAGCAATTTCACCGTCAAGCTGCAAGGCAAGAGCGGCCTGGCGGCGCGCCAGGAGAGCGCCAATGTCTTGATCGATCACACAGAGCAGATTTGCCAGCGCCTGGCGGCCGGCTGCGCCCGCCTGGACTGGATCAACGACAACTGCGGGATTGACTTTCTGACCGACCTGGCGCTGACGGATTTCCTGTTGGGGCAGGGCTGGGTGCAAACCATCGTCATGCACCTCAAGCCGCAGCCCTTTTTTGTCTCGGACGCGATGGTGAAAGACGCCCTGGCGACGATTGCCGCCTTGCAAAAGCCGGGCGATCCCGCCGCGCCTCACCTGGCGCAGCTTGGCGCACGCCTCCAGGCATCCCTGGATTCCGGCCGCCTGCGCTTTGCCTCCGACCCGTTTTGGGCTGCGCCCCTCATGTTCCGCCAGATGCCCCTGGCTTTGCGCCAGGAATTGGCGCAGGCCTCGCTCGTCTTGCTCAAGGGCGATGTCAATTATCGCCGCCTGCTCGATGACTGTCACTGGCCGCACACCACTCCGCTCGAAGCCATCGCCGGTTATTTTCCGGCGCCTTTTGTTACCCTGCGCACCCTCAAAGGCGAGATCATTGCCGGTCTTGCCCCACAGCAGGTCGCAGACATCTCCGCCGCCGACCCGACCTGGCTGATCAACGGCCAGCGCGGCCTGATTCAGCTCGTAGATGCGCCGGAGAGCGCCTCATCCCGCGGCGCTGCTGCGCCGCCTCCCGATCCAAATTTTTCATAAGGAATGATCAACTATGCAACTTGAGAATCGCATCGCTCTTGTCACTGGCGGCGCGCAAGGCCTGGGCCAAGCCATCTGCCAGCGCCTCGCCGCCGAAGGCTGTCATGTCGTCGTCGCTGACCTGAACGAGGCCGGCGCCTTGGAAACCGCCCGCCTGGTGGCAGAAAGCTCTGGCCGCCGCACCCTGGGCGTTAAAGTGGATGTCTCGGATGAGTCCCAGGTCGAAGCGATGGTGGCGCGCACGGTGGCTGAATTTGGCCGCCTGGACATTTTGGTCGCCAACGCCGGCATTTTGATCGCCGAAGAGATCACCGAATTTCCCGCCGAAAAATGGCGCGCCGTGATGAATGTCAACCTGTTTGGCTATTTCCTGTGCGCCAAGCACGCCGCGCGGGTGATGAAAGCGCAGCGCAAAGGCGCCATCATCGAGATCAACTCCAAATCGGGCAAGAAGGGCAGCTTCAAAAACTCGGCCTACGCCGCCTCCAAATTTGGCGGCATCGGTTTGACCCAGTCCATCGCCCTCGACCTGGCCGAATACGGTGTGCGCGTGAATGCCATTTGCCCCGGCAACCTGCTCGATTCGCCGCTCTGGACGCAGGGACCAAATTCGCTCTTCAAGCAGTATGCGCGCAACCGCGGCGTCAGTGAAGAGGAAATCCGCCAGATGTACGTCAACCAGGTGCCGATGAAGCGCGGCTGCACTTATGAAGATGTCTGCAATGTCGTCGTGTTCATGGCCTCCGACCAATCCAGTTACATGACCGGCCAGGCGATTAACGTCACTGGCGGGCAGGAAATGCGTTAGGCATGTTTCCGACCCCTCAGCGCCTCTACCGCGGCTATATCTTTGACCTGGATGGTACAGTTTACCTGGGCGATACCCTGCTGCCCAGCGCTGGCGAGACGATTGCTGCTCTGCGGGCGCGTGGCAGCCGCACCGTCTTTGTCTCGAACAACCCCACCCACACGCGCCTGGAGTACGCCGCCCGCCTCACCCGCCTGGGGCTGCCCACACCCGTTGAAGACATCCTCAGTTCGGCGGTGGTGATGGTGGATTTCCTATCCCAGCGCATGCCCGGCGCACGCCTGTTCGTCGTCGGCGAGCGTCCGCTGTGCGATGAATTGAGCGCCGCCGGCTTTCATCTGCTGGACGATTGGCGCGGGGTCGAGGCGGTGATTGCCAGTTTTGATCGCACCTTCACCTATCGCAAACTCCAGGTCGCCTTCGATGCCATCCGGCGCGGGGCGCGCTTCTTTGCCACCAACCCCGATCGCTACTGCCCCGTCCCCGGCGAGCCAGGCGGCTTGCCGGGCGGGGAGCCGGACTGCGCCGCTATCATTGCCGCGCTCGAAGCCTGCACCAACACGCGCGTCGAGGCTGTGGTGGGCAAACCCTCCCAATACATGATTGACGCCGCGCTGCGCCTGGCGCGGCTGCCGCCGCAAGACTGCCTGATGATTGGCGACCGCCTGGAAACAGATGTGGCCATGGGCCTCAACGCCGGTATGTCCGCTGCGCTCACCCTGACCGGGGCCACGCCCGCTTCCGCCCTGGCCGCCTCCTCGATCCAGCCGACCTATGTACTGCACAAGCTGGGAGACTTAATCTCCTCCCTGTGAAACCCTTCGGCGGGGATTTGTGTTACAATTTTCTTTATGGAACACGTTAAGACTGTCGCCACGAACCGCAAAGCGCGGTTCGAATATTTCATTCAAGACACATTTGAAGCTGGCCTCGTCCTGAAGGGCAGTGAGATCAAATCGGTGCGCGCCGGGCAAATGAGCCTGGCCGAGTCGTTTGTCGAGATCCGCGACGGCGAGGAGGCCTGGCTGATTGACGCTCATGTCGCGCCTTATGAGCAGGCCAACCGCTATGGGCATGAGCCGCGCCGCCCGCGCAAGCTGCTGCTGCACAAGGACGAAATTCGCAAGTTGTGGCAGGAGGTGCGCCAAAAAGGGGTAACGGTGGTGCCGCTGCGCGCCTATCTTAAGGATGGGCGGGCGAAATTGGAGATTGCGCTGGCCAAAGGCAAGAAGAATTATGATAAGCGCGAGGCGATTGCCCGCCGCGATGAGGCGCGGGCCAATGCGCGCGATGAAGACTAGAGGCTGAGGCGAAGATGGCTGCCTTAAAAATTATGCTGGTGGATGATCATAATTTGGTGCGGGCAGGCTTTCGCTCGTTGTTGCAAGGGGTGGCCGGGTTTGAGATTGTGGCTGAGGCGGATAATGGCCTGCGGGCGCTGGCGGCGATCCACGCCTGCCAGCCCGATATTGTCTTGATGGATATTGCCTTGCCAGATATGAACGGTCTGGAAGTGACCGCGCGCATTAAAGAAGAGTATCCGCAAATTAAAGTGGTGCTGCTTTCGATGTATGACACCGAGGAATATGTGCTGCAAGCGATGCGCATTGGAGCCTCGGGGTATTTGTTGAAAGATTCGGGCGCCGCCGAATTGGAATTTGCCATCCAGGTGGTGGCGCGGGGCGAAGCCTACCTCAGCCCGGCCATCTCGCGGCGTGTGATCGAGGGCTATCACCAAAGGGTCGCCGCGCCCCCTGCGCCGGCAGCCAGAGCCGAGACGCCCACCGGCGCTTTGCGCTCAACCTACCAACTGACCCCGCGCCAGCGCGATGTGCTGCGCCTGATCGCCGAGGGCTATACCACCAAAGAGATCGCCCAGCAGCTTCACCTGAGCGCCAAGACGGTGGATGCGCACCGTACGCAGCTCATGCACGAATTGGATATCCATGAAATCGCCGGCCTGGTGCGTTACGCCATCCGCAGCGGGTTGGTGTCTACCGATTAACGGGGGAAGATGACAGACCCTGGCAGACTGACTTGAAAATAGGTTCCTTGTAGTGGCGACTTCAGTCGCTAACCTTGCCCATAACGGCTGAAGCCGTCACTACGAAAGCGTCTTTTTTCATCCTTTGGGGTGTTGCCTAAACATGATCTCTGTCTCGAAAATACTCATATCAGAGATCGTGTCGTTGCGAGGCTCGCAGCGACATGGGGTGGCGGGCGGCGGTAGCTGCGGGGATTATCATTCACCTGACAAATTTGTAAGGTGGGAATTAAGGTATTTACCCTAGCCCTACGGAAGTTTCCGAATTGCCAGCTTTGAAAAATCCATAGATAATTATCTTGTCGGTCGTCCCGTGGGGGCGGGCGATAGCATTTCTACATCGGTTGGCATTTTGTTCTGAGGAAAATACCATGAATGCATTAAACAATATCAAGTTGGGCGTCAAATTGATCGGCAGTTATCTCTTTGTATCTCTGATCATTGTGGTTGTGGCGGCTATCGGCTATACCAACATGACCAGTATTAACCAAAATATCACTTCGATGTATGCCGATCGCCTGGTGCCGGCGCGTCACCTGGGGAATATTGCAAAATTGATCTATCAGATCCGCGGAGACGTTTATAAATATGTGATGCTTCCCGATGAGCGAGTCGCGACCAAGTTGGAGATGGAGACTGCGCGCAAGACCATCGAAGAGGAATTGCGCACTTATGAAGCGACGACGATGACGGCCGAAGAAGGCGCCGCCCTGCGGCAGTTCAAACAAGACTGGACGGATTACCAATCGGCTTACGCCGAAGTGATCCAACTGACCGAATCTGGCAATGAGCAGGTTGCGCTGCAAAGCCTGTTGGAGGGCGGGCGCGCCTCCAATGCTCGCAAGTCGGTGGGCGATTCGATTGATGCGCTCAGCCAGGTGCAGGTGGTGGAAGGCGACCGTTTGAAGAGCAGCAGCGATCTTGCTTTTCAAAACGCCGTCACGCAAATTTTCTCCGTTGGCGGTATTGGAATTGTGATTGCCTTTGTCTTCGGGATTGTCCTGTCGAACAGTATCACCGGGCCGCTCTCGCAAGGGGTGCGCATGCTCCAGGAGATGAGCCTGGGCCATCTGAGCGGCCGTTTGCACATCGAGCGCCAGGATGAGATCGGCGTCCTGGCGAGGACGATGGATCAATTTGCCGATGACCTGCAAAATACGGTTGTGGCGGCGATGAAGCGCATTGCCAATGGCGATCTGAGTGTTGAGGTCGCGTCCAAGGATAATCAGGATGAAATTGGGCCTGCCCTCCAGCAGATTACCCTCTCGCTGCGCGGGCTGGTCGGCGAGGCGGGTGTGCTGACGCGGGCGGCGGTCGAAGGCAAGCTCTCAGTGCGTGGGGATGTGACCCGTTTCAAGGGCAGCTATCGTGAGATCGTGCAGGGCGTCAACGCCACGTTGGATGCGGTGATTGGCCCCTTGAATGTGGCCGCGGTGTATGTGGACCGCATCTCGCGCGGCGATATTCCGCCCTCGATTACCGATAACTACAACGGCGACTTCAACACCATCAAGAACAATCTGAACGTGTGTATTGCCGCGGTCAACCAACTGGTAGCGGACACCAATATGTTGAGCAAGGCGGGCGTGGAAGGCAAGCTTGCGACCCGCGCCGACGCCAGCCGTCACCAGGGCGACTTCCGCCGCATCGTGCAGGGCGTCAACGACACCTTGAACGCCGTCATTGGGCCGTTGAACGTCGCCGCCAATTACGTCGAGCGCATCTCGCGCGGCGATATTCCACCCTCGATTACCGATAACTATAACGGCGATTTTAACACCATCAAGAACAACCTGAACGTGTGTATTGCTGCGGTCAACCTGCTGGTCGCGGATACGAACACGCTCAGCAAGGCGGCGGTGGATGGCCGCCTCTCGACCCGCGCCGACGCCAGCCGTCACCAGGGCGACTTCCGCCGCATCGTCCAGGGCGTCAACGATACCCTGGATGCGGTCATCGGCCCGTTGACCGTGGCGGCGGAGTATGTAGACCGCATTGCCAAGGGCGAGATTCCGCAGCCAATCACCGACAAGTATCGCGGCGATTTCGATGTTTTGAAGAACAACCTCAACCATCTGAGCGACCGGCTGCGCGAGATGATCTCTGGCATCAGCAGCGCCTCGGCCAACCTGAGCAGCGCCTCGGCGGAAATCCTGGCCGCGACGACGCAGCAGGCGGCTGGCGCTTCCGAGCAGTCGGCGGCCATCTCGCAGACCACGACCACCGTCGAAGAGGTGAAGACCATCTCAGAGCAGGCCTCGATGCGGGCGCAAGAAGTGGCCAGCAGCTCGCAGCGCACAGTGGAAGTGGCGCGTTCGGGGCAGCGCTCGGTGCAAGACACCATCGAAGCCATGGCCCAAATCAAAGAGCGCGTCGAAGGCATCGCCGAGAACATCCTGGCGCTCTCCGAGCAGACGCAGCAGATTGGCGAGATCATCTCGACG
>CAIQJJ010000614.1 GCA_903872065.1 uncultured Anaerolineales bacterium | reverse complement strand
TGACCCGCTTCGATGTCATTGAAGGCCACGAACACCGCCTGAAAGTCTTTCCCGCCGTGGTGCGGATACTGGGCCGCAAACCTGACTATCCTGCCCGCAAGGCCGTCTGGGCGGCTTCAGCGGCCACAGATGGCAAGACCGGCCTGTTGATTAACAGTTTTTCCTATCGCGTGGCCTTGGAAGGCTTAATGAGGGAAGCGATGCGCCTGCTAACCCGCCGCTCCGCAGAAACACCCGAGATCCACATGCGCAGCATCCCGCCGGTCGCGTGAGCTACTGCCTCTCCGCTTCAATCCCCCATTCCTCCAACTGCCTCACCACCTCCCCCACCACCTCATCCACCCGCGCCGCCACCGGGGGCGAAAGCTCCAGCCCAATATCCAGCCATTCCGGCTGCACCCCCCACAGCAGCACGCGCCGCGGGTACAAATCCTTCAACTTGGCCGCAAAGAGCATATCCGGCACCCCGATCTGATGCGGCGACATCTTCAGCGACAGGAACGCCGGCACTTCATCCCCCTCCATGCGCAGCAGACTGCCCGCCTCGGCCTCGCTTTGCACCGCATCCACCAGGATCAGGTTTTCCACCCCCTCCAGGTAATAGAGGAGGTCCAGGCCCAGCGTCCCCCCGTCCAGGACCTGCACCTCCTCAGGAAAGCGATAGCACTGCGTCAAACGCTGGATAACATGCACCCCGAAGCCCTCATCCGAGAGCAGCAGGTTGCCCACACCCAGGATTAACGTAGTTCCCATACGCGACTGGCCTCACACCCGGCCGCGGAACTTGAGCAGCGGACTGACGAAGCCGTTCGCCGAATCCACCGCCACGTTCAAAATCTCGCGCCCCTGCGCATCGAGCAGATGCACACCGCACGCCATGCAGGGGTCGAACGAGTGGATCGTGCGCAGCACTTCCAGCGGCTTGGCCGGGTCGGCGATCGGCGTCCCCAAGAGCGCCGCCTCGTAAGGCCCGCTCACCCCGTTGGCGTCGCGCGGCGAGCAGTTCCACGTGCTGGGAACGACCGCCTGGTAGTTGAAAATCTTCTGATCCTTGATGTGGATCCAGTGACCTAACGCCCCGCGCGGCGCTTCGGTGTGCCCCCAACCCTTCGCCTCCGCCGGCCACTTGCTCGGATCCCACCCTTCCCAGGCATGGATTTTCAAATCGCCGCCTTTCATGCTGGCCGCCAGTTCATCCACCCAGCCGATCAACTTCTCGGCCATCACCACCGTCTCGATGCAGCGCGCTGCCGTGCGTCCCAGGGTTGAGAACAACACTTCCGGCCCGACCCCCAGCGTTCCTAGCACCGCGTTGACCACTTCTTGCACGCGCTGATGTCCGTTGGCGTAGGCCACCAACATGCGCGCCAGCGGGCCGACTTCCATCGGCTGTTCATCCAGGCGCGGCGCTTTCATCCAGGTGTATTTCTGATCGGTCTCCAGGAATTCGTAGGGCGGCTTCGGCCCGGTGTAGCGTGGGCGCGTCTCGCCGTCCCACGGGTGCAGACCGGCCTTCTCATCCTTGGTGTCGTACCACGAGCGCGTTACATATTCCTTGACCTGCTGCTGATCCAGCGGGTAGACCTTGCTTAAATCCTTGCCCAGGATATAGCCTTGCGGAATCCAGGGCGTCCCATTGGAGTCGGCAAAATCGCCGTAGGAGAGGAAATTGCCCACGCCGCCGCCGATGCCTGCCCAATCCAGGTAGAACGGGGCCACCGCCAGCACATCCGGCAGGTAGACCTTCTCGACGAACTCGCGCGCCCGCCCAAACAGGTCCTTCAGGCGCGCCAGCGTATCGGCGTTGATGGCCGACTGACTGTTCGGGTCAATCGGCGAAGCCATCCCGCCCACCAGGTAGGTTTGCAGGTGCGGATTCTTGCTGCCCAAGAGCGCATGGGCGCGAATCACATCCCGCTGCCAGTCCAGCGCCTCCAGGTAGTGGGCGACCGCCATCAAGTTGGCTTCCGGCGGCAGTTTGTAGGCCGGGTGGCCCCAATAGGCGTTGGCGAACGGCCCTAACTGGCCGCTGTTGACATACGCCTCCAGCTTGGCTTTGACGGTCGCAAAATAATCGGTGCTCGATTTGGGCCAGTCAGAAATGGACTGCGCCAGGTCGGAGGTTGCTTTCGGATCGGCCTGCAGCGCGCTGACCACGTCCACCCAATCCAGAGCATGCAGATGATAAAAGTGAACGACATGATCCTGAACGTACTGAATGCCTTCAATAATATTGCGCAAAATGCGGGCATTATTCGGTATCTGGATACCAAGAGCGTCTTCTACTGCTCGCACGGAGCAGAGGGCATGCACCGTTGTTCAAACCCCTCATATTCGCTGCGTCATGGCCCAGGCTTCGCGTGGGTCGCGCCCTTTCAGGATCAGTTCAATCCCGCGAAACATGGTGCTAGAGGCCCAGGCGTCTTTGACTGCGCCGCCGTCCACCTCTACCTCAATCCGCAGGTGTCCTTCGATGCGGGTGATCGGATCAATTGCTATTTTGGTCATCATCATTCCTCCAGGGTTATCCTTTCCAGGTCATTTTCAATCCAGGGTTGGTCAATTCCGTTCCGGGTTAATGAGAAGCTGCATGGCGCGGCTCACTCAAGATGTTGAAGTAGCGCGCCGTGATGATATAGATAAAGACCGCGCCGGCGATCAGCCCCACCGTGATCATCACCTCGATCCAGGATGGCACATAAGTCACTGGCGTCGGTTCAGCCAGGGCGAGCCAACTGATCGTCAGGCGGTTGAGCAGGGTGCCGATCAGGGCGAAAATGCCCGCCCACATCGGCCCGCGCGAATGGGCGATCAGCTTCGAGAACAAGATCGCCATCGGGATGATCACTCCCACGCCGACTTCCAGCAGCGCCAGCCACCCGAAGGCGTCTGGGTGCAGCAGCATGGGCAGTTCATCGCCTCCCAGCCAATCGCCAACCTTAACCGCCAGGTACAGCGCCAGGTTGATGCCCATGGCCTGCCCAATGCGGTGGCACAAGATCGGGTCGAGCGGCATCTTCATCGCATTGCGCACCAGCGTCACCGCCACCGCCGTCATTGCCAGGCCGGTGTAGGTGGCTTGCAGCCAGAACAACACTGGCAGCGCCGGCGTCCACCACAGGGGATGGAGCTTGTACGGCATCAGCAGAAACAGTGAGCCGAGCGAGGATTGGTGCAGTGTGGAGAGCAGGATGCCTGCCCCGGCGATCACATAAATGCTGGCGTTGATCCAGCGCACCGGCGCACGGATCCCCCACTTTTCCAGGAAGACGGGCGCGATTTCCAGCACCAGGATCAGCGTGTAAAGCGTGATGCAGATGCTGACCTCCTCCAGGAAAGAGTGGGTGTTGATGTACTGCGGGATCAGGATGTTGTAGAGCTGCGGCCAGCGGCCGATGT
>CAIQJJ010000613.1 GCA_903872065.1 uncultured Anaerolineales bacterium | reverse complement strand
GGGTGTGTTCCTTTTGAAGTAGGACTTGAACTCTATCGTCTCAACCCTTCGCTTGCCAACAAATTATACAAGCAATACATTCAAGAGAATTTTCCCGATTCACTAATTGCAAAATGGTGGTCAGAAAGTCCCATTCTGAGTTATCAACAGTTGATCTACAAGTATGTTTACAGTTTACATCCTAAAGAGCGAACTATTGTAAAGTGCAGGAAAGAGAAAGAAATTGACCTGTCATACGAAGATAAAATTTTTAACTGTGGTACAGATTTTTTTTGTCAGATACTAAACCAAACTAATCTATCAAGGGTAATTCTGATTCATGTAATGGAAAACTTTTATAGTGCTCAACATGCCAAATTCGCACGCTTATGGGAGGCTTCTAACCTGCCAGCGATCAATCTTTGGAGAGTGGGTTTTAGTAGGCTTAATGGAGGTATTGAAGTCTTGGATATGAATATCTCACGAGAAAAATATCATGCTATTGTAGGGGGGCAGATTTTGTAATTGAGCGCACTCAAAAAGGATATGCTCGCTTTATAGGAGGAACATTTCTTCTTGAAACGCAGCCTTTTACCCACAAAACTCCAGCGAAGAGGCATGTTTTAGCAGCAAAGTGGGGCGTCTGCGCCGCGAAATTTTCAAACGCTAGTTTTTGTAGTGCACTCGTATATTTATTTGCATACATCTGATGGAAACTTAATCGGCGGGATATTGCAATAAGTCAGTGGGCAAAAGACAACTCAAAAAAGTGGGAAAGCAACCAAGAAAATATAACCACTGGATCCCTTGCAAAAAAAACGCGAAAAAGCGACGTCTTTCAGGGGAATTATGCAATACCGCATAATTCGCTAATGACTTGCATGAAAGAGGGGGCAAACTCAATTTGGCAACAAGGAGAAAGCCATGAAAACCCTGCGAGAATTGTACCCGGAAACTACGCTGACGTGTACCTGTGAGTTGGAAATCTGTCCGATTTGTAAAGGGCAAGTGCGAGTGAACTACGTGAGTGGGCCGAAATCGATTCAGACCTAGAACGGTTTGCTAGCGGTGTACCATCTTCCCAAAAGGTGTATTGATCTGGAATGCGCCAGCTATCCAATCAAGCGACGATCGGCGCAATAGCAGCAGGCAGCACCGCGGTTTTGCACATATGGGAGGTATATCCCCTCCCCAACGGTGATTTTCCGTTGGGGAGGGTTAGGGTGGGGTGGGTCACAGCACCAGTTTAAGCGGATTCTCCAACCACCCTGCCAGCGCCTGCAAAAACTGCGCCGCCTCTGCTCCATCCGATACCCGGTGGTCTACCGAGATCGTCGCCTTCATGCGCGTCCCGATCACCAATTGCGCCGGCGACTCCCCGCTTGCCTTGCGCACTACCGGTACCTCTTGCACCGCGCCTACCGCCAGGATCGCCGCCTCGGGGGGGTTAATGATGGCGGCGAACTGCTCCACCTCATACATCCCCAGGTTGCTGATCGAAAACGTCGAACCTTCAATATCCTCTGGGCGCACCTTCCCCTCGCGCGCCTTGCCGGCCATGTTCTTGACCTCCACTGCGATCTGGCGCAGCCCCTGCTGGTCGGCGTCGCGGCAGACAACCGTCAGCAGCCCGTTCTCAACCGCCACCGCCACCCCAATGTTGATGTGAGCGTGCTGCAAAATCTGACTGCCGGCGAAGGACGCGTTCAGATTGGGGAACTGCTTGAGCGTCATTGCCACAGCTTTGACAATGAAATCGTTAACCGAAATCTTCTCATTCTCCGGCAGCAGCCCGTTCAACTGCTTGCGCAGCGCCATCAGCGCCGCCATATCATAGTCGCGCGTAATGTAGAAATGCGGCGTCTGCTGCTTGGCCTCCACCATGCGGCGGGCGATCGCATTGCGCAGCTTGCTCAATGGGCGTTCCACACCCGGCTGCGCGGCAGTCGCCGGCGCGAGGCCAGGCTCGGCGCGCGGCGGCGTGACGGCCAGTGTACTGGCTGGCGCGGCGGCCGGCGCAGCCTGCGGCGGCTGGTAGGACTCAACATCCCGCCGCACAACCCGTCCGCCTGGCCCACTGCCGTTGATCGCCGAGAGATCGATCCCTTTTTCGCTCGCCAGCCGGCGGGCAATCGGCGAAGCCTTGACCGGCCCCCCCGCTTTCACCGGCGCCGCGGCCTGGCTGCTGATTTCTTGTTTCTGCGCCGCCTCGGTTTGCACCGCCCGGCTGCCTTGTTCCTTGTGGCTTGCTTCTGGCTTCCCGCCTCCGCCGCCCGCATCTTCCAACGGTGTCTTCACCAGCGCCTCGCCCGGCTGCGTAATGATCGCAATCGGTGTATTCACCGGCACCACATCTTTTTCTGCTACCAGGTGTTTGGCGACGATCCCGGCGAAGTTCGACTCAACCTCCACCGTCGCCTTGTCGGTTTCGATCTCGGCCAGCACCGCCCCTTTGGCCACCGGCTGGCCCTCGCCGATCACCCAACGCACCAGCGTCCCCTCCGCCATATCAAAGCCTAACTTGGGCATGATTACCGTTTCAGCCATCACAACACCTCCTTGACCGCCTGGATGACGTCCGCGATCTGCGGCAGCGCCAGTTGTTCCAGGGTGCGGTTATAGGGCAGCGGCACCTCTTTTTGCGCCACGCGCTTGACCGGCGCATCCACATAATCGAAGGCCTGCTCATAAATCCGCGCCGCCACTTCCGACCCTACGCCGTAGGATTTCCAGCCTTCCTCCACGATCACCGCCCGGTTCGTTTTCTTGAACGACTCGATCACCGGCTCCATATCCAGGGGGCGCAGCGAACGCAAGTCCACAATTTCGACCTCGATGCCCTCTTTGGCCAGTACCTCAGCCGCCTTGAGCGAGATTTCGAGGCCTTTTGAGTAGGTGACGATGGTTACATCTTTGCCCGGCCGCTGCACTTTGGATTTGCCGATCGGGATAACAAAATCGCCGTCTGGCACCTCGCCGCGCACCTGGTACATGGTGGCATGCTCGATGAACAGCACCGGGTCATCCGAGCGGATGGCTGCCTTGAGCAGGCCCTTGGCATCCTCCGGTGTGCCAGGCGAGACAACTTTCAAGCCGGGGAAGTGAGCGAAGACCGCGTCCGGCGTCTGCGAGTGCGTCGCGCCCAACTGCCGCCCGCCGCCGCCCACCGCCCGGATCACCATCGGCAGGACAAACTGCCCGGCGAACATATAGTGCAGCTTGGCGGCTTCGTTGACGATGTGATCCATCGCCGAAAAAGCAAAGTTGATCGTCATCAGTTCCGCCACCGGGCGCTGCCCGGTCATGGCCGCCCCAATTGCCGCCCCAATGATGGCCGCCTCGGCGATTGGCGTGTCTTTGACGCGTTTTTCACCGAAGTGATCATAAAACCCTTTGGTTACCGCATAGGTGCCGCCCCATACCCCCACCTCTTCACCCAGAATAAACACTTTGGGGTCTCGTTCCATTTCCTCCCATAAAGCCTGGGAGATAGCTTCGCGCATCGTAATTCGTGGCATGTTTTCCTCGCTCGCGGTTATTCTGTGTAAATATGTTCCCACAGCGCTTCGGGCGCCGGTTCGGGACTGGATTCGGCGAAACGCACCGCCTCGGCGATTTCCTGGGCGGCCTTGCGATCCAACGCCGCCAGTTCGTCGGCGCTGGCAATGCCGTTATCCACCAGGTGTTTGTGGTAGAAGCCGATCGGGTCGTTCTCTTCCTGCCAGCACTTCACTTCTTCGGCCTGGCGATAGCGTTCCGGGTCGCCCATCGAGTGGCCGCGGAAGCGGTAGGTGATGATCTCCAGGAAGTAAGGGCCGCTGCCGGCGCGCACATAGTCCAGCGCTTTTGCAGACGCGCGGCGCACCGCCAGGATATCCATCCCATCCACCCGCTCGTTGGGGATGCCGTAGCCCTCTGCCTTTTGGCGGATTTCTGAAACCGCCGAGGCGCGTTCCACCGTCGTCCCCATGCCGTACAGGTTGTTTTCGCACACCCACAATACGGGCAGCTTCCACACTTTCGAGAGGTTAACGCCCTCGTGAAAATAGCCAATATTGGTCGCTCCATCGCCGAACATGCAGATGGTCACGCCATCGCTGCCCTGGTACTGATCGCCCAGCGCCAGGCCGGCCGCCAGCGGCAGATGTGCGCCGACGATGGCATGTCCGCCCCAGAAATTTTTCTTGACGTCCGCCATGTGCATTGAGCCGCCCTTGCCTTTGGTGCAGCCGGTAGCCTTGCCGAGCAGTTCAGCCATCACCTCGTTCGAGCTTAACCCGCAGTTGATCGCCACGCCGTGATCGCGGTAGGCGGTGATGACTCGATCCTGCGGTTTGCGCGGCGAGATCAACCCCGTGCTGACCGCTTCCTGGCCGATGTAAAGGTGTAAAAATCCGCCGATCTTTCCTTGTTGGTATAGTTGGGCGGCGGCATCTTCCAGACGGCGGATCACCACCATCTGATAAAACATTTCCAAATAGACACTTTTTTCCATGAAGCCTCCAAAACTTGTCGTCTTACTTTTCGTCTTTCTTAAAGTCTTTCCAAAAGGCGAATAAATCGCCGATGCCGCGGCTGAGATAGTTGCATTTGAGCGCCTCGCCGAACAGCGGCGCGACCGAGATCACGTGCAGGTCGGGCGTGCGTTTGGCCGGCGGCAGAGGGATCGTGTCGGTTGTCACGATGGCCTTCATTTGCGGCAGGCTGTGCAGGCGTTCGATCGCATTCGCGCTGAAGACGCCGTGCGTACAGACCGCGTTGAGTTCCTGGATGCCGCGATCGACCAGCACTTTGCCGATCTCCACCATGCTCGATCCCGCGGCGATCTCGTCGTCGAAGATGATGGCGCGGCGGAACCCTTGTACATTGCCGATCATGCCTGTGATGCGCACCGAACTATCCGACAGGCGCTCCTTGCTGCCCGCCGCCAGCGGCAGCTCCAGGTGATCGGCGAAGCGGCTGGCCGGCGCGGTATGCCCGGCGTCAGGCGAAACCACCACCGTGTCGCTCAAGTCTTGCTGCCTGAAGTAATCTACCAGCGCCGGGCGAGCGGTCAAATGGTCGGTGGGCATGTCGAAGAATCCATGCACCTGCGGCGCGTGCAGCGTCATCGTGACTACGTGCGTCGCCCCAGACTCTGCGATTAACTTTGCAATCAATCGCCCGGTCACGCTGATGCGCGGGGCGTCCTTTTTATCTGAGCGGGCAAAAGAATAATAGGGCAAAATGGCATGCACCTCGCGCGCGCCGGCCCCGCGGGCGGCATCCAGCATCATGAATAACTCCATGATATGGTCGTTTACCGGTGGGCTGAAGCTCTGCACGATCGCGACCACCCGACCGCGCACGCTTTCCCCTAGCTGTACATATAAATTGTCGTTGCTAAAGCGTCGTGAAAGGGTTGGGGAAAGCGGCACGCCGATATAGTCGGCGATTTTTGCCGCCAGGTCTGGGTTAGAACTTCCGCTGAAAATGCGAATATCCTCGGGATCAACATGATCAATTCTGGGCATGAGGCACTCCTGTATTGGGCAAGCCAAAAATTAAAGCGAGTCTACCATAAATATACTGTCTAACCCATAGCCAAAGTGAGTATCTTTTCCATTTCTTCTTGACTCAATACGATCGGGTTGCCCTTGCTGCTGCTGGCTTTCAGCGCCTTCTCCACCGCTTCGGCCAGGTTGGCCTCGCTCAAGCCATAGGTGCGCAGCGGGGGGATGTTCAGCGCCGCGCACAGCGCGCTCACCCAGGCGATCCCCTCCTCGATCTTGGCGCCCTCGCCGGCCAGCAGGCGCGCGACTTCCTCATAACGGCGCAGCGCCTCGCTCTCCGGTTGGCGCGCTTGCAGGGCGGCTGCGTTGGCGGCCATTACCGAGGGCAGCAGGGCGGCGCAGAGCGCGCCGTGCGGCGCGCCCAACATCCCGCCCAACACGCCAGCAAAGCCATGCGCCACGCCCAGCCCGGCGTTTGCCAGCGCCAGGCCGCCAAGCAGGGAAGTCAAAGCCATGTCCCGCCGCGCCGCCGGATCGTCTTGCGTGTAGGCAAGGCGCAGCGCCCGCCGAGCTCGCTGCATGCCCTCGCGGCAAAAAGCATCCGTCAGCGGGTTGGCCTTCACCGAGACAAACGGCTCGATCACCTGCGTCAGCGCGTCCAGGCCTGTGCTGGCAGTGATCGCCGGCGGCAGCCCGTAGGTCAGCGTGGGGTCCACCAGCGCCAGGCGCGGCAAGATCAACGGCGAGCGCAAACTGACTTTGACGCCGTGGGCTGGCGAGCCGATCACCGCGTTGCGCGTCACCTCTGCCCCTGTGCCGGCGGTGGTGGGGATGGCGATCACGGGCAGGGGGGCCTGGCGCAGCGCCTGCCCCTTCCCGATCACCTCCAGGTAATCCGTCGCCTCGCCCTCATTGGCGGTCAGCGCCGCTGTCGCCTTGGCCATGTCCATCGCGCTGCCGCCGCCCAACCCAATCACGGCATCGCAGCCCTGCCGGCGCGCCAGCGCCGCCCCCTCCGCGACACTCTCCACGGTTGGCTCGCCGTTGACTGCATAGAGCGTGACCTTAACCCGGCTGCGCTTCAAGCTGTCCAACAAGGTCGCCGCGTTTTGCTCCGGGATTCCCAGGCAGACCAGGGCGTGCGCTCCCAGGCGGGCGGCGTGTGAACCCACCTCTACAGCGGCGCCCTCGCCGAAAATAATTTGGTTGGCTGTCGCAAATTCAAAGCGCATAGAGTTTTCCTCGTTTCCTCGTGAGCGGCTACTCGTGAGCCGCCCTGCGGTGACTGAGATACAGCGCCCCTCCCACCATTAACGTGCCGCTGGCCAGGTAAAGCAAATCCATTGGGCTTTCATATTTAAGCTTGATCGCTTGTTGAAAAAACTTTACCACCAACATCAGCATCACCACGCTCGCCAGGCGGCCTTTCAGATCATCCAGGCTGGAGATGCGCAGCAGGCGCGCCCCCACCTCCATCTTTTCGGCGTCGTCAATCTTGCTTACGAACAGTTCATACAGCCCAAGCCCCAGGATGATCACTGCCGCCGCCAGCAAGTAGCCGTCCACTGCTTCCACTGTGTCGGAGAGAATGCTCAGGCGCAGCTTGTCGCGCGCCTCTTCCTCCATTCCTATATTACTGTAACTGACTGCCTTTCCCAACATAGAGATTACATCCATGCTGGTCAGGTAGGTGACGGTCAGCGCGATCAGCAGGCTGGCGATCACTCCGATCAAAGCCAGCAGCCGGCTTTTCCACAGGGCGCGTTCGAAAAGAATCTCAATCGTTTTCATAGGGGGTACTCCTTAAGAATAAAAATTTCAATAACTTTCTGCAATCCATTGCTGGGCAAGCGTTTGCAGCAGACAATGATCAAATTCTGCTTTCTGGTGAAAATGATCTGGATCAATTTTAACAAACTTTTCGTAAGGGCGGTAAAATTTGTACGATAAAATTCATTTTTGATCTTAGATTGATTTAGAGGTGTACGATGCCAATAACTTCCCGTGTCCAGTTTTTGCGCCAGCAGTCGCTTGAAGCCAAAGAAACTCTTTCCGCCGAGCGGGCTCGCTTGTTGACCGAGTTTTATCAACAGAATCAAGGTTTGCGCTCTGTCCCCCTCCAGCGCGCCCTGGCTTTTCAATATTTGATGGAACACAAGGCCGTCTATCTTGGCGAGGGAGAGTTGATCGTCGGTGAGAAAAGCGGTGCGCCCAAAGTGGTTCCCACCTATCCCGAACTGTGCTGCCATTCGCTCAGCGATCTCGATATTCTAAATGTGCGTCCCAAGACTTCTTTCAAGGTCGGCGCTGAGACGCGCCAGGTGTATGAGACGGTCGTCATCCCCTTCTGGCAGGGGCGCTCGCTGCGCGAACTGATCTTTGCCGAGATGACGCCCGAATGGCTGGCCGCTTACCAGGCCGGCATTTTCACCGAGTTTATGGAGCAGCGCGCCCCTGGTCACACGGTATTGGATGATAAGATTTACCGCAAGGGGCTGCTGGATTTCATCGCCGAGATTGATGAGCGCCTCAGCCGCCTGGACTACTTGAATGATGAGCGGGCCTACGCCCGGCAGGAGGAATTGAAGGCCATGCGCATCTCCGCCGCGGCCGTCATTCGCTATGCTGAACGCCACGCCCAAAAGGCGCGCCAACTGGCCGCAGAGACGGCTGACGCCTCGCGCAAAGCGGAACTGCTGCGCATTGCCCAGGTCTGCGATTGGACGCCCGCCCATGCCCCGCGCGATTTTTGGGAGGTGCTGCAAGCCTACTGGTTCATTCACCTGGGCGTGACTACCGAATTGAACACCTGGGACTCGTTTTGCCCTGGGCATCTGGATCAGCACCTGGAGCCGTTCTATCGCGCCTGGTTAAGCAGCGGCGACGCCGCAGAGCAGCGCAAACTGGCCGAGGAACTGCTGCACTGCTTCTGGATCAAATTCAACAATCAGCCGGCGCCTCCCAAAGTGGGCGTCACCGCCGCCGAGAGCGGCACTTATACCGATTTTGCCCAGATCAACCTGGGTGGGCTGCGCGCCGATGGCTCAGACGCCGTCAGCGAGACGACTTATCTGCTGTTGGATGTGATCGAAGAGATGCGCCTGCTGCAGCCTTCTTCCTCCATTCAGGTGAGCAAAAAGAACCCCGATCGCTTCATCCAGCGCGCCGCCCGCATCATTCGCACTGGCTTTGGTCAGCCATCCGTCTTCAACGCTGATCTGATCGTGCAAGAACTGGTGCGCATGGGGAAAAGCGTGGTGGATGCGCGCTGCGGCGGCTCATCGGGCTGTGTGGAGGTGGGCGCTTTTGGCAAAGAAGCCTATATTTTGACCGGTTACTTTAACTTGCCAAAGGTGTTAGAGATCACCCTGCACAATGGGCTTGACCCGCGCAGTGGGCAAACAATTGGCCTGCAAACCGGCGATCCGCGCCAGTTTAAGACCTTTGAAGAATTGTTCGACGCCTTCGAGCGCCAGATCCGCTATTTCATTGACATTAAGGTGCGCGGCAACCAGGTCATCGAGCGCCTCTACGCCGCCTACATGCCGGCCCCCTTCCTCTCTTTGCTGACCGATGACTGCATTGCCGTGGGCAAGGATTATCATGATGGCGGGGCGCGTTACAACACCACCTATATCCAGGGCGTCGGGTTGGGCAGCATCACCGATGCCTTGACCGCCCTCAAGACGCAGGTCTACGCGGGCGAGACGCCGATGGCGGAAATGCTGGCCGCTTTAGAGGCTGATTTTGCCGGTTACGAGCGCCTGCGCCAGACCTTGATCAACCGCACGCCCAAGTTCGGCAACGATGACCCGGCGGCGGATGAGGTCATGCTGCGGGTGTTTGAAGCCTATTACAACGCCATCGAAGGCCGGCGCAACACTCGCGGCGGCGAATATCATATCAACTTGCTCCCCACCACCTGCCATATCTACTTTGGCTCGGTGACCGGGGCCACACCCGATGGCCGCCGCGCCGGTACGCCGCTTTCTGAGGGCATCTCGCCTGTCCAGGGCGCTGACCGGCATGGCCCAACGGCTGTTTTGCAGTCGGCGGCGCGCATGGATCATGCCCGCACCGGCGGCACCCTGCTCAACCAAAAGTTCACCCCCTCGCTGTTGGCGGATGAGGCCGGCCTGGATCACCTGGTGCAGGTGGTGCGCGCCTATTTCCGCCTGGATGGTCATCACATCCAGTTCAATGTGGTGGATGCCGCCACTTTGCGCCAGGCTCAGCAAAACCCCGCACAATATCGCGACCTGATTGTGCGCGTGGCCGGCTACAGCGATTACTTTTGCGATCTGAGCCTGGCTTTGCAAGAGGAGATTATCACTCGCACCGAGCACCAGACGTTTTAAGCATTGGCGCGGATGGGTATGAAAGTTATTTCCTGGTTGTTCATCTTGGGCGTCTTCTTGTCGCAATGGCTGCCGGCCGTTCCTGCCGCCGCGCCCCCTGAACTGTCTGGCGCTCCGGCAGCCGGCGAGGTGCCTGGCGTGCGCTTTGAACACATCAACTCTGGCAAGGGCCTATCCGGGCAGTTTGTGCTTTCGGTCTTGCAAGATTCGCTGGGTTTCATTTGGATTGCCACTGATGATGGGCTGGACAAATATGACGGGTACTCGTTTACAGTTTACAAACACGATCCCGATGATCCATACAGCCTGAGCGCCAGCGCCATCAATGCTCTCTATGAGGATCGCAACCAGGTTTTATGGGTTGGCACTACCAATGGCTTGAGTCGTCTTGACCGCCAAACGGATCGTTTTATCCGCTACCAGTACAACGAAAACGACCCGGCCAGTCTGTCTTACAACCGCGTGCGCGCCATTTGCCAGGATCAAGACGGCGCTTTATGGGTGGCTACCCTGGGTGGGCTCAATCGCTTGGATCCAGAGACAGGCCAATTTGAACGTTTCCTCCATGATGAGAACGATCCGGCCAGTTTAATCAGCAATCAGGTGTGGGATGTTTCCCTCGATCGCCAGGGTGTGCTGTGGGTTGGCACTTCCGCCGGGCTGGATCGCTTTGACCGCGCGGCTCGCTCTTTTATTCATTATCGCCCTGAACCTGACACTCTTGCCAGCCGGGTGATTACCAAAATCATTGAAGACCGCCGTGGGGTCTTATGGGTTGGCTCAGAAGGCGGCTTGTATCGTTTTGACCGCCAGTTGCAGATTTTTGACCCCTGGCCGGATGCCGGGGATGCTTCCGTGGGGATTGGTGTGATCGTTGTTCGCGCGCTGCTGGAAGATCGCAGCGGCGCGCTGTGGGTGGGGGGAGATGGCAGCGGACTTATTCGCTTATCCTCCGATCGTCAGAACTTTGTCCATTACATGCCTACACCAGGTGATCCTTACAGTTTGAGCAGTGTCTCGGTCATTGCTCTCTACCAGGATCGGGCTGGAGCTGTATGGGTTGGCACCACCGCAACTGGCGTCGATCGCGTGGATCCTCAAGCCTCCCGTTTTATGCACTATTTTTCCAACCCCAACCAGTTGGATAGTTTGGGCGGCAACCTGGTAAACGGTATTTTCCAGGATCGCCAGGGGACGATCTGGGTGGGCGCTGCTGGCGGCGGCTTAAACGTCCTGGATGCGCAGACGGGGCAGTTTAAGCATTATCACCCTGAGCCCGGCAATCCCAACAGCTTAAGTCTCAATGTAGTTGTGCCGGTGTATGGCGATGCCAGGGGAAACTTGTGGATTGGTACTTGGGGCGGCGGGCTTGATCGTTTGGATGTGCAGACAGGGCATTTCATCCACTATCGCGCCGATCCGCAGAATCCTCGCAGCCTCAGCAGCAATATCGTTGCGACCATTGCGGAAGACTGCCAGGGCAATATGTGGATTGGTACCTGGGGCGGTGGACTGAACCGTCTCGACCCCGTCACTGATACTTTTACCCGCTATCTTTATAATCCCAGTGCGCCAGGGAGTTTGCGTGACAATCGGGTTAGCACCATTTTTGTTGACCGCCGCTGCGATATGTGGGTTGGTTTGATCGGCGGCGGCCTGGCAAAATATGCGCCGGCGACGGATGATTTTATTGCTTATCAATTTGATAGCCGAGACCCGACCAGTCTTGGCCAGGTCTCCGTTTATGATATTTTAGAGGATCATGCTGGTCGTCTGTGGGTTGCCACCGGCTCTAGCCTGGATTGGTTTGACCAGAAGGCTGGCGTCTTTCATCACTATACTGAGAAAGATGGCTTTCCGGCTGGTTTGATCGTCAGCATTTTGGAAGACAATGTTCCGCCGGAGCAGGGCGGCCCATATTTGTGGGTTAGCACCGTGAAGGGGCTGAGTCGCTTCGATCCTGATACTGGAGAGGTGCGCAATTATGACGCCGGCGATGGTTTGAAAGATCAGGCTTTCCGGCACGGCAGTCGTTTGAAGGCTGACTCTGGTTTGCTCTACTTTGGCGGCAGTAATGGTTTGACGGTTTTTGACCCGCTGCGCGTGATTAAAGACAATCCCTATATCCCCCCCGTGGTTCTCACCGGTTTTCAAGTCTTTAACCGCCCGGTTGCCATCGGCGGCGACTCGCCGCTCAAACAGCACATCAACCTGGCGCAGTCTATCACCTTGAACGCCGACCAATCGGTTTTCAGCTTTGAGTTTGCTGCTCTTAATTTCACTGCCCCAGAGAAAAATCAGTATGCTTATAAAATGGAAGGGGTTGACCGCGATTGGGTGTATACGCGCGGCGACCGGCGTTTTGTCACCTATACCAATCTCGACCCGGGGAACTATGTCTTTCATGTTAAAGCCTCAAACAATGATGGCATCTGGAATGAGACCGGTTTGAGCCTTAAATTGAATATCTTGCCTCCCTGGTGGGAAACCTGGTGGTTCCGCAGCCTGGCGCTGCTTTTTACAGCCGGCCTTTTGATCGGCGGCTATTGCTGGCAGATTCGGACTGCCAGGCGACAGAAAGCGCAGCTTGAGAAACTGGTGGCTGAACGCACCAGGGAGCTGAGCGACAGCCAGCAGCGTTTTAAAGAACTTTCTGAAGCGACCTTCGAGGGCATTGTCATTCACGATCAGGGGGTCATTGTTGAAGTTAATCACGCTGCGCTGCAATTGTTCGGTTACGAACGCGCCGAACTGCTTGGCCAACATATTAACTTGTTAATTCAGGATGCTTTTCAAAAATTGGTGGCCGAATATGTTCGCCAGCAGCGCCAGGCATCCTACCAGATTGACTGCCGGCGCAAGGATGGAACGTGCTTTGTGGCTGAAGTCCATGCCCGCCAGGCGCCGTACCAGGGACGCACCGTGCGGGTGGCGGCGGTGCGCGATATCACCCAGCATATCACGGTGGAAGAAACCCTGCGCAAACTGTACCGCGCCGTTGAGCAGACCGACAGTACCATTGTCATCACAGATTTGAACGCCAGGATTGAATTTGTCAACCCGGCTTTCAGCCGCGTCACCGGTTATACGATTCAAGAAGCCCTCGGTCAAAATCCAAGCATTTTGAAGTCGGGCGAGACGCCGCCGGAAGTGTACGCCGACTTGTGGCGCAAACTGAGGCGAGGGGATGTCTGGCAGGGGGAACTGCTCAACCGCAAGAAGAACGGCGAGTTGTTTTGGGAGAACGCCATCATTTCGCCTGTGCGCAATGCGTCTGGCGAAGTGACCCATTACCTGGCAGTGAAGGATGACATTACCCGCCGCAAACAGGCGGAAACTCTGCTGCGCGAAAGTTTGCAAAAGGAGCAGGAGGCTCGCCAGGCGGCCCAGGCTGCCAACCGCGCCAAAAGCATCTTCCTGGCCAATATGAGCCATGAGCTGCGCACGCCGCTGAACGCCATTTTGGGTTTTAGTGAATTGATGGCCGGCGACGCTACCCTGAAACCGGCCCATCTTGCCAACCTGGAGATTATCAACCGCAACGGCGAATACCTGCTTGAATTGATCAACCAAATTCTTGAAATTTCTAAAATCGAAGCCGGGCAGGCGGATCTCTACCCGACTGCCTTTGATCTTCAAGAATTGCTGCGCGGTCTTGAAGATGTATTTGCACTGCGCGCGCAGAAGAAGCATTTGCGCTTGCAGATTGAGCGCGGCTGCGATACGCCGTCTTACATTGCCGCCGATCAAGGCAAGCTGCGCCAGGTATTGATCAATTTGTTGGGTAATGCGATCAAATTTACCCAACGAGGTTTTGTAAAGCTGAGTGTGTCTTGCTTCTCAGAAGCTGAGGCTCAACCGGACGACTCTTCGCCCTCATTGCGGCTGACGTTCACGGTCGAAGACAGCGGCGTGGGCATTGCCGCCGATGAACTATCCAAAATCTTTGAACCGTTCATGCAGGCCGAGGAGGGCCGCCGCTCGATGCAAGGCACGGGCCTGGGCCTGGCCATCAGCCGCCAGTTTGTCGAGCTGATGGGCGGCCAATTGGCGGTGCGCAGCCAGCCAGGGGTTGGCTCAACATTCTGGTTTGACATTCCAGTCGTCATCGCGAGCAAACCCGAAGCCGAAGCGCCGGCGCTGCGCGTGACCGGCCTCGCCCCCGGTCAGCCCGTTTACCGGATCTTGATTGCCGAAGATACCGAGGCCAACCGGTTGTTATTGATGCAGCTTTTGCGGTCGGTGGGCTTTGAAGTGCAGGCGGCGGTCAACGGCGAAGAAGCGATTGCGATCTGGCAGGAGTGGCGGCCCAACTTGATCTTCATGGATTTGCGCATGCCCGTAATGGATGGCTACGAGGCCACCCGGCGCATCAAGACCGCGGACGCCAATCATTCCACGGCGATCGTTGCCCTGACCGCCAGCGCCTTCGAGGAAGACCGTGTGGCGATCTTGGCCCTGGGCTGCTCCGATTTTATTCGCAAGCCCTATCGCCAGGCGCAGATCTTTCAAGCGCTGCAAAAATACCTTGGGGTGCAGTACCTCTATGCCGCCGAGACCTCCTCTACACCGCAGGTTGCACAGGACGCCCAACCTGCCGCGCTGCTTACGGATTGGAAGGATCGCCTCTACCAGGCGACGGTGGCGGGGGATATTGGCCTCATTTACGAATTGATTGAAGAAGTCCGACCTGTTTCGGCGGCCTTCGCCAGGCAGTTGACCAGGCTTGCTGAAAATTATGACTACCAATATATCCGAGACTTGCTTGAACTGGGCGTTGTTGATAGCGCTGAGGAGGGTTCTGGATGATCGACATCCCATCTGCGAAAGCTGATATTCTTATTGTGGACGATACGACCGATAATTTGCGCCTCTTGAGCCGGATTCTGGCGCGGGATTATCGTGTCCGTCCCATTGCCGACCCAACTCAGGTGTATCCGGCAGTGCGTTTTAAGCCGCCGGATCTGATCTTGCTGGATGTGATGATGCCAGAAATGGATGGCTACCAGGTAGCTGCCCAGTTGAAAAACGACCCTATGGCGGCAGAGGTGCCGATTATTTTTGTCAGCGCCTTGCACGATGTCGAAAGCAAGGTGCGCGCCTTCAGCGCCGGCGGCGTGGATTATATCCCCAAGCCCTTTGAGGAGCGTGAGGTACTGGCGCGAGTAGAACTTCACCTGGCCCTGCGCCGTTTGCAGCAGGAACTGCGCTCTGCCAACGAGGAATTGGAGCGCCAGAACCAGGCCCTGCGCCAGAAAATGCTCGAAAACGAGGCCTTGCAAGCCCAACTGCGCGAGCAGGCCATTCGCGATCCATTGACTGGGGCCTTCAACCGCCGTTACTTGATCGCCACCTTAACCCAGGAATTGGCTCAAGCTCAGCGCACTGGCGCGCACCTCAGCCTGGTGATGATGGATGTGGATCACTTTAAGAAGGTGAATGATACCTACGGCCACCTGGCTGGCGATGCCGTTCTGCAAGCTCTGGTCAAGCTCGTGGAAAAGCAAATTCGCCAGGGCGATACACTTTGTCGCTACGGAGGGGAAGAGTTTGTCGTTGTGATGCCCAACGCGCTGCAAGAGGCCGCTTACCACCGCGCCGACGCCTGGCGCATCGCTTTTGAGCAGCAGCCGATCCTGTACGAGGATCAGGTCATCCACGTTACTTTGTCGGGAGGCGTATCCAGCAACCGTGGTCTGCCGCTGACCTACGAAACCATTATCAATAACGCCGATCAGGCTTTGTACCTGGCCAAGGAAGGCGGCAGAAATCGGATTGTCTCCTGGCTAACAGCGTTCTCCCCCCTGGGCGATTGACGCCAACCTCCCTGGGCGTTGTCGCGCCCAGGGAGGTTGGTTCATCTGGCTCAGGCGTTCTTCTTGCCCTCTCCGTCCTCGCCTTTTTGCAAACTTTGTCGAATCTGCTCACGCAGCACATCCGCCTCTGGCGAGCGCGGCGCATTGCTTTGCGCCGCCAGGCTTACGCCCATTTTTTCCGAAAGCAGCAGGGTTAGCAGCCCTTCCATAATGCTTCCGCTCGTGGCGCTGTCTTCGCCGCCGCCGCCCACCACAACCCGCGGGACGACATCTACCCGCGATTGCTGGATGGCCTCGGCAAAGCGGTTCATCACTTGCTGCGTCACCTGGAACTGCGGCCCGCCGTAAGCGCGCACCTGCTCTTCGGTGGCCAGGGCCTGGGCAATCCCCACCCGCGCCACCTTCTCGGCCTCAGCCTCGGCCAGGGTGCGGATCTGCGCCGCCTGCTGCACGGCGCGCTGGTATTCCGCTTTACCCTGGTTGGTTTGTACGATAATGCTCAACTCCGACTCGGTGATGCCGCGCTGCTGTTGGGCGCGCGCTTCCGCCTCGCGCAGTTCGCGCTCTTTGGTCGCCGCGGTTTCCTGGCGGTTGTAAGTCTCAACCTGCTCGACGGCGATCTGGCGCTGGCGCAACTGCGTCAGGATGGTTTCGATCATTTTATCGCCGGCCGCCGAAGATGGGGTGCCGATCAGCACCTCTTCAAGCTGCAAGTTGTAATGCTCGAACTTTTCCTTCATCTCCTGGCTGGCGACTTGCTGAATCTGGCTGCGCTCCTGCAGCAGTTGGATCAGTGTGCGCGTCTGGCCGATGTTCTTGAAGTATGCCGCCACCATCGGATCCAGAGTTTGCTCCACCAGGCGCTTGACATCGCCGAAGCGTTGGATCACCAGCGGCGCTTTCTGATAGTCAATGTGGATCACCACTGAAAGCGGCAGGGATGGCTCGAAGGCGTCCTTGGTGATCAGCGAAACCTCGCTCAAGTTCTCATCATAGCGATGCGAGCCCACCTCGTTGCGAATCCACTTCAAGATGATGTTGGTTGTCGGGACGGGGATCACCTTGCCGGCGTAAGTGTTAAAGGCGTATTTGCCGGGCAGCAGCGCCTCGCTCCACACGCCGCGCTTGCCGCGCGCCACCAATTCGCCGTGCCGGTAATCTTGCCCTGAGAGATCGGCGCCTATCTCGCCGGTGTAGGAAACAACCACCCCCACCATGCCCATATCAATGGTCGTTTTGGGGATCATTTCAACCGTCGCAAACAGGCGGTTGATGTAGTATGTACCTTCGACCAGCACCTGCAACTGCCGCCCGCGGTAACCGCCGGCAGCCAGGAAGTGATCGGGGTTTTGGAAGTTGTTATGGAACGTCGCCGAATCGTTGGGATTCTCCCCGACGATCGGGGCGATGATCTCGCCTTGCGCCAGCGCCGGGCCATCATGCACTGTGATGATGCCGACCAGGTCATCGGTGTCTTTAATGATAACCCCGCGGAAGCCGCCTCGCTTGGCGATCACCTCGGCCATGCCCTCGATGATCTCAGCCTCTTCGCGGTTGAGCGGCAGGCTGTAAACTTTTTCTTCGGTAATGACGACGAACTGGATCAGGTTGATGGCGTAAGTGCCTTCGCGCAAGATGCGGCGCTGCGGCCCGCGCTGCCCGCCGTTTTTCAAAAAGGCTGCCACATCCTGAAAGTCGCTGACCTTCACGTTCGAGGCCAGCGTTTGATCCGGCGCCAGCGGCGCGCCGTCGCGCGCAAAGATGTACCCCACCTTCCCCTGGGGGATCGTCACCAGCGGGGCGAGGTGGACGCTATATTGAAATGGCATCAGGTAATGTAAACCGCCGCGCAGCACTTGCGGTTGGTAGCCAGCCTCGCCGTTTAGCGCAATAAAGCCCGATTTCACTGAGCCTTTGCGCAGGCTGAACATCTTTTCGACAATACCGATGCGGTTGTTGGCGATGAAGCGGATGCCTGACAAGAAGAAAACCACTGCCAGGATCAGCAGCGTCGCAATGATTGGAACCATAAACTGGGACATAGTTGGTCTCCTTTCTGTGACCATTGAGCGAATACGCTCATGAACATTATAGCTTACGCAGAGCGATCCGGTTGGGTTGCGCCGGCCTCCGCTTCGTCCACCGGCAGCCCTTCCAACGCCATGATTTTGAGAGCATTGGTGGTGGGGCTGACGCCGCAGCGAATGAGGTAATCGAACCTCAGCCGGCCCTGGCTGACCTCGTCGCGAAAGTGAAAATTGCGCGCCTGGGGATGCGCCTCGGCCAGCGTCGCCAGTTCCAGATCGTGGGTGGCGAGAAACCCTACCGCCGGCGCGCCGAGCAAGGCTTTGATGTAAGCGCGGCTGCCGATCAGCCGCTCGCGGTTGTTCGTGCCGCGGAAAATCTCGTCAATCAAGTAGAGCAGCGGCAGGTCGCCTGGGCGCTGGATAGACTCCAGTAATCCTTTTAAGCGCTTGACCTCGGCATAGAAATAGGAAAAGTGGTCATTGAGCGAATCGTTCACGCGGATGCAGGTGTACAGGCGAAAGGGCGCGCTGCACAGCTCCGCTGCGCAAACTGGCCCGCCGGCGTAAGCCAGGCACAGGTTCACCCCCACCGTGCGGATGAAGGTGCTTTTGCCGGCCATGTTAGAGCCGGTGATCAGATTTAGCTCGCCGAGCGCCTGGACG
>CAIQJJ010000612.1 GCA_903872065.1 uncultured Anaerolineales bacterium | reverse complement strand
CATCGAAACATTCAGCACCTTTCTGATTGCACGCGCGATTGGGATTGATCAGCCATTTACCGTTTTTTGGGCGGTTGTGCCTTTGACTTTCTTGATCGTCTTTTTGCCGATCTCGTTGGGCGGCCTGGGCGTCCGTGAAGGTGCGATGGTCTTTCTGTTGGCGCGCTTTGGCGTGCCGGCGCAGGAAGCCATCACATTGTCTTTTTTGATTTATCTCAACCGCACGCTGGTAGGCGCCCTGGGCGGAGGTTTGCAACTTGTTGAGACATTCGTAAAAAAAAGCAGTCCCCCGCCGGTCGAGGCGAATTCAAGCAGTAAATGACCAATGGCAGTTGCGCGTCGCTTAAAGAATAAGATAGTCAGCTTAACCGAGGGGTGGGAGAGCAAGTTGAATTCTGAACAGGGCGAGAGGGTGGCCTGGTTGACCGCGTTTGCCCTGGCGATTTTGTATGCCGGGTTGACAGCGCTCTTGCTCAACCGAACCTATGACTATGTGGATGATCTGACCTTGCGCGATTACTTTCGCGCCGGCCTGATCAGCCCCTTTTCGAGTCATACCTACAGCGCTTTGATGAATTTCCTTTATCAGCAGGTTTCGGTTGATTTTCCCTGGTTCGCCGTATCCCTATGGCTGGTCAAAGTAGCTTCCCTGGCCGTATGTATATACCTGGTAGTGGCCAAAACCTGCCCAAGTCATTACAAACCGATTGCCTTATTGTTCTTGCTGGTCGCCTATAATTCATTCTTAACGCGCTTTTCCTGGAATACGACATCGCTTTTAGCCGGAAGCCTGGCAATGGTAGGATTGTTCAATTCTTTAAAAGGTGATGGTCGTCCACACGTGTTGAAAACAGTGTTTTTGGGCTGCTTGTTGGCTTTCTCAACCGCAATTCGTCGCGACGGGGTTTTGGTGGCATCTTTAAATACAGCCCCCCCTCTGGCGGCGCTCCTAGGTTTGCTGATTCTCTTGAAACGGGCGACACTGCGCAAATCTATTTTGCACCTGCTTGTCTTTGTTGCGCCGGTTTTGTTGGTTACGGTCGAAGATTACTATTTTATCAAGTGGGGCTTTAACACCGCTGAACGCAGCCATGATCTGGCGCAAGAGAGCCGGGCGCCGGTTTATGGCTATGGGGTATATCCTACATTAATGGGCAGTTTGCCGCTGCTTGAATCCAGCCATTGGACACGCAACGACATCTACCTGATCGCCTATGCGATGACGCAGTTCGATGAGAACAAGTTTGCCCCGGAGCGCTTTTTGAATGTTTTGGATGAAGCCACTGGCCCAGGCCTGAACGCCATCAAACGCAGCGCGGTGTACAACATACTGCACTTTGCACAACTGCCAAATTTCCGTTGGGATGATCCCAATTATGAAATCTATCACCTGGCGCCGTTTTATTTGCTGATGCTGGTTTCTGTGTTGTACGCGGTGTGGGGCGGCAAGCATTTTTACGATCATTTGTTTGCCATCACGTATTTGGGGTACGTCTATTTCACCAGCATTTACATGATTAACTACATCAAGCTCCCCTGGTATCTTTCTCACCCCACTTACTTTATGTTTGCTGTAGTTCTGTTTACTTCTTTGGAATTTAATTACGCCCGCTTCAGCGGTCACTGGCTCAAACGCGCCGGGGTTTTGGCGCTTTTTACATTGGCGTTACTTTCGACCGGCGGTTTTCTGACCGAAATCGACCGGCTGAATCGCGAGATTCCGGTCAAGCGCGCCGCTTTCTTTGAGCGCTACCAGGACTTTGCAACCCGTTTCGGACAGGATGCCTTTTTGTTCATCCGCCCACAGTTGTACCTGGAATATTACGCCGATCCCTTTTCCTGGGGAGAGCAGGGCCCAAAAACTGATTACGCCTCCCTCGGCGTTGGTTCAGCCGCCTGGTCGCCCATTTTTTATCGTTACTTGATCACGAATTTGACATTGAAGTATGGCTACCAGGTTTTGCCCTGGATGGTGGACAACCCCAAAGCATACTTTCTGAGCAAGGAAAAGAAGGCTGTCAACTGGCTGAAGACCTTTATCCTGGAAACCTATGGCATTTCGGTTGAGGCAAACCCCGTCTACATCTACCCAGATGGCTTGACGGTTTACCAGTTTAAAGGTATTAATTACTTTGTTCCTCATGTTGTGAAATTATATGATCTATCCAGCAACTTTGGGCTACCAGGGACAACCTTGAGCAGACCGGAATATGTACGTAAGACCACTTTAAATATCAATGAGCGCCCTAAATTTTTCCTCTTTCAGCATCCCACATCCAGCATAACCTATACGTTGGAGGCGCCTAAAGAGTCTTTCTTGCAGTTTAGCACCGCGATTTCCAATGAGGCGTGGGATCGGGGCGGGGATGGCGTTCAGTTTGATATTACTTTGGGGGATGGTACAGGCGAGAGGCAGCTTTTTTCAGAATATGTAAACCCTGCCCAGAAACTATCCGACCGGCGCTGGCGCGATCACAAATTGGCGCTAAACGATTGGGCCGGGCAGACGGTGACGCTGACCTTAACCACCACGCCTGGGCCGCTAAACGACGATCGCTTCGATTGGTCTGGCTGGGGGAATTTAAGCATCGTACAGACAACCTATTTCGATTTTACCCAAAAATTTTACCTGGCGCGCCCGCTGCCGTTGAACCTGGCGCGCGCCAGCGTCAAACGCATCCAGTTAGCGAGCGGCTATCAAGACGCCATCTTCGAACATGCCGATGGCTGGCTGGCTTTTCCAACCTCCATTCAACCAGGTACACACTTTAATTTTTCAATCGGGCTGGATCCCCAGGTTTGCTCGCCAGAAAAGGGCGATGGCGTCCAGTTCGAGGTGCTGTTGAAACCCGGCGCGGTTTCTCTCGACGCCAGTGGCAAACCGCTGAACGTCGAGCGTAGTTCGTCAGACGCCGGCGGCAATCCAGTATTGCTTTATTCAAAATATATAGACCCCAAAAACAACCCGGCAGACTGTCGCTGGTTCGATGAGAGTCTGGATTTGAGCGCCTACGCCGGTGAAGAGGTTGAAATCATTTTGGTAACCCATGCCGGCCCGCAAAATAATGAGGCTTATGACTGGGCTTATTGGATCGCGCCGCGTCTGATTCAAACGGGGCAGTAAACCGGTGCTGGTTTCCTGTCCTGACCTTACTCGTTCGATGTAAAGGAGATGTAATCAATGGCAATTACACAAGATGTAAAACTAGGGCAGGGCGTCCGCATATTTCACCCCGAACTGGTGAATCTTTATGGCTGCGCCCTGGGCGACGAGACGAAAGTCGGCGCATTTGTCGAGGTTCAAAAAGGCGCGGTGATCGGGGCGCGCTGTAAGATCTCTTCGCACACCTTCATTTGTGAAGGTGTGACGATTGAAGACGAGGTCTTTGTAGGACACGGGGTCGTCTTTATCAACGATCGTCACCCGCGAGCGACAGCCAGCGGGCAGTTGCAAACCGAAGCCGACTGGCAGGTGGTCCCGACCCTGGTCAAAAAAGGCGCCTCCATCGGCAGCGGGGCGGTGATCCTGTGCGGCGTGACCATCGGCGAAAACGCGATGGTCGGGGCGGGCGCGGTGGTTACGCACGATGTACCTGCCAACAGCGTTGTGGCTGGCGTCCCGGCGCGGCTGCGCGGCAGCGCTGCCGCAGAATAAGGAGAGCAAGAATGACAGGGATTGGTGTGATCGGTTATGGTTATTGGGGGCCGAACCTGGTGCGTAACTTTGCGCTCGCCCCCGGTGCAAAAGTGGCCGCGGTCAGCGACATGCGCGACGACCGCCTGGCGATGGTGCGCAATCAATACCCCGGCGCGTTGACCACCAAGGATGCGCAGGAGTTAATTGAATCGCCGGCGGTGGATGCGGTGGTGGTTGCCACGCCGGTATCCATGCACTTCGATCTGGCCATGCGGGTGCTGCGGGCCGGCAAACATGTGTTAATTGAAAAACCGATAACCGCCACCACCGCTGAAGCGGAAGCGCTGATCAACGAAGCTGAACGGCGCAGCCTGGTGTTGATGGTGGATCATACGTTCTTATACACGGGGGCGGTGAAAAAAATCAAAGAGTTGGTGGCCAACGGCGAACTGGGGCAGTTGTATTATTACGACTCAGTGCGCGTGAATTTGGGCCTGTTTCAACATGATGTGAATGTGGTCTGGGACCTGGCGGTTCACGATCTTTCCATCATGGATTACATTCTTTCAGCTTCTCCAACCGCGGTTTCAGCCATGGGCGTCGCCCATGTCCCGGGTCAGCCAGAAGATGTGGCCTATTTAACCGTCTTTTTCCCGGATAATTTAATTGCCCATTTTCACGTCAACTGGCTTTCTCCGCTCAAACTGCGCCGCACGTTGATCGGCGGCAGCCGCAAGATGATCGTTTACGATGATCTTGAGCCAAGCGAAAAGGTCAAGGTGTACGATAAAGGCATTTCTCTCAATCCGCAGCCTGATGGCATTTATAAGCTGTTGGTGGGTTACCGCTCTGGCGACATGTGGGCGCCAAACCTGGATGGCGCTGAGGCGCTGCGCAATGTCGCCAGGCATTTTGTTGAATCGATTGATAAAGGCCAGCGGCCTTTATCCGACGGGGCGGCCGGTTTGCGCGTGGTGCGCATTCTGGAAGCCGCTTCCCAGTCCATTCGTGAGCGCGGCAAACCGATCGAATTAAGCGGTTAGCGTTTCTAAACTATCTGTATTATTTATTTTCAAGCGTTGGAGGCTGGCTGCAAACAGTTGCTTGCGCCAGACTCCTCTGGAGGAAGGATCATGATCCCATTTGTAGATTTAAAAGCTCAATATCACAGCATCAAATCAGAAGTTGATGCGGCTGTGTTGGGTGTGTTGGAAAGCACCGCCTTCGTCCTGGGCGGCGAGGTGAAGCAGTTTGAAGAAGAATTTGCCCGCTACAGCAGTGCGAAGTTTGGCATTGGCGTCAATTCGGGTACCAGCGCCTTACACCTGGCGTTGTTGGCGGCCGGCGTCGGCCCTGGCGACGAGGTCATTACCGTTTCGATGACCTTTGTCGCTACTGTAGCCGCCATCGGCTATACCGGCGCGCGCCCCGTTTTCGTGGATGTCGATCCGGTTTCCTACACGATGGATCCGGCGCTGATAGAGGCGGTGATTACTCCACGCACAAAAGTGATCTTGCCCGTTCATCTTTATGGACAAATGGCGGATATGGATCCGATCATGGAAATTGCGCGCCGCCATAACCTGGTTGTGATTGAAGACGCAGCGCAGGCGCACGGGGCGGAGTATAAGGGCCGCCGCGCCGGCAGCATTGGCGATTTGGGCTGCTTCTCCTTCTACCCGGGCAAAAACCTGGGCGCTTATGGCGAGGGCGGCATGGTGGTGACGGATAACCCCGAATACACCCGTGTAATCCGCATGCTGCGCGATTGGGGCGCGGAGAAGAAATATGAGCATGTCCTCAAGGGGTATAATTACCGGCTGGAAGGCATCCAGGGCGCCATCTTGCGCGTGAAACTGCGCCACCTGGAAGACTGGACGGAAGCGCGCCGCGCCCACGCCCACCGGTTGAATGCGCTTTTGGCCGAGACCGGGCTGAAACTGCCCGAAGAAGTCGCCGGCCGCCGGCATGTTTATCACGTATATGGCCTTCAGGTGGATGAGCGCCCGCGCTGGCAGCAGACGCTGCAGGAACAAGGCGTTTCCTCTGGAATTCACTACCCGATCCCGGTCCATCTTTTGCCAGCCCATGCCGACCTCGGCTACAAGAAGGGCGATTTCCCGGTCTCGGAGCAAATTGCCAGCCGGGAATTGTCGCTGCCGATGTTCGCTGAATTGACCGAGGAGCAGATCGATCAGATTGTGGCTGCGGTTAAGGCTTGCGTCAAAGGGTAGGGATGTTCGGCTAAACGGTGTGTTTAAAACCGGCTAAAGCCTCGACTCCAGTCATCATGAGGTCGAGGCTTCAGCCGAACGCCAATCTCCGCCCACTATGGAGTCGAGGCTTCAGCCGATTCTTCACAATAACAAAACCAAAAAAGTTTCGAGGAGTTTGTCATCTTATGAATCCACTTGATAAATTAAAAGGTCGCAAAGTATTGGTCACTGGCGGCGCCGGATTTATCGGCTCTCAATTGGTCAGGCTGCTGGTAGAACAAGGCGCTTTTGTGATAGTGGTGGACAATTTATACACTGGCAAGCGGGAAAACCTGGCAGGTCTTCCCGCCGATCAAGTGGAACTGCATGTAGTAGATTTACGCGATCAAACGATCATGCCTGAACTGCTGAAAAGAGTGTCCATCGTCTACCACCTGGCCGCGCTGAGCGTCCGTCATTCCTTGCATTCGCCTTACGAAAACCATCAGGTCAATGCAGAGGGCGCGCTGCGTCTCTTGGAGATGGCGCGACACGCTGGAACGATTGAACAATATGTGCATGTTTCCACCTCGGAGATTTATGGCACCGGCAGCGGGGATATGACGGAAGATTACCCACCGCGCCCGAACACGGTCTATGGCGCGGCCAAATTGTGCGGCGAGATGTACGCACTGGCTTATCACTTGACTTACGGTTTCCCGGCAGTGGTCATCCGCCCCTTCAATGCCTACGGCCCGCGCTGCCACCATGAAGGCGACTCCGGCGAGGTCATCCCGCTCTTTATGCTGCGCTGCCTGAGCGGCAAAGAGATGGTCATCTTTGGCGATGGGATGCAGACGCGTGATTTTACGTATGTAGAAGACACCGCCCGCGGTATTATGCAAGCTGGAGTGACCCCGGCGTGTGTAGGAATGATATTAAACCTTGCTTATGGCAAGATGGTCACGATTAACGAATTGGCCAATATTGTGGCAGATGTCGTTGGCGTCGCACCCAATATTCGTCATGACCCGCCTCGCCCTGGCGATACGCTGTATTTGCTGGGCGATTCAAGCAAAGCGCGTGAAGTGATGGGCTTTGAGGCGCGCATTTCGCTGCGCGAGGGCTTGACCCGTTTGAAAGACTGGTATCTCAGCCTGGGAAGTACGCCCGAGCAAATGCTGCAGCAATCGCCTGTCAGAAATTGGGAGGCCGGGCGCAGACCGCCTCTGCCCAATTATGAATGGGCAACTTATCAAGACTAGAATTAAAGTTTGAGGATTAATAGTATGAACGAAAAATTTATTCCTGTTGCAAAACCGATCCTGGGCGAGGAAGAAGCCCAGGCGGCTCGTCGAGTGATTCTTTCTGGTTGGGTTGTGCAAGGGCCTGAAGTCGCCGGCCTTGAGCGCGAGTTTGCTGAATTTGTCGGCGCGCCGTATGCCTGCGCCGTGTCGAACTGCACCACGGCGCTGCATCTAGCGATGCTGATCATGGGAATTGGCCCCGGCGACGAGGTGATCACAGTCAGCCATTCCTTCATTGCTACGGCGAACAGCATCCGCTTTTGCGGCGCGACGCCGGTCTTTGTTGACATCGATCCAACGACCTATAACATGGACCCGGCGTTAATTGAAGCGGCGATCACCCCGAAGACGCGCGGCATTTTGTGTGTGCACCAAATGGGCATGCCTTGCGACCTGGCTGCGATCATGCCGATTGCCAAAAAACATGGGATATTCCTTGTTGAAGATGCGGCTTGCGCCAGTGGGAGCGAGATCCTGTGGAACGGACAATGGGACAAGATTGGCAAACCTCACGCAGACATGGCCTGTTTTTCGCTGCACCCGCGCAAGTTGGTCACAACCGGCGAAGGCGGCATGATTACTACCACCAATGCGGAATGGGATCGCCGCTTGCGTATTCTTCGTCACCAGGGAATGAGCGTGACCGATACCGTGCGGCACTCATCCAAGCAGGTGATCTTTGAAGACTATGATGAGGTTGGCTACAACTACCGTATGTGCGATATCCAGGCCGCGGTTGGGCGTGAACAACTCAAACGTTTGCCCTACATCGTAGAATCACGCCGCGCCTTAGGAAGCCGCTATATGACATTGCTGGCAGATATTCCGGGGATAAAACTGCCCTTTGAACCAGATTGGGCACGCACCAACTGGCAATGCTTCTGTATTGGGCTGCCGGATGGCTGCGACCAGCGAACGGTGATGCAGCGTATGTTGGATAACAACATTGCCACGCGTCGCGCCGTAATGTGTTCGCATCGCGAGAAGTCGTACGCCGACTTGCCTTTGCGTTTTCCGCTGCCGATGTCAGAGAAAGTACAAGATAACTATATCATGCTGCCTCTGTTTTCGCAGATGACAGATGAAGATCAGATATTGGTTGTCGAAACGTTGAAGCGAGCAGTTTCATGCTAACCGTTGTGACCCCCGCATACAATGAGACGCGCAATCTCCCGCTCTTGTACGAACAGTTGAAGAAAGTGTTGGATGATCCCGCCCTTGGCATCGAATGGGAGTGGATCGTGGTGGATGATCATTCCAAAGATGGCACTTTTGAACTGATGGCGGGGATCGCAGCCCAAGACCCGCGCGTGCGCTCGGCCAGGTTTTCGCGCAATTTCGGTTCCCATGCTGCGATCACCTATGGTCTGAACCACGCGCGGGGGGATTGCGCGGTCACGATGGCCGCCGATCTGCAAGACCCGCCGGATTTGATCCCCACCTTGCTGGCCGAATGGAAAAAGGGCGCTCATATCGTCTGGGCCAGCCGTTCTAATCGCGAGGGCGAGAGTTTTTCTACCCTGTTGTTCGCGCGCTTGTATTACGACCTGACCAGCAAGATCGAGGGACTGAAGAATAGACCCAGGACAGGGGTTGACTTTTGCCTGTTAGATCGCTGTGTAATTGACGCCTTTGCTCAGATGCACGAAAGCCATGTCAGCATCATTTCATTGATCGCCTGGATGGGCTTTCGTCAGACGACAGTGTTGTATAACAAGCAGGCGCGCCGTTTCGGCAAATCGCATGTGAACTTCGAGAAGAAACTCTTGTTGGCCCTCGATACCATCACCGCCTTTACCTACGCCCCCATCCGGATGATGTCCTACGCCGGCTTTGTGATCGCCTTTTTGGGCTTTTGCTATGCTGCCTTCATTATCTTGCGCGCCCTGGTTGGTTCGCCGCCTGAAGGCTGGGCGTCTCTCATTGTGACGGTTCTGGTTATGGGTGGAATCCAGATGGTCATGATGGGCATCCTGGGCGAGTATTTGTGGCGTACATTGGATGAGGTGCGCAGCCGGCCGCGCTACATTATCGAATCGGCCACTGATAAGCCGGGCAGTTGGTCAAGCGTTAATCAACCAGTCACCGCCTCAGCGGCAAATGCCCCTGCGTCCGGCCAGGAAACGCTGACCTGAAACAAGCCGCGCCCATGCTTCAAGGCCAACGTTGGCTGAGTTATTGGCAGCGCCTGCGGGCAGAGTTCCCGCTGCCCTGGACAGTTTTTTGGGCCGGTTTGCTGGCGCGCCTGCTCATCATGCCTTTTGCCACTCACAGTGACTTTATTCACCTGGAGTGGATCAGCGCTTGCACTGCCGCGAAAGGAGAATCTGTATTTCGCATGCAGATTCTCCTGGTTTATTTTCACACGGCGTATCAACGCCTGGTTTCTTTTTTGCTGCCCTCGATCGCCAATTTGTGCGGCAGTTTTGCAGACTTTAACTTCACGGGAACCTCGGATTGGTTCATCTTCATCAACCGGCCACAGGTATTCCGGGAACTTTTTGTGCTAAAGCTTCCGTACCTGGTGTTTGATGTAGCCTGCGCCCTGCTCTTGTATCGCCTGGGAAAATCAAAAAAGCAGGCGGCTTTTCTTTTCAAGTTCTGGTGGTTGAATCCGCTGATCGTTTTCGCCACTTACTTTTTTGCCCGCCATGAAACGATCACGCTCTTTGTCATTTTGTTGAGCATTTATTGGTTCAAGCAAAATCGGTTTGAACGCAGCTTTATCGCCCTGGGCGCTGCGGTTGCCTTGCGCTATTATGCCTTGTTTTTACTCCCCTTCTATGTTCTTTCACTCGACGCAACCTGGAAACAGCGCCTGAAATGGTTTGCGCTTGGCTTAGGGCCCTGGGCGGCGGTGAACGGGATGACCTGGTTGTTTTTTGGGTCGCCCGAAGCGTCGCGCCTGGCGACTTACCCCACTGAAGTGTACGTGCTGCCAATGAAGTTTTCGATCGCCGCCTGGGACAATGTGTATATTTTCCCTTTGCTGTATTTCTTGCTCTTGCTGCATCGCTTTTACAACCGGGAATATGGACTGCGGGCGCTGCAGCGCTACGGGCTGATCTCGCTGCTGCTGCTGTTTGCCACTGCTTATGTGGGTCAATCGCCGCATTATTGGCCCTGGTTCATCCCCTTGCTGGCGCTTGAAGCCGCCGAAGACCGGCGGTTGGCTCCGCTGCACCTGGTATTAACGCTTTGTTTGTTCGCCTATAGTTTTATCGGCAGTCGCTCTACGGCCGGCTACCTGCTAGGGGCAATCGCCCCCGATTTTTTCTGGAGCCTGCCGTCGCCAATTGAGTGGATTGGGGGCTTCTTCTCGCCTGAGACGGCCATCAGCCTGGCGCACACTGCTTTTTCGGCGACGGCGCTGTGGATCGCGTTCCTGGTCTTTCGCCAGCTTCAACCGCCGCCGCTGGCGGATTCAACGGAGACAGCATGATCGCTGGAGACAACATGAGCGCCAGAAGCGGCAAGATTTTCCGCATCACCCTGCGCCTGCTTGCGCTGCTGGCAACACTGGCTTGCCTGGCGGCATGCACCCTGGAAAATATCGCCGCCCGCCAGGAGAAAGCCAGCCAGTTGTGGCCTGAACTGGTGGAGGGCGAGTCGTATGGACAGACCTTTGTCAGCCAGCGCGCCAACCTGTATCGCATTGACCTCGGCACGGCGACTTATATGCGGGTGAACTCGGCCGAGGTGATTTTCCACCTGCGCGCCGACCCAACCGCCGCCGAAGACCTGGCGACCAGGATCATCCCCGCGGCGGAGATTCAAAACGACCGCCCGACCTCGATCACTTTTCCGCCGCTGCCCGATTCGCAGCAGCGCAGCTACTATTTTTTCCTCGAATCGCCCGAAGCGCATCCCGGCAACGCCGTGACGGTCTACGCCAATGAATACGATCAATACCCGGATGGGACGGCTTTTCGGGGCGGGCAGGCGGTGGACGGCGACCTGGTCTTTACCGCCTACAGCCAGGAGACCTTTTCTCCAGGCGATGTGTTGAGCGTCTTTTGGGGGCGGCTGCGGCAGGATGCGCCTTTTGCGGCGCTCTATGGCCTGATGCTGTTGGGGGTTATCGTGCAATGCTGCCGCGCCTTTTTGAAGCCTAACTCTAATGATCAAAACTAGAATATCGGATATATAATGAATTAGATGATCTGCGCTGCAAGCGATAAAAACACTGGTCCGCGCAGACAGTTTTTCACCATCCCTCTGCCGCCGCTTGCGGCGGCGCGTCGAGGAAAATCACTGCGCAATTCCCTGGCATCATTGCAGACGGGATGATGAAAGAGTTCGTCGCAGGGGAAAGTCCCGCCGCTGCGAGCCGCCGCCGACTTTTTGTTGGACCGGGGAGGCTTTATGTCTGCTCATGTCTCTTTCTTACGACCTGGCGTCATGCTGCTCCTGGCTGGACTTTTGGCGCTGCTAAGTTTCGACGCCGGCCGGCCCTCATCCCAAACGCCTTTAAGCGAGGCGGCCTGGCCGGTTTTCCGTCACGATTCGCTCAACAGCGGACGTAGTTCTGTAATTGGCCCGGCCAGTCCGACGCTTCAGTGGATGTTTGCCACTGGTCGGTTGGAATACGATACTTCACCAGTCATTGACGCCCAAGGCAATCTTTATGTCGGCGCGGTAAATGGCAATTTTTATGCCATTGCCGCCGATGGCAGCCAGAAATGGATGCTGGCGACCGGCAGCAACTTTTACGCTGCGCCGGCGGTAGGAGCGGATGGGACGATCTACGCTGGCGCAACGGATGGCATTCTGCACGCCCTCAACCCAGATGGCAGCCAAAAGTGGAGCTTTACAACTGGGAATGGAATTAGCAGCCTGGGGATTGGGCCAGATGGGACAATCTACGCCGGTTTGGATGAACTCAACGCCAAACTGTACGCTATCAATCCGGATGGGACGCAGAAATGGGTCTTTTCCAGTTCGGCTGATTTTTCTTACCCGGCGTTTGCGGCGGATGGGACGATTTATGTGTGTGTGGGGATGGAAGGCCGTCTTTACGCGCTTAACCCGGATGGAACACAGAAGTGGTCGTTCGCGGCAGCCGCTATCATCCCCGCTTCCCCGGCGCTTGGCGCAGATGGAACAATCTATATTGCTTCAGAAGTCGGCGCGCTCCATGCAGTGAACCCGGATGGAACGCAGAAATGGGTCTTTACGACGGGGAGTGCGATTGGGACTACCCCGGCGATTGCCGCGGATGGGAGCATTTATGTGGGGGCGTATGACAATCAGCTCTACGCGGTCAACCCGGATGGAAGCCAGCAATGGACTTTCAACGCCGGCGCCCCCATCATCTCGTCGCCGGCAATTGGCGGCGATGGAATGCTCTACGTCGGTTCAGAGGACAATCGTCAGCTCTATGCCTTGAACCCATCGGGGGTGCAGCAATGGGTCTTGACGCTCAGTGGAAGCATCCGGTCTTCACCGGTGATCGGGGCGGATGGGTCGCTCTACGCTGCCTCGAGCAATGGTTACTTATATTCTGTTGGGACAACTTACCCGCCGATGCCCACCCGCACCTCTACAACGACCTATACCCCGACGCCGACCCACACCCCGACCAAAACCTACACTGTTACCCTGACACGAACACCAACGCCCTCCCTTTCTGCCAGCCTTACCCCCACTCCGACAACATCCGCTGTAGGAGGTCTCTGCCGGGCGCGGATCAATGATGATCCGACCGACTACAGCACAGTGCAGTCGGCGGTGGATGCGGCCTCGCCGGGCGATCGGGTCAAAGTGGCGGGGATTTGCGCCGGGGTGACAACGCGCGCCGGTACCTCGCAAACAGTTTACCTGGATAAGAGTATTACCTTGCAGGGAGGCTACACCACCACCAACTGGATTGAGCCCGACCCCATCGCCAACCCAACCATTTTGGACGCGCAAGGGTTGGGACGGGCGCTGTTGGTCACTGGAAATATCACCCCGACGATTGCCGGCCTTTCCTTCACGGGCGGCCATGTAGAAGATCCTGATGTCGGCGGCGGGGTCTACATCTTAACGAGCCGCGTGGTCTTCCGCAACAACAAGGTCTATGGCAATTTTGCCTATGAGGGCGGCGGACTGGCGATCTCTGACTCGGTCAATTCCGAAATCCAGGCCAATTTCATCTTCGATAACACGGCGGATGATGATGGCGGCGGGTTGTGGTCACTGCGCTCCTCTTCTCGCATTGTGAACAATGTGATTTACCGCAATCACGCCAACGATGTGGGCGGCGCGGTGGCCGGCGGCGGGGTGCAATTTCAAGATAGCAGCAGTTCGGTCTTGCTGCATAACACAATCGCCAATAATAGCACTGACTGTTGGGCTGGGGGCGGGGGCGTTTCGCTGGTCTTTGGCCCTACGGTGACTCTGATCAACAACATTGTGTGGGGCAACAGCGGCGGGAATGGGCAGCAGATACATATTTATTCAGGAAAGGTGTATGCCAGCTATTCGGATATCCAGGGAGGCTATACCGGGCAGGGCAACCTGAACTGCGATCCCGCCTTCGTTGGCGTGGAAGATTTTCATGTCCTGGGCGATTCGTGCGTCGTGGATGTGGGAACGGCAGTGGATGTTTTCACCGATATGGATGGCCAGGCGCGCCCGCAAGGCGCACAGAGCGACATGGGCGCCTATGAAATCGCCGGGCTGCCGTATGTATCCCGCACGCCATCTCTCACGCCGACGCGCACCCTCAGCCCTACGCCTTCATCCACACCCACAGTGACCCTGACGCGCACCCCCACGGTCTTCCGCTCGCCAACGGCCACCCCCACCTCTGCGCCAGATGTCCCGTCCGGCTACCTGTTTTGCGCCAACGAAGGTCAGCGCTGTAATTTTACCGGAACAAGGGACGTGGCCTACGGCGCAAGAGGAAAATACTATTACAAGTACAACATCACCGGGGGAGTAGATTGCAATAATACGATCTTCGGCGACCCAATTTATGGCGTACGGAAGGCATGTTATACCCATAGCAGCGAGAGCGATCTAGGCCTGGCAAAAGCAGCGTCGCCGGCGGCCGCCGCGCCGGGAGATGAGGTCGTCTATCGGTTGGCTTTTACCAATCTTGGAGGAATCACGGCGACCGGGGTGATCCTCACCGATACGATCCCATTGAGCTTGACCAATGTCGCGGTCATTAGCAGCAGCGTTGTGATCACCCAGACGCCCGGCAGTCGCTATACCTGGCAGGTGCAAGACCTGGCCCCCGGCCAGCAAGGCGAGGTCGTCATTCATGGCGTGATCAGCATAACACTGGCGGAAGGGACGATTTTGAACCAGGCAGAGATCAGCGCAGCGGTGGATGATAACCTGTTCAACAACATCAGCACAGCTTTGTTGACGGTGCGCAGCCTGGAGGTCGAAAAGAGGGTGAATGACGCTTACCCCGCGCCCGGTCAGCGCATCACCTATACCTTGTCATTGTACAATCTGGGCGCAGCAGAATTGACGCATGTCACGCTTTCGGATACCTTGCCAGCGGGGTTAACCTTTGCCGGGCCGGTGACGCTGGCGGGCGGCAGTGGGACGGTAGCAGAGGATGCATCTGACCTGCCTCTCCTGGTCAGCGACCTCACGCTCAGCGCCCACCAGGGGGTGACCGTGACCCTGCCGGTGACGGTCAATGCAGATGTGGCGCATAGTACAGCGATTGTGAATACGGTGGAAGTACGCAGCGACCAGATGGCTCTATTCGCAGCCAGTACCCGGTTGACGGTCATGACCTGCCGGGCGCGCCTGAATGATTCCCCCACCGAATACTACAGCTTGCAGGCGGCGGTGGATGCGGCCGCGCCGGGAGACGTGGTCAAGGCCTCCGGCTACTGCACAGAGGTGCAACCACGCGGCGGGACAAAGCAGGTGGT
>CAIQJJ010000611.1 GCA_903872065.1 uncultured Anaerolineales bacterium | reverse complement strand
GGATGGCAGCGGCTACCCTCAAAAATTAAGAAGGGAGCAGATTCCCATATCGGCGCGCATTTTCGCTGTTGTGGATGTTTGGGATGCCATTCGATCGGATCGTCCGTATCGCATAGCAATGCCCAAGGAAAAAGCCCAGGATTTAATCCGCCAGCAGGCCAATACCCACTTTGATCCACTTGTGGTTGAAGCCTTTTTTAGATTAGAGAACTGAAGAGGAAAATGTGTCTAAGGAATCTAATCCGAGTAATGACAGCATAGAGACATTACAGATTGCATCAGAAATCAACCGCGCCCTGGCGGATCTTTCAAAATCTTTATTGGTGCAGACCAACCTGGAAAAGATTGCCGCTTTGGTCCTGGAATGCGCCCAATACCTGACGCACAGCAAGTTTGGGTTTGTTGGTCGCCTGGATCCGCAGACTGGCAACCTTGTCAGCACAACTTTGACAAGAGAAGTCTGGGATGTTTGCCAGGCGGCCGGGAAGGAGGTTGTATTCAAAGAGCTGACTGGACTGTGGGGTTGGGCGCTTAAAAACCGTTTGCCTGTGCTAACCAATGATCCAGCGCATGACCCACGCAGCACCGGGACTCCAAAAGGGCATATTTCGATTTCCTCGCTGCTGGCGGTTCCTTCGGTAGTTGGCGATATGCTTTTTGGAGAGATCGCGGTGGCAAACGCCGACCATCCTTATACAGATTTTGATCTGGGTATTGTCGAAAGTGTAGCATCTCTCTATGCGCTCACAATCCAGCGCTACCGCGCAGATGAACAGTTGCGCAAGCTGTCGCGCGCGGTAGAGCAAAGTCCGGTATCCATTGTGATCACCGATATTAACGGCGCAATTGAATATGTTAACCCCAAATTTACCCAGACAACCGGTTACAGCTTTGAGGAGGCCATCGGACAGAATCCGCGCATATTGAAATCGGGCGACAAATCTCCTGCGGATTATAAGCAGTTGTGGAATACAATTACTTCTGGCGGCGAGTGGCGCGGCGAATTCTGTAATCGAAAAAAGAATCAGGAATCGTATTGGGAGCATGCTTCAATTTCACCCATTACTGATGGGCAAGGTGTAATTACCCATTTTGTGGCAGTTAAAGAAGATATCACCGAACGGAAAACAGTTCAAGCTGCTCTCCACGAGGGTCGAGAAAACCTGCGTAAAGCGCATGAGCAACTGGAAGCAACGCTGAACGCCCTGCCTGATCTTTTGCTTGAGGTAGATGCAAACGGAACAATCTATGATTACCGCGCGCCCCACCCAGGACAGCTTTCTCCAATCCCGCGAGAATTTGTAGGAAAAACGGTGCGAGAAGTATTTCCTCAAGAAGCGGCCAGCATCATCCTTGGAGCGGTTGCCGAAGCCGCCGAACAAGGCTATCATCATGGCGGAATTTATACCCTGGACACGTCCAGCGGTCATGGCTGGTATGAACTATCCATCGCCGCGCAGGGCAACCCACAGGCCGTGGACAGCCATTTCATTGTGCTGGCGCGTGATATCAGCGGGCGTATGAGGGCTGAAGAGCAGCTCAGACTTTCTCTCGCCGAAAAAGAAGCCATGTTGCGTGAGATTCACCATCGCGTGGGAAATAATTTCCAGGTTATCATTGCCCTGCTGGACATGCAGGCTGAATATACAACAGAGACCGACACGCGGCAGTTTCTTGTTGAACTTCAGGGCCGCGCCCGCGCCATGGCGCTGGTGCATGAAAAACTGTACCAATCAAACAACCTGGCGCAGGTGGATTTCGACTCCTACCTGCGCGCATTGATCGCCAGTATATTCATTCCCAGCCCCAACTTCTGTGTGAACATTCAGATCAATGCCAGCGTTCCTTTTTTACACATTGAAACAGCCATCCCGTGTGGATTGATCGTTCACGAATTGGTCACAAATGCTTTAAAGTACGCTTTTCCCACCAAACGCCCCGGCCCATCCAGCCAAACAGATGTCTGTGAGGTGCAAATCGGTTTGCAGACGCGTAATGAACAGTATGTGTTATATGTTCGAGACAATGGCGTAGGTCTGCCGTCGGATCTGGATTGGCGACGTCCCCAGAAAACCCTGGGGTTAAAATTGGTCAACATTTTAGCTCGCCAATTGGGTGGGCAATTGGAATTGGATCTGCATACTGGAGCATCTTTTGAACTAACTTTTGCCAGCCGGAAGAAAAAAACGTGGAGTTGGTGAACGATAGTGATGAAAAAGGGAATGTTAAGACAAAAAAAGTGTGCTGGTTGTCGAAGACGATGGGATCATTCGTATTCACATCGTTCCTGGTTTCATCTCGTGCATCTCTTTGTTCAAATAACATCCACTCCCAATAATTTGCACCAATCCACCAACCGCTGGCGCTGATCGCCATAGGCAAGAATGTAATGCTGGCCCAAGACTTTCTGAGCAAAATCGTCCACGGGACAATCGAGGATCACTTCCAGGCCAGGAAGCTGCGGAGCGGGCTGCGTCCAGCCGGCCTCCTCCCACTTGCGCGGCGTGACCGCCTCGCCGGTGACAATGTGCATGCGGTAGCGGTCGCCGCGGCTCGCCAGGCGGCACAAGGTGACGCGCCCGGTCTTGACCTTCGAGACGTTCAACACGCCCTCCGAAAGCTCGCCGAATTTCGCCAACATCACCTGCACCGCGCCGTCCACCACCTCCGCCGGCACATAATCCGGCACACCCACCAACAGACGGTCGGTCATGAACTCGTAGAACTCAAAATACGCGCCCACCTGTCCGGTCAGATAGCGCACGATCAACTGCGTCACCGCGCCGGGGACATCATTTTCGGGGATGGTAGCCAGCCCGCCGTGATCGGCCAGGAGCATGAGGGCCATGGCCGGCGGAAAGCCGAGCAGTTTTTTAACGCCATCCACGTCAATCAGCGAGACCGCCTGGTAGCCGCGCTCTTTGACCTTCTGCATCACCGCCAGGTAGAGGCGGATGCCGCGCTCCAGGGTGGCGTCTTCGGGCGGGCGGTTGAACTGCCAGTCGCGCCGGATGATTTGCAGCCAGGGGACGATCTCGGTGGCGGGAATCTTTTCCATGCGCTGTGCAATCTCCAGCAGTTCAATCGTCTCGATCTCCGGGCCGATCAGCTTGCGCAGCGAAAGGGCGTCGAGAAGGGTGACATGCAGCTTCATGTCACGGTAGCCGACCATGCCCACGCGCGCAGTGCGCAAGAGCGCCGCGGCGCGCGCCGTCTCGCAGAAGCGGACAGCTTTGGCCGCCGCAGCGTAGGGCGCGTCCGGCGTATCATAAATGTAGACAAACTTGAAGCCGAGGGCGTCCACGGCGTCACGCAGGGCGGTCGTGCCGGCCTGGTCGGCGGTCGTCACCAGGCGGCCTTCTTCATAAGCGCCGGTCAGCCCCCACAGCACAACCGGCTTGTGGACAAAGGGCATGATCACATCCAACACGGTGTGAGAGGGGATCCAGCCGGCCAGGCAGACCACCAGGACATCAAAATCCTGGCGGGCCAGTTCACGGCGGGCGCGCGCCTCATTCACCCCTTCGGGGTCATCACAAACGGGGTCAGTGGCGACCAATTGGACGCCTTGGGCAATCAGCGCCTGCTGCGCCGCCAGGCATTTGCGTTCGATTAAATCACGGGGGCTGTTGACTTCGCCAAAGCCCACAAAACCGGCAGTGAGGGGAGGGAGGTTCATAAGAAATTCCTAAAAGGGAGGAGGAAGAAGTGGGAAGTGGAGAGTGGGAAGTGAAAAGTAAGGAGAAATTTGTTCGCGCATAGACAATCACCCAAGCTTTACTTCAACGACGATCTCCCCATCGAAGGGAGGGATTTCGACCAGGCGGGAGGCGAGGTCGGAGGTGAAGAGGTGGAAATGGGTGGGCAGGTCTGCACGGCCGGCGAAGCGCACCGCAACGGAAGCCGCGGCAGGATCGTAGATGGCTGACGCCAGGCGCGAGGTCTTCACCGCGCGCACATAGCGCACCCCCTCATCCAGCGTGACAAAGATCGGGTGATAAGGGGCAAGGCCGGCGGCGATCTGCGCCAACTGCGCTTCCCAGGCCTCGGGTGAAATCTTGTAGATATAATCTGTCTCGTGGGTGAACAGGACAGGCAGGGCCATGCTGTCCAGGGCGCGGCGCAGCTGCCGCAGCCCACGCCCGGCGCTGGCCGGCGCATCGCCATTCGGCGCCCATTCGTAACCGGTCTCATCGCGGATCTCGGTGAAACACAGGAAAAACTGCTGATCGGCAAAATTGACAAAATCGGCATAGTAGACCGGGCGACTGCCGCGGGCGGCCCGATCGAACAACGCGCTGCCGGGCTGCTCATAGCTGCGAAACGGCCCGCCCACCAGCCAGGGAGAGCCGAGCAGAGGCGCATCTGGCCCGTGGTAGGTGGCGATGAACTCGCAATTCCAGCGCTGGCGCACGTGCGCCAGGACGTTGCGCCCCATCTCGCCCCAATGGGCGATGGCATAAGAGGAGAGCGGCAGGGGCGCATGGGCGGCGTACCAGTCGTCCACCGCCTGCAGGCCGCGCGCCGCCTCGTCATCCGGCCAGGGGCAGGCGCGGTGATGGTCAAAGTAAATGAACTCATCGTAGACCGGGGAACGCAAGACCGAATCCAGCGGTTGATCGCCGGGGACAAAATAGGTCAAGCCCTGAGCGTTCGGCGCGCCGGGGCGCGGCGGGCGGCCAAAGGCATGCGGAAAGGC
>CAIQJJ010000610.1 GCA_903872065.1 uncultured Anaerolineales bacterium | reverse complement strand
TGATTTGCTAAAAATAATTTTAGAGAAGGATGATTAACTCTATTGCCAAAGGTTCCCGGAGGAAGATTCCAACTTGGCAACTCATATTGATCAACATCAACTAATACAGCTACACGTCTTCGCCCATCAAACTTATCTGTGCGTTGAGTGGTAATTTGTTCTGCAACAGACATGGTATCCATCCTAAAAATAATATCTTTTCATCATGTGCTTACTATCTGGATCCGACATCCGCTTGACTACATTTCTACTCGCCATCACCTGCTCTCTGCGAACTTGTTTATTTGCCCCAGCGCGTTCACAAAATGTGTTGAGTGACTCTATGCCCAGCAGCGTCAAATGCTCCTCATAGGATTTATGTTCCCTATTCATTATCTCTACTTCCCTGTACCCACTGCGCGATCCAACTTGCGGTGAATGTACGAAATCATCGTCAGTAAGTCCAGCGCGTCTTTTTCCGTAATTGTCCAACTGATCTTGGGGGAATGCGCGGTTGGATTGCGCGCATCGCCAAAGACGCCTTTCATCAGATTCATCAACCCTTTGTGTTCGGACTGTTCGCTCTCGGTTTGCAGGGCGTTGATCGCCAATTTCGGGCCATTTTTCAGGCCAAAAGCCTGGTCAACCAGTTCCGCACCATCGGCTGTCAGACCGGTCTTCTGGCGGATTTTTTCGCTAATGCTCTTAGTGGCTTCCAAAACAGCATGGAAATAATTTTCCTGCAAAAATTCCGCCTTGCAAAAACGCAATACGTCCGGGTGAACATCACGGCGCTGTAATTCGGAGCGCAGGTGTCCGGCGCGTTGTTCGGCCTCGCTTAAAGTTTTGACGGCTGATGTTTGCACCAGTTTGCCATCTCGACCCAAAGCATACCCAGCAAAACTCAAAGCCTGGTTTAACTGCTCCCGGCGGCTCTCAAAAAGCGCTTGCTGCTGCACATAGCGCACCGGATCCATTGCCATCTGGATAAAATATAAGACGTTATTGGCGCATCGATCCTGACGCTGCTTATGGCTCAGAGCCAGGTAAAGCCGCTCGCGCTTTGAATTCCCTGCTGGAGAATTTTCAATACCGAATTGCGCCAGCAGCCGGCCAATTTCCGAGCCGCTCAAACCGCTGGATGTTTCTGCCAAAATATCGCAGATCGCTTGCAACTGTTGTTCGGTCAAAGAGTTGATTGCAGGCATGGTCTTGTGTTTTCCGGTATTAACTTATAATCTGGTTACAATCCGCTTTTGAAGGCGCGATCCAGGATATTGGGTAATAAGGCGTCCACTTGGGCCTTTGTTTCTAATTGTCCTTGACAAAGATTGTTAATAACCTTAACCTTTTGTGCTAGATAAAGGTATTGACTGCCATCACATACATATTTCGCGCCGGACGGCCTGCCAGTCCGTAATGGCGCGCGCCTGCATCTCGAAATTCACACCCACCAGGTAGATGGTCTTGCCTGTGTTCAGATAGGGGACGTAATAGGCTTTCTCTTCGATCTGCGCCAGGGCCTCAGCCGCGCTGCCCCCCAGCTTAAACTCAAAGATGTAGACGGCCTCGCCTGTCTCGATCACCGCGTCGATCCGCCCCTGGTTCGTGCGCACTTCGGCCTGGATCTCTAACCCGATCAGTTTGAAGATCAGATAGAAAATGGTCTGGTAGTATTTCTCTTGCTTGATGTGCAGTTCGTAGCTGATCGAGGCCAGGAAGCTGTTCAAGACCTCGAAAAAGCGCCGCCAGTCGGCCTTTTTGAGGGCTGTCGCCAATTGGCCGAGCCTGTTGGAGGTATCTGACCTCTCCACCGCGCCATAAGAGCCTAACAGATAGGTGAGGAAGGCGTTTTGTACTTCGTAATTGGGGTAAGACAGCCGGTAGCGCTGATTTTCGGGGTTGTAATCTTTAATTGTCAGG
>CAIQJJ010000609.1 GCA_903872065.1 uncultured Anaerolineales bacterium | reverse complement strand
CCCTATCCAGGCATCCTGAGCCTGTCGAAGGATGGCGGTCTGCCCTATCCAGGCATCCTGAGCTTGTCGAAGGATGGCGGTCTATCCCGATATTCCCCTCCAGCAGATCATTGAGCAAATAAATGTCATGCGGCGCGCCGAACCGGTTCAGGCTGATCACGCGCTGCTGCCAGACCAGCGGCATGCTGATATTGTTGCGGATGGTCTGGTAGTAAAACGACTCGTCGTCCAGGAAGACGGCCACCTCGGCGCGCGGCGTGCGATCCAGTTGCAGCGACCATTCGCCGATCTCCTGGTAGCGCTTTAGCCAGTGATGCGCCTGCTCCACGATGCGCGGGTCTTCCATAAATGAGCTGGTTTCGAGCCAGGTAATGCCCAGGCCGTGGGTAAGCACCTGGGCAAAATTGCGTTGGTAGACCGCCAGCGAATCGCCTACCCGCTGATTGCGCCCGCCGAAGTGCGCGTCTTGGGTGCTGTCGAAGTTGTTGTGCATCAACGAGTCTTCTTCCAGCAGGTACAACTTATTATGCACCCGCAGCGACTCGGTGGGCTGCATCGGCAGGCCATCGCCGCCCAGGCCGCGAAAGGCGTAACCGTAGGGGCTGACGAAAAAGTCAATATCGGGCGAGCGCAAGGCGCGCTGCAAACCCAGGTGCCCGCTGCGCTGGAGGGTCGAGACCTCGGCGTGGAGCAGGTCGCCATAGTTGGTGTTGAAAAAGCTGTCGTTCCAGGAAAGCTCCATCAGGTAGCCGAAGAAAGCGCCGGTCAGCTTGTCGCCGCCGGTCTCAACCTTGACTGTGTGACAGAAGTCCAGCAGTGCCTCGGCGCACAGATCGGCATAGCAGGCGTAGAAATCGGCCACGTTCTGCTCGCGGGCCGGGTCGCGAAACAAAAAGTGGGTGGTGGTGAACTGCGCCTCGGCCGAAGGTACCTCGGCGTTCTCGAAGGTCACTGCCGCACTGCCCCAGGCCTTTTGCAGGGCGGACTCGCTGACATAGCGCCGGCGCAGCCAGGCGCGGAAATAGCGCTGCATCGGCACGCTGAAATCGCCGCACGGGATGGTCATCGAAGACCAGTCTTTGATCCACTCGCCGCAGGTGCCGGTGCAGATCTGATAGGCGATGACGCGATCGTACATTCCGCTGGCGCGCAGTTCGCCGATGTAGCCGCGCAGCAGTTCCTGCACTTCCTCCCGCCAGACCTGCGAGGCGAATGAGGCTGAGAGGCGCGTGCCGTCTGAGAGGACTTCTAGCTCATCCGGGTAAAGCTGGTTCCACCAGTTATTTTGCGTCCAGCGCGTTTCGAAGCCCATACGCAGCAAGAAGAGCGCCTGTGGGTCGGCGTCCACCACCTCTTGCAGGCGCGGCGCGACGAAGGAAAAGTCGAAGTGGGAGGGGTTATCTGGTCGCGGTCCGCACCACTCCGGGCCGACCGAATCGATCGAGTAGATGTGGACGCCAGCCGCGGCGTAAACGCCCAGGATTTGCTGGTTCAGGTCGTGATACTTGGGATCCAGCGAGCCAAGCAGGTGAATGCCGCCGAAGACTGGCTGATCGTTGAGGAAGATGGTGGGAGCGCCGTTGAAGGGTTTGAGGTGAGCTTTCATAAGTGGGGAGTGGGGAGTGGAGAGTGGGAAGTGGAGAGTGGGAAGTGGGGAGTGGAGAGTGGGGAGT
>CAIQJJ010000608.1 GCA_903872065.1 uncultured Anaerolineales bacterium | reverse complement strand
TCCGATCGAATGGCATCCCAAACATCCACAACAGCGAAAATGCGCGCCGATATGGGAATCTGCTCCATTCTTAAGTTTTGAGGGTAGCCGCTGCCATCCCATTTTTCCTGATGACAATCAGGGATCTCCAGAGCCGGGCGGATATAGGCAATCGAACGAAGCATATTGAAGGCATGCAGCGGGTGTTGTCGCATGATGACCCATTCTTCATCGGTCAGCGGCCCAGGTTTGAGCAAAATCGCATCAGGAATCGCCATTTTGCCAATATCGTGCAGCAGCGCGCCGCGACGAATATGGATCAGATCCACTTCGTCAATGCCCATAGCTGTCGCCAGGCGCATGGTCAGGTCAACTACCCGCCGCGTATGGCCTTCTGTCTCTTTGTCGCGCAGTTCCAGCGCGCGCGCCCAACCTTCGAGCGTTGTGTCATAGGCCAGACTCAATTCCAGATTAGAACGCTCCAGGTTCTTGAATAGTTCAATGTTATCAATCGCGATTGCCGCCTGTCCAGCCAAAGTTTCAAGGAATGTCAGCCACTCGCTGTCGGGATCCAGCGTGCTGCGATGGAAAACCTCCAAAACCCCTTTGACATGGCCTTTGGCGATCAACGGCGCGGCAAAGCTGATGATGAAAGCTTCATCACGCATGAAGCTTGTGGGGGATACATCTTGATCCATCGCAAATTTTGCCGCCGGCGATTCTGCGATTTGCAAAACCGCCGGATCGGGAGTCTGGATGATGCGTTGTTCCAGTACAGCCAGGCCGGCCGGCTCATCCCCCAGACGAATTGATAAGTTTTCTATGTTAATTGCTCGAAAACCATAGCCGGCAGCATATTTCAGCGTCCTCAAACGAGGATTTAACACCGAAACCGCTGCGGCGTCCACCCCCAATTGCGTTGCTGCTTGGGTCAACAAAACATTCAGCGTCAGGTCCAGGTTGAGGCTGGCGTTAATGGTAGTGTCAATCGTTTGCAAAGCAGACAACCGCTGCAAACGTTGCCGCGTTTGTTCATATAAACTGACGCGTTGAATGGCATTTGCAACCATATCTGCGATGGCGTTCAATAAACGCAGATCGGTTTCGGCCAGGGGACGACTGCGTTCCAGCCACAATGCGCCGATGACGTGAGACTGGGTGATCAAGGGAATTCCATTGATTACAGCAGCGTGTGAAATATTCTCAGCGATGTCATTATTTGTAGCTGCTGTGACCATGCAATCTTTCGACATCAGCGTACAGTTCATGCAAATCCATGAGTGAGGATTGCTTGGACTCGCACGTTCTGCGAGAGTGCACGACCGTACTGGATAGTTAATGCAGGGTTGACCTGTCTGGATCACGCTGTGGATCAAATGATGCGCCGCGGTCAAGTGCAGGCCGCTTAACTCTTTCCAGTCGCCGCTGGCCAGTTCCACCACGATTTTGCTGTTGTAAGCATTTTGCATCACGGCTGCCGCCCCACGGACTTTGAGCAGTTCTTGAAGATGCTTTAGCACAATTGGCAGCATCTCGGCGCGCACGGTTGCAGTTCGCAAAGCAGCGCTGAGCCGGGCCAGTGCATCCAGTTCTCGCTTGTGCTGGATGGCTGTCCCCCAAATCTCAGCGGCGACCTGCAAGGCATCTATCTCGGCTGGCAACCAGTTCCGTTCGATTGTGCAATCTCCATACTCGATCAATCCCCACCATTCTTCTCCAGCGAAGATTGGGGTAATTAAAGCCGGGTAGGCGGTTTTTGTCCATACTACCTGACCTTTGCTTAAGGAGGCGGCCAGCGCCGGCCAATCTGGCAACAACATGGGATTATTGGGTTGATCTTGAAATTCGGTCGTGATTGCTGAATCCGTCCACTCAAGACGTAAATTGATCAAAAAAGAGCCTTTTTCATCAGTACGATTCTCAAATAATCTTACCCGGCTGACTCGGGTGGCTTGTCCCAGGCGCGCCAGCACCTTGGGCACGCTCTGATCCCAATTGGAGGGTTGTAAGAAGCATTTGGAAGCAAAACTGACCGCTTCAAGAATGACATCGTGGCGATGCAGCGCTTCGGCGCGTCTCTGTTCGGTGACATCGCGCCCCATAGCCTGAATCTCCACCATTTGTTTATGAGTGTCAAAGATGGCGCGTCCAGCCCATTGATACCAGCGCTGCTCTCCCTGGGCCAATACATGCTCTTCTTCAAAGGTGTTGATTGGGGTCTGTTGGCTTAATGCATTAAAACCGGCGATGACCTGGGGGCGATTTTCGTCGCTGACCAGGTTGAAAAAGTTTTTCCCGATCCACTCCCGCGAACTGCCTCCAAATTGCCGGCAAAAGGCCCCATTCACAAATGTAAACTGGCCGTTGGCTTTAAAGCGGCAAATAGCCTCCGTTTGATCTTCCACCACGGTTCGATAACGTTCTTCGCTTTCTTTCAGCCGCCTTTCCATCTGGGCGCGGTACAATGCCATCGCAATACTGGCTTTCAATTCCCGATCCTGAACCGGTTTGATCAGGTAACCATACGGCTCTGTAATGCGCGCCCGCTGCAGCGCGGCGTCATCAGAATAGGCCGTCAGATAAATTACCGGCGTGTCCATGTGGGTGCGAATATATTCAGCCGCTTTGATGCCATTCATCTCCCCGGCCAACTCGATATCCATCAAGACCAGGTCCGGGTGCATCTCAGCCGCTTTTTGGATGGCCTCCTCGCCTGTGGAAACAGCATCAGGAACCACATATCCCATCCCAGACAGGATGCGCTTCAAATGATTGCCAATGATACCGTCATCTTCGACAACAAGGATATGTTTATCAATCATTCTGTACCTCTACTCTGAGTTTTTTTCTGTCGTTCAACAAAAGAGAGGCTGAATTTTGTCCCATTGCTCCGGTCAATCTCCAGATTGCCTCCCAATTGGCGCGCCAAGACATTAACAAGTTTCAGCCCCAATGAGTTTGTGTTCTTCCAATCCAATCCCTCCGGCAGGCCTATACCATTATCTTGCACTGTCAAGATGATCTGAGGTGTACGCATATAAAAGCCAATCCGGATTACGCAGGCGCTTTCACCGCGTTCCAGGCGAGGCTGTCCATCGGGAAAAGCGTATTTAAGGGCATTAACAATCAGTTCGGTAATAATCAAGCCACAAGGAATTGCTGAATCAATGCTTAAGGTCGCCTGGCCGACATCGAATTCTAAAAGAATGTTGGAATGGGTAGCAAAAGAAGAAAAGAGACCAACTGCCAATTCTCTGGCATAGGCGGCGAAATCAATTTTGGCCAATTGTTCAGCCTGGTAAAGATTTTCATGGACGAGGGCCATCGTATGGGTGCGCGCTTGCAGTTCACGCAGCGCCTGCAAGGTGGCCTGGTCTTTGACATAATCTGACTGCATCGCGATCAGCGCAATGATCAGTTGTAAGTTGTTTTTAACACGATGGTGGATCTCTCGCAACAGCGTCTCTTTTTCAGCCAGAGAAGCCTTGATCTGTTCTGCATCTCTCTTGCGCTGAAGCAGTTTCCAGATGTCTTCCGCAATAAGCAATAACAAATTGGTATCGCTCTCATCATAGTCCACTGGCTTGTTGCCAACCCCAATCACCAACCGCACCAGGTTTTGCTCAATGACCGGTACGCTCATGTGGCGAAGCAAAGGGGGATGCCCATCAGGTAACCCTTTTTTCTCAATAAGATGAGGATAATCATTATGGATTACCGGTGTTCTGAGACGAATACAGTCTGCCCAGATGCCAGCCTTATCTAACGGGTAGTGATCCTGGTATTCAGTGGTACACTTCCCCGCATTTTCCCGCGACCATGTGCTCAAGTAGATTGTATGTTGGTCATCGTTAACAAAATGGAAATAGCCAATCTGGCTTTGAGTCAGCCGGACAGCCTCTTCCAATCCCAGGGAAATGATTTCTTTTTCGGAGAGATCGGCAGCGCGCTGATTCAGGTTAAGCAGCGCCGCCAGGCGCATTTCGTTCAGCCGAATGGCCGCCTCGCTGCGTTTACGCTGAGTAATATCTTCGATCACTCCGATGTAGTACTGCAAATCACCTGAGTGGGAACGCACTATTGATGCGCTCAAATTTACCCAAATGGCGGATTTGTCTTTGCGAATAAGACATTTTTCTAACATATAGAATCGAACATTGCTGTTGAGGGTATGATCAGTCTGTGTCAGATCAATACTACAACTGTTGGGAGGAATCAGCATCTCAAACGTTTGACCAAGGATTTCATCGGCGGTATAACCGAGAATATTGCAAAAATATTGGTTGACGCGCTGGAGAGTTCCATCTTTTGCAACATGACACATCCCCACTGCAGCCTGTTCAAAAATGCTGCGGTAGCGCTCTTCGCTCTCCTGCAAAGATTCTTCAGCCCACTTGCGTTCAACAAATTGACCGATATGATCACCGATCGCGGCGAACATTTCCAGCAAACTTTTATCTGGCTCGCGAATTTCATGGCTGAAGAACGCCAAAATGCCGAGGATCTTCTTAGCAGATCCAATTGGGAAAGCCATCGCGCCGTGCAGCCTACAACGCGCCGCCTGAGGCGCACGCAGGAAATTGGAATCACATACGACATCTGAAATCCAGGCAGGCTGGCCACTGGCCCATACCCGACCAGGCAAATCAACGCCGCGTGCAAAAGTGAGCTGGCGCGTATGCGTCTCGAATTCTTGAACGTCTGCTCCAGGTGTATGCCAGAGTTCGACGAATTTTAGACTCCCCGATGGATGGTCTATATACCATAATTCTCCTACAGTCCAGTCCAGGTTGCTGCAAATTGCTTGCAAGATTTTGGCGGTGGCATCGGCTGATGTTTGCGCTTCGGCCAAAATTCGGGTGATAGCATATTGGATCTGCAGGCGCTGCTCAGCCTTCTTCTGCTCCGTGATGTCTCGGGAAACGCTGCCCAAAATAAACCCTCTGCTGGTGCGAATCGCGAAGACTGTGCCCTGGATAAAACGATTGGAACCATCCAAATGAATATATTCGTGTTCCATCAAACGCCCCGTCCAGGGTAAAGCCCCCGAGGCTAATAATTGACGCGTTGATGCCTCAAACTGCTGAAGCCTCTCTGTTGAGCGTTGATGCAGCGGTTCTAATTCAAGCTGTACATCCCAGACTGGCCGGCCCAGGGTATTCACCGCCGCCAGCCCGGTAATTTTTTGGATGGCCTGATTCCATTCAATCACAACACCCTGCTCATTGGTCAGAATAATTCCGTCTTGAGACTGCTCGATCACATTCCTGAAACGTTCCTCGCTTTCCTGCAAGGCGTTTTGCATCCGCTGGCGTTCACTGATCTCGAACTGCAAATCGTGAATCATGTTATCTCGCTGTGCAGTGCGTTCTGATACGGTTTGTTCCAGTTGCGCATTCAGCCGCTTGATTTCCTCCTCTGCCTTTTTTCGATCGGTGACCTCACGGTTGCTCGCGCGGCAGCCATGAAATTTCCCATGCGAGTCATAAACTGGCTGGCAGCAATGATCAATCCAGCGAATCTCGCCATTGCGATGGATCACACGGAAGCTCAAAGCCCCAGGTGCTTTTTCATCGAGAGTCTCCTTGTCCAAATGCTGTTCAATGGCTGGCAGATCTTCCGGGTGGATAATCTTCATCAAAAGCCCGGTATCGTTCGTAAACTCCTCGGCGCGGTAGCCGGTGATGCGCTCGCAAGATGGCGAAACGTAGTTGAATTTTCCATCTGGCCCGATCCAATATTCCCAATCATAGGTAAAATCGGCCACAATGCGATATTTTTCCTGATCCGGCAAGGTGTTATCTTCCATAAATCTCTGAATCAAACATCCAAATCTTTCATCTGGTTCATCAGCACGAAAAACTTTCTGAACATGCAATCGGCTGAACGATGTGTTGGCTTCTATAGATGAATATCTTTGAACAAGTTATCCAGGTCGGCGCTTAAGTTCATGGCTACGTCTTGCAGTTCATCGGGTATCTTTTGAGACAGAGGGTTCATTTCCATGAGAGGAACCAAAGTAGCTGCAGTTTGCTTGGTATAGAGCCAGACAGCTCCGATTTTGCTTTCTGCGCCAAAGACGACCGCTAGCAAAGCATCTGGATTAATATAATAAGAATAGACATTAAATTGGACTTTTGACAAGGCAAATTTTTCCTCAAGGTTGGTAGAGGCTTCAAAAGTACATTGACAATTGAAAAACGAGCCGAACAAGTCAGGTTTTGCCCTTGTAAACGATGGCTGGAC
>CAIQJJ010000607.1 GCA_903872065.1 uncultured Anaerolineales bacterium | reverse complement strand
GAGGGTGATTGATTGGACGCACGATCACGGCAAGAAGGTGCATTTGCACTGCTGCGGCAATATCAACGCGCTGCTGCCGGAACTAGTGGAACTGGGGATTGATATGTTGAATCCGCTGGAGATCAAGGCGGGGATGGATCCGTTTGCCATTAAGCGGCAGTACGGCGATCGGCTTGTGCTGCGCGGCGGTTTTGACATTCAAAAGTGGCACTGCGCCGAAGAGGTGGAAGAGGATATCCGCCGGAAGCTGCCGGTGATGATGGAGGGGGGCGGCTATGTCTTCAGTTCCGATCACAGTGTCTCTGACCTGGTCAGTTTGCAAGATTACCTGCGAATTGTGCAATTGGTCAGAGAGGTGGGCAAATATTCATAAGAGAGAAAAGCCATGCAAAACCAGATGACGCTCGAATTTTTCATCCCGCACGCGCAAGAGGGCGATTACCTGACCTTTCCTTTCACCATGCCAGCCGGGGTGGAATCCTTCACACTGCGCTACCGCTACACGCATCGCTCCGAGAGCGAGAGGCGAAGCGATAGGGCGACCTTCCTGGCGCAGCAGGAAATCAATATCATTGACCTGGGGTTGATCGATCCGCAGGGATTGCAGGTGGGAGCATCCGGTTCGAACAAGCATGAGATCACGATCACTGAGCAGCGCGCCACGCCCGGCTATAAGCCCTGGCCGCTGACGCCCGGCGAATGGCGCATCCTGGCCGGGGCGTATAAGGTCGCGCCGGCCGGCGTCACGGTTACTTATGAGCTGGAATTCAGCTTCAAATCCCGCCGGTGGTTCAAAGGCGACCTGCACACCCACACCCTGGCCTCAGACGGGGTCTGCACCGTCGAAGAGCTTGGCCAGCGGGCGCTGCGCCACGGGCTGGATTTTCTGGCGATCACCGATCATAACCAGATGATCGCCGGCGAGACGCTGCCGCAGCCGCCCGGTCTGACGCTGATCCAGGGCATGGAATGGACGCATTTTCGCGGCCACGCCAATTTCTTGGGCGTAGACCGTCCCTATGATGCGCCCTTTGCCGCCAACACATTCGAGGAAGTGCAGAGCCGCTTTATCTCAGCGCGCCAGCGCGGGGCGCTGATCAGCATCAATCATCCTTACGACCCCGACTGCGGCTTTCAGTTCGACCTGAACCGCCTGCCCTTCGACATCCTGGAGGTATGGAACGGGCCGATGCGCGAGTCAAACCTGCACGCGCTCGGCTTCTGGCAGCGCCTGCTCGCCTCCGGCAGGAAAATCCCCATCTGCGGCGGGAGCGACTATCACCGCGACAGCCCGTTCCTCTTCCTGGGCGGCCCGACCACCTGCGTCTATGCCATGTCCGCCGCGCCGGGCGATATCCTGGCCGCGCTGCAGCAGGGCCACGCCTATATCACGTTCGCTCCCGATGGCCCGACCTTGAGCGCCGGCGTGGGCGGCGAGGCGGCGATCTTGGGCGACAGCCTGCCCTGGCGCGAGGGACAGTGTTTGCAGATCAGCGCCGAGGGATTGATCGCCGGCGATGTGATCCGCGTGGTCACAGGGCAAGGCAGCGAGGCCATTCTGGAGGCCGAATGCGCCGGGCGGATGGGCGCGACGCACCCCATCACTGCGCCGGGTTTTGCACGCGTCGAAATCTACCGCGCTTTCCTGCCGGGGATACCGAAACTGCCGGCGCTGCTCTCCAACCCAATCTATTTCGACTATCCTTGATACGGTTAGACGATGCTTTTCCGTGCGTTAAAAATCACCGTTGAACAGAACACAGAATTTGCACCCATACCGGAGTCCCGAAAGACGGTTGGTGATTCAAAAACTTATGAGATTACTCGTTAAGAAACTGTTTACGCCGCCCATTTTTCCCGACGACGAAGAAAAAACGAGCCGCACCCAGGTGCTATACACCATCTCACTGATCGTCGCTCTCACCACCGCGGTTGTACTACCGCTCCTGGCGTTGAATGAGCATATTCCTCTCAGTAGTTTCCTGCTTACCCTGGCTGTCTTTTTGATCACTCTGTTCTTCCTGTACTTGCTGCGGCGTGGGCAGGCAGGATTGGTAGGGCGCGGGAATATTCTTGTGGGGTTCGCCTGGACAACGCTGATCTGCGCCAGCCAGGGCACTATTCGCGCGCCGGCCGCCGCCATGTATGTATATGTGGTGATCTTGAGCGGGGTGCTTTTCGGCTGGAAAGGGATCACCATTTCCACCGCGGCCAGTTCGTTGGCCATCCTGGGATTAAGCCTGGCAGAAAACGCCGGCTGGCTGCCTCCTCCGCACTATACCAGCGCCATCATCCACTGGTTCGCCTACACCTGCCTGTTTGGAGTCGCCGGCAGTCTGAGCCTCTATACCCATCAAATCACCCAGCAGGCGCTGCTGCGGACGCAAAAAGAAGTACAAAATCGCATAAAATTACAAGAAAATTTACAAAAAAGCCTGGACGATCTACGTTCCAGCGAAGCGCACTACCAGGCCCTGTTTAACCAAATTCACGACGCGGTCTTCATTCTCGATCTGCAAGGGCGACACGTGGCGGTCAATCAACGCGCCGCAGACATGCTCGGCTATGGTAGAGAAGAGATCAAGGGCTTATCGGTGCGCGAGATTTCTGCAGATACCGACCAAAGCTTGAATGTCATGGGACATTTGTTGGCCGGCGAACATATCCCGCTGTACGAACGGCGCTTTCGTAAAAAAGACGGGCAGATTATCTTTGTCGAGATCAACCTGGAACTGGTCAGGGATTCACAGGGCACCCCCTTGCACATTCAAAGCGTGGTGCGCGAGATTACGGAACGCAAGCAAGCCGAGGCGGCGTTAAAAGCCGCTCATGACGCGCTCGAACAGCATGTGATGGAGCGCACCGCCGAACTGCATCAGACCAACCTGGCGCTGCAAAAGGCGCTGCGCGCCAAAGACGAATTTATGGCGGCGATGAACCACGAACTGCGCACGCCGCTGACCGGCGTCTTGAGCCTTTCGGCGGCGCTGCAGCTTCCCCACTATGGCAGTTTGAGCGAGAAACAACTCAAAGCGGTGCAAAACATTGAAAACAGCGGCAAGCGCCTGCTCGATTTGATCAACAAAGTGCTGCAGTACACTCAGCTTCAGTCCGGCAAAGTCGAACTGCGCCTGGCGACCTGTTCAATAGAGAGCCTCTGCGAGGCCAGCCTGCGGGCGGTGAAAGACAAGGCGTTTCTCAACCAACAGCAGCTTACTTTCCAAAGCGCCCCTGAAGCGATCCTGCTGCAAGCGGACGCGCGCCTGTTACAGCAGATCATCGCCCATCTGTTGGACAACGCGGTCAAATTCACGCCGGAGGGAGGCCAGATCACTTTGAGCGTGTGCGGACGACCTGAGGAGCAATTGATTGAGATCTGCGTCGCCGATACCGGCATTGGCATCCAGGAGGCGGATTTTCCGCGCTTGTTCCAGCCTTTCGTTCAATTGGACGCCAGCCTGGCGCGAGCATACCAGGGGACCGGCCTGGGGCTGGCGTTGGTCAAAGGGCTGGTTGAACTGCACGGCGGTCACGTAACCGTGCAAAGTGTCGTCGGACAGGGCAGCGCCTTCACGGTGAGTCTGCCCTGGCAGAATCTCCCCAAGGCAAAATAGAATGGGCGGCGATACGAACAGCCCTCTGCTCGATGAAGCCCGCGCCCACCTGGCGGCGGCGCTGCATGGCAAGCGCAATCCTTCTGAGAGCCAGCATCCCTGGCGCAAAGAATGGGAGTTTGCGGTTTTACACTCGCTGCGCGTGGAAAGCTATGTGGTAAAAATCCTGGCGCGCCAGAGCCACCCCCTCTCCCCGGCCGAGGTTGAGTTGCTGCAACTGGCCGCCATCTTGCACGATATCGCCCGGATGGATCAACGCCAGGGGCATGCGCTGGCCGGCGCGGCGCTGGCCAGGGAGTGGCTGCGCGCCCAGAGGAGCCTGCCAGAAGAGGCGCAGGCGAGGGTCGTGGAATTGATCGCCGTCCATTCCAACAAGCAAGAAGCCGAGCCGGATTTCGGCAAAGCGGTGTTGAAAGACGCCGACACTCTGGACGAAATCGGGGCGATGTCCATTTTCATGAGCAGCAACTGGCTGGAACATCAATCGCCCTTTTTCTTCCATCGCCTGCGTCAAAGGCTGGTGGAAGTGGAGCTGCCTTTTTGTGAGCGGGCAATGGGCGTTCTCCACACGCCGGGCGCAAAAGAAATCTTGCAGGAGAAAAAGGCTTTTATCGGTCACTTCATCGCCCAATTGAGCGATGAACTGCAAATTGTGAGGAGTATTCGAGACAATGAACATTTTGATCTTACATGGCCCGAACTTGAACTTGCTTGGGACACGCGAACCTGGCGTGTACGGTACTGTGACGATGGAGGAGATCAATCGCCGCATGATCGCCCTGGGACAGGAATTAGGGGCGGAAGTGAGGGCGCAGCACTCGAACCATGAGGGCGGGCTGATTGACGCCCTGCACGAGGCGCGGGGCTGGGCGAATGGCGTGATCCTGAATCCTGGCGGCTATACGCATACCTCGGTAGCCTTGCGCGACGCGGTCAGCGCCATCGGCCTGCCGGTCATCGAAGTGCATCTCTCCAATGTCCATGCCCGCGAGGAGTTTCGCCGCCATTCCTACATCGCGCCGGTCTGCCTGGGCAGCATCGCCGGCTTCGGCTGGCGTTCCTACGCCCTGGCGCTGCGCGCCCTGGTCGAAATCCTGGCCGAGCGCAAACCGTAGGCGCAGCGATGAAAAGCCACTCACCCCGCACGCGCTTTGTCATCCTGGCGCTGCTGCTGGGCCTGCTGCTGGCCGCCTGCCAGGCCAGTCCCGCCGCGCCCCAAGTGGAAGCCAGCGCCCCCTCAGACGACCGCGCGCCGGCGGAAGGCGCGGCGCAAAACACACCTGCCCCGCGCCGCCTGCCGCCCACCTGGACGCCTGAGCCGCCCACCGCCACGCCCTTACCCACCGATCCGCCCACCGTTTTCATCATCCCCACCCATCCCAGCCCAAGCATAGACCCCTCGCTGCTGGAGAACTGCCGCGCGGACGAACTCTCGCTGACGGATAACATGGTGCTGCGCCGCCAACGCCAGACGAATGAGACGCGCATCTTGATTCCGGCCTGGAACAATTATGACCTGGTTCACTTTTCGGCCAGCGCGGATTGCAGCCTGGCAGCGCTGGAATATCAACCGGTCAATACCAATATCTCCTCGCTGGAGCTGCTCGATCTGCGCAGCGGACAGGCGGTGATCGTGGATGAAAGCGAGGTCAATGCTGAGGACAGCCGGCCGGCGATCCTGGATGCGGCGCTCTCGCCCGATGGACAGTGGCTCAGCTATCTGCTGCTGGTCGCGGAAGATGATAAGATTCACTTCCCCGATGGCCGCGACCCTCACGCCAAATATGATGTCTACCTGGCGGCGCCCCTGGCGGGCGAACGTTTTAAGATCGGCGGATGGGAGGGAGATGTCTCAAGCAGCGTCGCGCATTACCTGCTCTGGTCGCCGGACGGCAAACAGCTTGCCTGGTTCGATCAAAATGGGGTGTGGGTGTCTGTCGGCGGCGAGGCAGGCAAACTGGCGCTCGCCAACGGCGACGGACGCTACGCGATCCTGGACTGGTCGCCGGCGGGGCGTTTTTTGCGCTTGAGTTTTTCCTCCGCGCAGGGTGTGACGCAGATGGCGCTGGATGCAGTCAGCGGGCAAAGCGAGGAAATCCCCTATTCACTCATTAACGGCAGCCGCCCGGCGGAGATCCGCTGGCAGGCGGATGGCAGCCTGCAAATCCGGCGCGTCCAGGCTGAGTGGCAGGCGTGGCAGGTCGCCGGGGATGATACACTGCGCCAGGTCAGCGATTTCACTGACCCGGCGCCGGCGCTGACCGCCACCCTGGGCATCGTCCCCGAGGGGCTGGCGCGCACAGATGGCAGCGGCGCGCAAACCGTGATGATCGCCAATCCGCCTGGCAGCCAACTGCGCCTGTTTTCAGCCAGCGCCGATGGCAGTGTGCTGGCGCTGGGTTACGCCCTGCCTGGACAGCAGCTTTTCCGCCTGGAACTGCGCGGCAGTGGGGTCTTGACGCCCACGGTGGTGTACGAAGGGCCCCTGGCGACCGAAACGAGCGAAAGCGGGCGAGGAAAAGAGGCGTTAATCGGCGTGTCCGTAGCGCCGGATGGGACGTGGGTGGCTTACCTGGCGCGCGGGACACTGCCCGGCCAGCGCCAGCCGGAAACGCCAGGCCTGGCGGGACAGGATTTCGGCGTGATCTATCTGGTTTCGCCGCGCCGGCCAGCCCAAAGCCTCGAATTCGGCTTTTGTGGGCGGCCAAACGCCAGCGAAAGACCCACTTCCGCCGCCGGCAGCGACTGCCGCCCGCCGCTGCTGTGGTCGCAGGATGGACAGCGCCTGGCCTGGGCAAACACCCTGGGAGTATGGGTGCAAGGATTGAATGAAAAAGAGGCAGATCTGGCATCAGAGCGGGCAGTGAGGTTGGAAAGCTGGTCGCCGGGAGGCGGCTATTGGCTGGTTCAGGATCCCGGCGCAGCGGAAGTCGGCGCGAGCCGCCCCTACATTTTGAGCGTCGCTCACGACCGCAAGATCAGCCTGCCAGCGGGTTTGCTGCCGCCTGGGCCGTGGTACCCGGGCGAGGCGCGCCAGCCGCAGATACGCTGGTTGGCGGAAGGTATCCTGGGGATGATGCGCTACCTGGAGGTGCAGGAAACCTGGCAAGTAACGCCGGGGGAGACGAGATGAACGCGAAAAAGAAACGCGAAAGAACGCGAAAAAGAAGCGCGAAAGAACGCGAAAAAGAAGCGCGAAAAAGATGATGAAGGACTGAAAAGCGATGGCTAAAATGTCGTTTCGTTCAATGTTGCAAAGCGGACGCCCGTTGATTGGTACCATTATTTCTATCGCCGCGAGGGTGTACCAGCAAATTCTGCGAGACCAGGCCCTAACCGGCGGATGACCTATGGCGAGCGATCTGTATACCTCTCTGGTGATGGCGCGGCGCTGGCCTGGGCTGGGCAAGGCGGCTTATTACTTGCTGAAACTGCTCGGCGCAGAGATCCCCATTTCGGTGAGGGTGGGGGATGGCTTTGAACTGGCGCACGGCGGCTTTGGCGTGGTGATCCACTCGAAAAGCGCGATCGGGGCGCGGGTGAAAATCTACCCCGGCGTCACGCTGGGGCGGGCGGACATCTACCGCCCGGCGGAGCGCTCGCAGTTTGCCGGCATTGTGATCGAAGATGACGCCATCTTGTGCCCGGGGGCGAAAATATTGTGTAAGAAGGGTGTGCTGCGGGTGGGCCGGGGCAGCGTGGTGGGGGCCAATGCCGTGCTGCTGGAATCAACGGGCGAGTATGAGATTTGGGCCGGCGCGCCGGCGAAACGCGTCGGGATGAGGGAGCGCGATGAAAACCGCTGAGAAGCTGCGCGTGTGCCTGACGCCTCAGGTGCATGGCGTGGGCGGGATGGTCTCTTTTGCAGCCCGGCTGAGCGCCGGGCTGGCGGCGCGCGGCATCCAGGTGACTCACGATCTGCGCCAGGTCTATCAAGAACAGCATTCCGATCAGCGGCAGGCGGTGCTGGTGATTGGCGGGACGCGCGACCTGGCCGGTCTGTGGCGCGCCGGCCGTCGTTCGGTCGCCATCGTGCAGCGCTTAAATGGGATGAATTGGGTACATCGCCGGCGGCGCACGGGGCTCAAACACTATTTGCGCGCCGAATATGGCAACCTGATCCTCTCGCTGATCCGCGCCCGCCTGGCGACGCGCATTGTCTACCAGAGCCAGTTCACGCAGCAGTGGTGGGAGCGCGTCTACGGCCCAACCCGCTCGCCGTGGCAGATCATTTACAATGCCGTGGATTTGGATGTGTACAAGCCGCAGGGGGAGCAGCGAGCAATCAAGGACGAGAAATGCCGCATTTTGATGGTGGAGGGCAACCTGGGCGGCGGCTATGAAATGGGGTTGACTGCCGGCATCCAACTGGCCGAACGGTTGGCGGGCGGGTATCCCGAAGCGACCCCGGCGGGGGTTGAGTTAATGGTGGTGGGTAAGGTGGCCGAGGCGCTGCGCCAGGAGTGGGATCGCAAGCTGGCCGGCGCAGCCGGGCGGGTGACGCTGCACTGGGCCGGACAGGTAGCGCGCGAGCAAATCCCGGCCCTGGCCGGCGCAGCGCACCTGTTTTATGCCGCCGATCTGCACCCGGCCTGCCCCAATGCAGTTATCGAGGCGCTGGCCTGCGGGCTGCCGGTCATCGCCTCGGATACGGGGGCGCTGGCTGAGATCGTCTCGCCCGGCGCGGGGCGCGTTGTCCCTTATGGGGCAGATTCGTGGAAGATCGAGCCGCCGGACACCTCCGCCCTGGCGCGCGCCGCGGCGGAGGCGCTGGCCGATTTGCCGCGCTTCAGGGCCGGGGCGCGCGCCAGGGCCGAAGAAGCTTTTGGGTTAGACAAGATGGTAGAAGCTTATCTCGCGGCGCTGTTTGGGTGAGTGATGGATCGCGTCAGGCGTTTTCGACGACCGGCGAGGGGGGCGCGGCAGCCGGTTTCTTGCTGAGGAGGCTGCTGACCTCCAACCAGATGGCGCCGACGCCGATGAGCGTGATCGCCAATGCCAGGAGCTCACCCAGGACGGGGATCAGGCGCAAGAAAGCATAGACCAGCAAAGCTGCCGCCAGCGGCCAAAAGGCGTGCAGCGCATGGCCGGGCAGGAATTTCTGCGCCGCCCACTGCCCTACGCGCTGCGCGACGACCACTGCGCCGAAATAGCCGAGCAGGGTCAGCAGCAAGATCGCCAGGCCGACCCAGGTAATCCCCAGGCCAACCACCGCCCAGGCCAGCACGCTCAACGACACCGAACCGAAGATGATCACCAGCAGAATATCCAGCAGCAAGAACAGCCCGGCCAGGAAAGGCAGCAGCAGCCAGACCAGCAGCCCCCAACCAGCCGAGGGCAGCGGTCGACGCGCCTTCTCAGCCGCCCGTTCGAGCAGCGCCGGGCGCAGCCACAATGCCAGGCCGCTGAGCGCCAGCAGGGTAAAAAACTGATGCACGCCGGAGAGAATACGCTGGGCAATGACCTGCGCCAAAGTGGGCTGCGCCTGCTCGGTGGCAGGAATCGCCTGCACAATCCTGGCGGCAGAGATGGATTTTAAGGCCTCGGTCTGCGCCTCTGTGGAGATATAGGTCAAGGTCCCGCCGATCTGCGCCTCCGAGCCGCTGTCAATTCCTGTCCTCAACACCGCCGGGCGATCTTCGCCGGCCGGATAGGTAAAAGCCAGGGGCATGCCCGCCTGCCCGGGGCTGCTCACCCCCAGGGTCACATTGCGCCCCACCTTTCCACTCAGCAAAACGCCCTCCGCGCCGCCGACCACATCGCGGCCAATTTCGCCGGCCAGCCTGAGCTGCGAGGCGGTGGCGCTCACATCAATCCCGATCTTCGATCCGGGGCGGCTCTCCAACATATACCCAATAAAGAGGACGTTGCGGGCGACCTCCGCCTCTGGACGCAGGAGAACTGTTCCCCCGGCGGCAAAAAGAGAGCCGCCGAGCTTGCCATTAAAATTCAACGACTGCCCCATAAAGGCCACATTGCCGCCGATCGAACCAGTGATCACCGTTTGGGCGGCAAAGACAAACAGGTCGCCGTTGATAACGCCATTGACCGTCACTGCCGACGCATTGGCAAACACATTCCCATTAACCGTCCCATCAATGACCACTACATCGCTGCTGAGCGAGACATCATCATTGATCACCTGGCCGGCAGGAATCGTTCCGCCAGGGATCGTTTCGAGCGCGCGGGCGGTAGGGACAAGGGCGAAGAATAAGACCGCCCCGCCGATCAGGCAGAACACAGCAAGAAAGAGCAGTGATTTTCGCATAAGGGCCAAGTCTCCTGGGTGAAAAGTTTATTCCATACTGCGAATGAATTCTCCCGCCGTCGCGAAACGATCGAGCGGGTCTTTGGCCAGGGCGCACAAGAGCGCCTCAGCCGAGGCGGCGGAAAGCGAGGGCAAAAACTGGCGCGGGTCGTAAGGGGTGGTCTGCAAATGCGCCAGCATCATTGCGCCTGGATTATCAGCATCGAAGGGCAGGCGGCCGGTCAACATCTGGTAGACCATAATCCCCAAAGCGTAAATATCAGCGCGGCCATCCACTGTTCCAGAAGAGCGGATTTGCTCGGGAGCCATATAGTTCAGCGTCCCCATCATCAAACCGGTCTTGGTGGCGCCGGTGTCGCCGCCAAGCATCTTGGCAATGCCAAAATCGGTCAACACCGCCGAGGCCTGCATGCCGCTGCCTTGCAGCAAGACATTGGAGGGCTTGACATCGCGATGCACCAGTCCTTGGGCGTGGGCATAGTCGAGGGCGCTGGCTACTTCAGACGCCAGCGAATACACCAACGCCCTGGGCAGCGGGTTGGTCTCACTCATCAAATGCGCCAGGTCTTTGCCAGAGATGTACTCCATCACCATGTAATAGGTGCCTTCAACGTCGCCAAAATCGAACATCTGCACAATGTTGGGATGGCGCAGGCTGGCGATCGAGCGCGCTTCACGTTCAAACCTGGCCCTGAAGTCGGCTTCGCTGGCCAACGAGGCCGGCAGGACTTTGATCGCCACCATCCGTTCCAGGCGGCTGTGGCGGCCTTTATAGACTTCCGCCATACCGCCGCGTCCGAGCAGTTCCATGACCTCATACGGCCCAATGCGCGTGCCGGTCATCAACCCGCCAGCCGCAGGGGCTGGCGCGGCGACGAAGGTTTGCGAGGCGACAAAAGACGCCCACGAGCGCGATGGATAGCGATAGAGGTTGCTGTCGCTCACCAGGAGGCATTTCTGCACCAGGTCGCGCAGCACTGCCCGCAGGGTGGTGTCGCTAGCGACGCGTTCGGCCAGGTCATTGGTATGCTGCAATGCCAATTGTTCATTGGTGGAGAGGCTGCGCCAGTAATACTCATAATGCGCCGCCAACTCTTGGGCGGCGCGCGGCTCAATGACGCGCCACAAACCGGATTTACCGCTTGCATCCACAGATTGTGCACCGCTCAACGCTTCGGGTTTGGTCAAAGCTTCCAGCGCAAAAAAACAGGTCACTTGCAGCGCCAGGGGATGACCGCCGGCATAAACGTAGATATAATCTTCCAGCGAGGCGGCAATCGACACTCCAGCCGCCGATGAGGGCCGCTGGATAAGCTGGCGCGCGTCGGTCTCGGCGAGGAAGCCTAAAAACAAAGGGGCAAAAATATTGAAGAACGGGCTGGAGAGGATTTGCTGCGGCTTATCAGAATAGGTAAGCTGAATGAGTGGACGCGCCGAGGCGGTAATATAGGCCAGTTGATAGCGCCCGGCGGCAGAGCGCAGGGCATTGAAAAAGTTGACATCCAGGTTGGCGTTGGTGCTGAGACGCTCGAACTCATCCAACAAAAGCACCACGCGCAGCCCGCGCTGGTTGAGTTTGCGCAGGGCGCGTTCAAAGGCCAGGCGGCTGGGCCGCGCGGCGGCCTCGTCCAGAGCCGCTTCCGGCGGCAAAGAACGGTCGGCCAGCGCCTCGCTGAGTTCCTCGGCAAAAATGCCAAAGATCTGATCATGCGTGCCATCGCCCAAGACCTCACAATCCAGGTAGGCAAACAAAAAGTCTTTCGAGAGACCCAGGGCGTCGCAGGTGGCAGGGCGCATAAGATGAAACAAGAGCGAGGTTTTGCCGATCTTGCGCGGGCCAACAATCGAGACTGACTGGTTGCCCTGGAGAAAAGAGGCGATTTCGTTGAGCTCAGTCTGGCGACCGAAGAACATCTCAGGGTTGCGCAGAGGGCCGCGAGCAACATAAGGATTGGTCATTTCTTTACTTCATCCACAACTCGATTCAATGATTTATAACGCTCTACCCAGAAACCCAACAGGCCCAATTTCCAGCTATATTCCTCGCTGGTCTGGTCGGCGGCATGGGCAGAGGTTAAGATATCGCGCAAGGACAAGCGATGCAGGCAATCGCTGACCACTTGCCGCTCCAACGACACACCGCGCTCTTGCAAATACTCCACCACCTGCAAGGGGGTGACGCGCCCGCTCAAAGGCGCCATGCGGCTCAGGGCGGTCAGCGTCAGGCGTTCTTCAGCGCTAGAGCCAGTCCAAAGATAGACAAAATGCGCCTCGCCCGAAGCCAAAATCTCTTCCAGCGCGGCGTTCACATCCACCACGGTAGCATAAGGCCGTTGGGTCTTGTTATGACGATTTACGAGGCTGTGGCATAAGAGTTGCAAAAAGTAGGGGTGGCCGGCGGTCACACGCCAGATTTTATCCAGAGCCAGATCGTCGTAACGCATGCCAAAAGCCGCCACTGGCTCCTGCACCAGGCGCAAAGCCTCATTGCGCTCCAATAAGGAAATATGGTGATAGAGACTGATATTGAACAAAACGCTCCAGTAGTCAGAAGCCAGCTCTTCCAGGCGGTGCGTCCCGCAAAAGATGACGCTCAGATCTTCATAGTGCTGGATAATATGGCGCAAAAAGCCAAAGATGGAGGCATCGAGGTCGCCGCGGCGGACAGAAGACTCCAGTTCTTCAAATTCATCCAACATCAAGAGAATATGCCGCCCGCCAATGGCCTGGCGCAGGCGCGCCAGGAAACTGCGCTCAAAGGATAGCGCCGGGCTTTCGCTGAAATCTTCCAGGGCGGGCATGTCAATCGTAAAGCCGCGATCTTCGAGGGCAAAAGCCATCTCGGTCGCCAGGGTCAAAAAGAAGTTGGGCAGGCCGGGGTCCAGGCCAAGCGCCTGGCCATCCAGGTAGATGGAGACATACTCATCTCCCAGGCGGCTGGGAAGCTGCTTGAGGAGGGAGGTCTTGCCGGTGCGGCGCTGCCCGATCAAAACCAGGTTGTTGCGATGGGCGGCATCCAGGTTTTGCTGAATGAAATCTACCACATCCTGCCGTCCACAGAAAAGCGGCGAACCGGCCTGCAGCGGCGTACCAACCACATAAGGATTGGGAATGAAACGAAATTCGGTGGTCGTCTGCATCAAGTGAACGACATCGGCAAAGTTTTCCACCTGATCCAGGCCGCGCGGATCGCTGTAAAGGATGACAAACCGGGCGCGGAACTGGCTGGTAATATTCTCCAGGCGAGGTCGGACGCGCAAAGAGACGCTGGTCTCGTCGCCGGGGGAAAGCCGCTCCACGTGGGCAGTTTCCTCAATCAGGCTGTAGTCTGCGCTGGGCGATAGGCTGATGCGCACATTAAGCGCCGCCGAACGTCCATCGTTGCGCAGGCTCAAGGCGACAATAATCTCGGCCCCTTGCCAGGTGTGGCGAGTGAGCAGTTCGCAGGTGAGGTGGGCGCGTGACTGCAAATCGCTCATGGCGCGGGTGATCACCGCCAGCCACTTTTCGATGATGCCCTGCACAATGGGGCGGTCTGCGCCGCCGTACCGCGTGCGCGCCTTGCGTTCCAGGCGGCCCAGGCGCTCGACCGCCGCCGCCAGGTAAGTCAGTTTGTCTTCGGGGGTTTCCAGGCGGTCGCTGGAGCGCAGCGAAGCCACCACCTCGCCCAGGTCATCCAAAGCCGCCAATAGGTCCACCACCGCCTGGAAATGGGACAAACGAGCAGCCTGCGTCTGCTCCGTCAAACTGTTCCCCCATTCAATCATCGAGGGGATCGTCTCGGATTCCAAGGCCTTCAGGCAAAGCCCAATCAAGGCCAAAACCGGCGAGGCGTCCGGCGAGCTTTCGCCCTTGCTGAGCGACTCAACCAGTTCGGCAATCAACAGGCGCAGGCCCAGGGGGAGCATTTCGGGCTGGCGGCGGCTGGAGTAAATATACTCAAAGCCCTGCGCCAGGCGGCCATAATCCGACCGATCCTGGTTAAAAAACACTTGCGGCAAATTGTGCAAAAGCGCCGCCACTTGCACATCCCCGCTGGCAGACTGCGTCAGGCGGTAGAGCGCCAACAGGCGATTCTCCGGTTCGGCCAGGATCTGCTCGGCAAGCGCCTCGGCCCGTCCCAAGGGAGAATTGCGATGCGCTTCAATCTGCCGTTCGGCGGCAGCCAGGCGGCGCGCTTCAGCCTGTTTTTCCTCAATTAAGCGCGCCACATAGATGGATGTACCAGCCTGATCAGCCAGGCCGCGCAAAAGGGTGATATCTTCGCGAAAATAGGCCAGCCCCGAAAGGCGCGGGCCCAGCGCCAAAACCCCCAAGAGCGCCGACGCGCCGGCGTTGGACAAATCGGTCTTCGGGGAGAGCAAGGGGATCAACAACGGGAAGAGGGAATGGCGCGGGCGCGAAACTGTGTTTCCCATCTGAAGCTGCGTCAAAGATACTGCATCCAGCTTCAGTTCCAAATCAGCCGCATCGGGCAAATCGTGAGCGTCAGCCAATTGACACGCCAAGGGGACGCCCTGGCTCGAATGTTCACCTTTTTCATTATTTTCATTGGGAACCTCGCAAAACAGGTAGACCGCGCCATATTTGATGTGGTAGAGGTGAATGGTGCGCTGCACAAGGACGTGCAGCAGTTCAGGCATTTCAATCAAGGTGCGCACATGCTGCGAAAACTCGGTAAAAGCCTGGCGAAAATCCACCTGCTCACGATAGAAACGACGATCGACAAAGGTCTGGATGCGCTGGCGCAGCGGCATGAACAAGAAAGCAATCACCAGGGTGGTAATGGCGATCACCACCTGATCGCTCTCGCCGCCAGTCAGCAGCAAAGAAATGCGCTGCAATAACAAAATTCCACCCACATAGCTGAGCCCCAACAGGCCGGTCACCGCGCCGTAAACCAGGGTGCGGTTAATTAGAAAATCAATATCCCACAAACGGTGGCGGTAAATTGAGACGGTCAGAAAAACCGGCACCATGAGCAAGGTCAGCAGGTAGATAGGTTCGCCAAAAAGGAAGTACAACACGCGGCTGCCGCCTGGCGCAATTAACTCAGGGATTACGCGCAGCGGCAAGTTGAAACCAAAATAGCCCACGAAAGAAAAGGCAATGCTAAACAACACCCAGCGCGTCTGCTGGCGCTGCGCCTCGGTGGAAACGCAGCGGTAACGGTGCGTCTGGGCGAACAAGCCAGTGCCAAACCAGATTAACATCACCAAATACAGGGCCGAGACGCGCAGAGTTTCCAGAAAACGTTCGGCCTCCATGGGGCTTGAGGAAACCGTATAAAGAACCGGCTGCACAAAACGGCCTAAGGTCTCGTAATCAAACGAGCTGGAAAACAACAGCCACAAGCCCAACCATCCCACGCCAATATAGGTCAGAATACGCGTCCAACCGGGGACAAAATGACCATCTGGAAAAACAAACAAGACCAGCAGGGTCAGTCCAACCCCCAAAACGTGCATCAACAAAATCACCTGGCTCCACTCTGGCGACATGCGCCCTAACGCATCATAGGCGGGATTAATCGTGGCGATAAAGGTCATTAAGGAGGTAGAGACCAGAAAAACGATGCGATCGTCCGGTTTACGCCAGTACAGAACGGCGGCAGTGACAACGAAGGCCAACACGGCGATCAGTTCCAGGGCAAAGATATACAAGCTGTAATATTCGACCGGAAAACCGACGTTGATCACCAAAAAAGCCCGTTCATCGCGATGCAAACGGGTTAATTCCAACAGGCGTGGAGAAATCGAAAGGAGATACAGGCCGATCACAAGGCTGGCGATGGCAAGCCAGGCCAATTGCAAAACGACCTGCGAATTCCATGAAAGAAGGCCAGGGCGTATTAGAGGACGCGTCATCAACGAACGAGGGCTTCGACGAGCTTTCAGCGACATATCATCTCTCACAAAAAACCGCCCTGCGAGAGCAAAGGGCGGCAAAGCAACCAGGCCAGGCAAAAAACCAGCGCCACGCCCAATAAGGCGCGCCGCGTAAAACAGGTAAGATAGAAGCTATGCCTGCGGCGACTTATCACTTAAAGAACGAATGCCGTTACGCACCTGGCCCAATGAGCGATCTAACTCCATTTCGAGGCGGGTCAATACCTCCAACGCATACTGATCGGCATCCGAGCGGATCGTATCAATGCTGGAACGGGTATCCGCAATGATCTGATCGGCCTTAGCCCGCGCCGCCTCGACAATGGCGTCCCGTTCCACAAGCTGGTCGCTGCGCTCGCGCGCCAATGCCAAAGTGCGGTTGGCCTCTTCTTGCGCCTGCGCCAGGATGCGATCGCGCTGCGCCATAACCTGCTGCGCCTTTTTGATCTCTTCGGGGATAGCCACCCGCATCTGGTCAATGAGGTCGAGGATGCGATCTTCGTCAACAAGCACATTGTGGGTCAATGGAATGGGCCGGCTTTCATTGAGAATTTCTTCCAGGCGATCAATCAAATGCAAGATATCCATAAGGCCTCTAGTAAGGGTAAAGAAAAAGTGTGGTTCACCTATTTATTCTAGCACAAATCTTGATTCCGTTTTGTGATTCAATCGCGCAAAGAGGTGGTTGGCACAATTTGCTGGCCATCGCCAAGCTCGCGAAAACGGGATTTCAAAGCCGCCAGGACATGCGCTGGCACCATGCTGCTCACGTCGCCGCCGAGAGAGGCGATCTCGCGCACAGTGGAGGAGGAAAGGAAGGAATGCTCCTCATTGGTAATGAGCGCTACGACTTCGATCTGAGGCGCCAGGCGGTGGTTGGCCAGCGCCATGCGGAACTCATACTCAAAATCAGAGAAGACACGCAGCCCGCGCACGATCACCTGCACGCCCCTCCGGCGGCAGAAATCCACTGTCAGACCGCGGTAGCCAGTGACGACAATCTTGGGATTGTTCACAAAAGTCGCCTGCGCCAAAGAAATGCGTTCTTCAGGCGAAAACAGCAGGCTCTTCAACGGACGGTCGTATACAGCAACGATCACTTCATCGAATAAACGCGCGGCGCGTTCAGCGATATCCAAATGTCCATAGTGAATCGGATCAAAAGTACCAGGAAAAACTGCTCGAACAGACATTCAACTCCTCTTGAATAGCGGCGCACTTCAACACACCGTTGAAACGCCAACGAAAGGCTGTTTAGCTGATGTCTCCCCCCACACTGCCCCAAAAACGCCGCAAGGCAGCCCGCAGTAGATGATGCTCCGCCCGCTCCAGATCGGGGTCTACCAAAAAGATGGATTGGGCCTGCTGACGCGCCTTCTCAATCAGGCGCACATCGGTCAGCGAAGCCATCTTTAACTCAGCAAAACCTGCCTGGCGTGTGCCTAAGAAATCGCCCGGCCCGCGTTGATCGAGATCGCGCTCCGCCAGAGCAAAACCATCGGTGGTCTCGACCATGGCCTTCAGGCGTTCATTTTCAAAGTTATCCGGCTTGTCGGGGATCAACACACAGCAAGACTGCGCCTGGCCGCGCCCGACGCGCCCGCGAAACTGATGAAGCTGTGATAGGCCAAAACGATTGGCGCCTTCGATGACCATCACCGTCGCGTTGGGGACATCCACCCCTACCTCCACCACCGAGGTCGAAACCAAGATCTGCAGTTTGCCATCCCGGAAATCGGCCATCACGGCGTCTTTCTCCTCGGCTTTCATGCGACCGTGCAAAAGGCCGATCTTCAGCTTGGGGAAAATTTCTCTTTGTAAACGGGTGTGCTCTTCTACTGCTGAACGCCCCGCCTCCTGCGCTTCCGAAGGGCGATCTGCGCTGCGCTCTGCATTGCGCTCTGCGCTATGTTCTGCGCCGCGCTCTTTACCACTTTCTTCAACCAGGGGGTAAATGATAAACGCCTGGCGGCCCTGCGCTACCTCGGAACGAATTTTAGTGTAAACATTTTCGCGTTCACGCGGGAAATAGATATATGTGGAGACCGGCTGCCGGCCGGGGGGCATTTCGTCAATCACCGACAGGTCCAGATCGCCGTAAATCGTCAAGGCCAGGGAACGCGGGATGGGAGTGGCCGTCATCACCAACAAATGGGGATTCTGGCCTTTGCTGCGCAAGACTGAGCGCTGCTCCACACCAAAACGGTGCTGCTCATCAATGACGACAAACTCTAAATCGGCAAAAGTGACTGGCTCCTCCAGCAAAGCGTGCGTGCCAACCAGGATTTTAATCTTCCCAGAGGCAAGTTCTTCCAAAATTTCACGACGTTCAGCCGCCGGCGTAGAGCCGACCAGTAAGCGGATCTCGCCTGCGGCCAAGGGAAAAGCAGACTGGGAGGGCAATGCATCGGGCTGAGTGTTCACGCCAGTCAACAACTTCAACAAGTTTTTATAGTGCTGCTCGGCCAGAATACCGGTCGGGGCCATAATTGCAGCCTGGGGGCGCAAGGCAGAGGGCGGCGCAGGCTGAACATCGGCGGAAGGAGATGCGCTCTGGTCGTCAACAACGGGGACGTCAGCCGGCGCTTCCACGAGCGGCG
>CAIQJJ010000606.1 GCA_903872065.1 uncultured Anaerolineales bacterium | reverse complement strand
CCATGGTTTCGACCGGCACGGCGGAGGTGGTGGAGGTGGCGTACCCCACCCCAACCCTCCCCAAGCGAAATGCACGCTTGGAGAGGGAGAATGACCCCACCCCAACCCTCCCCAAGCGAAGTGCACGCTTGGAGAGGGGGGAAGCAGACCCCAACCCGGCCCTCCCTGCACGCTTGGAGAGGGGGGAAGAGATGGCTGGAATCAGCCGGACGCTTTACGAGGGCAATATCTCCGTCTACCGCCATGTCGTCCCAGGGCTGTTCCTGGCGATGACGCTCAACCATTCCGGTGGGCTTGTCTTGCGCTGGTTCCGCGATACTTTTTGCCAGGCGGAGGTGCAGCAGGCCGCTCAAACCGGGGCTGACGCTTACGATCTGATCCTGGCCGGCGCGTCGCCCGACCCCACCGGCTTGCTCTTGCTGCCGCATTTCGCCGGCAGCGGCACGCCCACCTTCGACACCCAATCCAAAGGCGCGCTCCTCGGCTTGACCTTTGCCACGCGCCGCCTCGACCTGGCCAAAGCCATCCTGGAGGGGCTGACCTACGAACTGCGCCTCAACCTCGACTTGCTCAAAGCCGGCGGGGTGCAAATTGACGCCCTGCGCGCCATCGGCGGCGGGGCCCGGTCGCCGCTCTGGCTGCAGCTCAAGGCCGACCTCACCGGCATCCCGGTCGTCGTCCCCCGCATCACCGAGGCGGCCGGCTTTGGTGCGGCGCTCCTGGCCGGCGTGGGCGCTGGCCTTTATCCCAGCGCCGCCGAGGCCGCCGCGCGTTTCTTGCAGTTAACGGATACATACCTGCCCGACCCACTGCGCCACGCCGCCTACACCCGTCACTACGAGCGCTACCGCCAGGTCTACCCCGCCGTCGCGCCGATTGTGAAAGCCGCGATGCCGGACTGACGCTCGCGGACATTCACCGGTAGATATTCGCTTGCTCCCTCGTGGATGAATATGTCATCTACAAGGTTACTTATCCAGCAACCTGGAGCGCACTTTGGGCTTCTGCCAAAGCCGAGGTAATAACCTCCTCTGCGACCCCTTTCTTGCGCAAACTTTCCACCAGTGCGGTTAACTCCACATTGCCTTCCAATCGCTCCAGGTCTGAGCGAAGTCCCTGGCCAATATACGCTTTGATCAGCGCCTGGTAGCCCGAAAAGCCGAGCATGGGAGCGACTCGCTTCAGATCCTCAAGCACATCCTCAGGTATACGGATGCTGACCATTGTCATCGGGCGATCTTTTTGCAAACGCTGAGATAATTTACTGATTTTCATAAATCTGGAGTCTCACGTTAAATGCTTCCACGCCTTATTTTCCGGCGGAAATTGCAAGACATAATACAGCACCGCCACACTCAACACCGCGCCGAAGACCGCCGTCCCCAGGCTGCCGCCGCCCAGGAAAGACAAAACAATATTCGCCGCCACCCCGCCGGCGATGACATAGAAGCCAAGCTTTTTCCATTGCAAGATCAAGAACGCTCCAGCGGCAATCGCCAGGCTGACCGCGCCCGCCAGCAGCGACAAGATCACCGCGCTGCCCTTTGCGCCGGAGATCGCCAGCATGCCGACGCCGACAAACGTCATAACCCCAATCATACCGTTCAGGAGGATAACCAGCCACAGCCAGCCGGTTGTGGTCTTGGCGCGGACGGCCGGCAAAGTCTCCGCGCCTGGGGGGGTTGTAGTCATAGATTCTTGCTCCTTTTTCTACTTTCTTAGTTCTTGCGCCGTTTCAAACATGACTTTGACATTCTCCCACGGAAAGCCCGGATCGACCTCCAGGTACAACCAGGCTCCGCCAGCGAGACAGTCAAACGTTTCCACCAGCCCGAGAAGATACTCGCGCACCTGCTGCGGCGCAGCGCGCTGCATCAGGCTGCCGCGGTCGGGATGAAGCTGCACTGCCAGGCCCAGGTCGCGGCAGCGCCGCGCCAGGTCGGGCAGGTTGAAGAGCGGCAGTTGCGGCCAGATCGTATCCGCCCCCACCTGGCGCAGGTCTTCCAGGATCGGGTCGATCACGCCGCATGAATGGAAGAAGACACGCTTGCCGGCCTTCTTGACCGGATCGAACAACTCGCGGTAGCGCGGGGCGAAGAAACGCCGCCAGACTTTGGGCGAGATCATCATCGCCTGCTGCGTACCAAAATCGTCGCCCGCCCCGATGGCGTCCGCCCCAACCGCCAGCGAGTTTTCCACGATCGGGCGGTAATACTCCACCAGCAGATCGGCCAGGCGGTTGATTT
>CAIQJJ010000605.1 GCA_903872065.1 uncultured Anaerolineales bacterium | reverse complement strand
GGTCAACGGAGCAGTTCCGGTAGAAGTATTGACGAAGGAAACATCCTTGCCAGTCGCGGCGGCTGTCGGGGCAGTGAAGCCAGCCATGGGCGCATCACCGACAGTGATTGCGCTGCTGAAGCCGTCTTCGCCATAGTCGCTGGCGACAGTTAGAGTAACCGTATAGCTTCCGGCCGCTGCGAAGGCATGGCTCGGATTCTCAACCGTGCTGGTCGCGCCGTCGCCGAAGTCCCAGGCGTAGGTCAGCGGAGCAGTTCCGGTCGAAGTATTGCTGAAGGCAACCTCTTCGCCAGTCGCAGCGACTGTCGGGGCTGTGAAGCCAGCTATGGGCGCTTCACCGATGGCGATCGCGCTGCTAAAGCTGTCTTCGCCATAGTCATTGGTTGTCGTCAGGGTCACGGTGTAGTCGCCGGCTTCAGCAAAGCTGTGAACCGGATTTTCATCCGTGCTGCTCGCGCCGTCGCCGAAGTCCCAGGCGTAGGTCAGCGGAGCAGTTCCGGTCGAAGTATTGACGAAAGAAACATCCTCACCAGTTGCAGCAGCCGTCGGGGCCGTGAAGCCAGCCACAGGCGCTTCACCGATGGCGATCGCGCTGCTGAAGCTGTTTTCGCCATAGTTGTTGGTGACGGTTAGAGTCACCACGTAACTTCCGACCGCCGCGAAAGCATGACCTGGATTCTCATCCGTGCTGCTCGCGCCATCGCCAAAGTCCCAGGCGTAGGTCAGCGGAGCAGTTCCGGTAGATCGGTTGGTGAAGTCAACCGTTTCCCCCGCCAGCGCCAGATCCGGAGCAGTGAAATCGGCGATTGGCATTGTAACAACCAGCGTTTGCGCCGGCAGTTCAACGGCCTCGCCGCCGACGGTGAGCGTCGCAACATTTTCGATCACCTCGCCGTCTTCCAGAATCTCGTCAGCCATCGCGACAACGGTAAATACCATGTCGCTGCCAGGCGTGACCTCGCCGCTCCATTCCACCTGATCTTTCGCTGCGTTGTAGGTAAGGCCGCCCGCGGAATCCACATAGATGGCGCCCGCCGGCAAGGGGTCTACCAACGTGGCCGTGTAGGTCACGATCTCGCTGCTGTTGATCACATGGATCGTGTAGGTGAATTGCTCGCCGGGCAGCACGACTTCAGGAGATTCCTTGTAAGAAGCCTTGAAATCGGCCAGGGCGGTGCGGATAACCGCGGCGCTTTGCAGGGATTCGGTCTCTTCCCAGGCAGCGCCCACAAAGTGGACAACTTCAAGGGTTGCCGTGTTTGTGATTAAGACCCCATCCGCGAGAGTGTCCGTGATTGCTGTGGTCAGCATGACGGTCGCGGCTGGCAAGAGATCAGGCAGCAAGATGTCATCCAGACCGATGCTGGCTGCATCACTGCCGACATATTCAAAACCGATGCGCAGATCGCCGGCCGGCACTGGATTGGGCAGTCCATAAATGCTTTCGGCCCAGGCCCAGCTTTCGGTCCAGTCTTGTTCATCGGGTTGGCCGAGCAGAACGTCGTCGCCGCCGCCCACCTCGCCAACGATCAGCCAGACATTCAGATCGCAGTTATCCGTCGTCTGGCACCAGGCGAGATCGCCATTCGACCAGAAGCTCAGGTCGCTGTAAACCGGGCCAAGCACCGGGCTGATCAACCATTCATCCTGGGCATAGTTCCAGGGGAGATAAGCGCCAAACATTCCATCGTGGACATACCTGGCAAGCTTGGCGTCGGTGACATCGGCGATCAACCAGGTTGCATCCACATTGGTTGAAACCAATTTCCAACCCGCCGGCGGCATCTCGCCGCCCTCAAAACCTTCAATTTCACTGCGCTGTTGGCTGAGTGGTAAGACGCCGCTGAAGGTGACGCTGTTCGACAATGAGTCGTAAGCGAGCGGTGTAGTCTCGCCTCCTACTTCTACCGTTGCAGTGACGTATTCCATGTCAGCGGGGATAACATCGGTCAGGGTGAAGAGGCCGTCCGGATCTTCCACGTTGTACAGGTCAATCCAGTACTGGGCTTTATCGCCGGCCAGGTGGGTTGTGCTATCAACATTTTTCCTGACCACCGATGGCGCAAGGCGCATCAAATAGACAGTCACCTCTTTGAGCTGCGGCGCTTCGGGCGGGCCTACGAAGACCTTGCCCAAATAGTCGCCTGGTGCAAGAGGATAGTCGTAACCGACCGTGACTGTCACCGGTTGACCGGCCTGGACGGGGCCTGCCGGCGCGCTAACAGTCAGCGCGTTCACCCGGTTGAAGACCTGCTGGGTTAACCGCAGAGTACCGTCTGGGCCGCTGTAGTTGTCAATGGCGATCTGGTACTTTCCGTCGGGCGGGTTAGCGAGATCAATTTCCTCATGCGCTGAACTGCTGGTCGAAGAAGCAACCTGCTTCCAGGCGCTTCCTGTCCAGTAAAAGAGGAACAAGTCAATATCGCTGATATCCGGGCTGTCTGAAACCAGGAGGAGCTTAGTGGCGCTGGTCAGCGTTACCTCTCGTGTCCAATCGAAACTGGCTGGGGTATCGAGCAGCGCTTCATCATAGTAGATCGTACTGGGGGATTCAAGGTAGCCATCGGCCACCAACCCATTCAGATCCAGGCCTGACTGGACAACCACATCGCCAAGCCAGCCCTGGTCAACATACGTTGAGCGCATCAGGAAATCGCTGCTGGTATTCAGCGCGCCGAGAGTTTGGGTGAAGACTACCCCGAACTGATCGCCCTCGAACACGACATTGTGCTGCAGCATTTCGTATAGCCCACCGTAGGCGTCGCCGGAGTTCTCAAGCGGGAAGGTGATCCACTCTTCGTTGCCGCCGCTGGTGGTGTTAAAGCGCCACTGCGCTCTGCCGGCGCGATCAACCACGCTCTGGGCGACTGTATTCAGCGTATAAGCGCCGAAATAACCCGGCTCATCCATCGCGATATTCCACATACCAGTGCGCACTGCACTCAAGGATGTGGCGGTTGGCCCGAGGACAACCGTATCAATATCGGTATGCGGGGCTGCATCCGCCCACTCGTTTTTGACAATTACCTGGGTATCAAGCGGCATTTTGAGACGATTGATCTGGATGTCATCAATCTGTACATACCAGTCCCAGGCCGCCGGGTCGAAGTTTGCATAGCGGAAGCCTAAAATCAATCCTGTCATCCCCGTATAATCGTCCAACGGGATCGTGATAACCGTACCGGGTTGGCTTCCTTGTTTTCCTAGGTCGTCAACCCAATCCCCCAAAATATCCCAGTTTTCGCCGCCATCCGTGCTGATGCTGACTTCGAAAAAGTCATCCCCGTAGTTTTGGTAGTTGATCGTAAACTGCAAAACGCTGTCTTCGGTTGGAAGGTCGAAGGGTGGGGTCCACAGTTCGGTATCATAGGCGCTTTCGCCAAACTTATCGCTGCTGGCCTCATAGCAATCGCCAGAGCCGGCATAGTTGTCATCGCCCCAATTGCTGCAGGTATCCCATACCAACCCCGCTTCGGCCCAATCTACGACAGACCAGCCGTCCAAGGGGGCTTCGAAGGACTCACTCAACAACGTGCCTGCCCAGTTATTGATGTCAGTGAAGAAGGCGCGCCAATCGCCGCTTTCCTCACGCCAACCCCATTCAAAGAAGCCGCGTACCACCGCGTTGTTGTACTGCTGGTTGGCGTCATACTGGGCGCTCTCGGCGCCGCCGAATGTCACGGTGCTGCTGCCGTCGAATTCCTTCGCGACGTGCAGGGTGACTGGCACAATGATCAGGTTTTCGCCGTAGGTCTCACTGCCGGGATCCAGGGCCTGGATGGCCGCTTCGTAACTGCCCGCCGGCATATCATCCGGTACAGTGACGCTGGCGCTAAACTCGGCGCTGCTGTTGGGCAGTACCTCGATTTCCGTCTGATCCACGTTCAACCAGGGGACATCCGCCTTTTGGTAGAACTCGATGCGGTACTGCAGGTGAGAAGTGACGGCTCGCCCGGCCGGGGTGGACATGTGGCGCAGGCCGATGAACATTCCATCGTTCATGCGTTCCAGCGGGTTTTGGACGGAGACCTCATAAGTGTTGCCGGTCGGCCGGCTGTACTGGTAGCGCTCATATTCCCAACGCTGCAGTTCAGTGAGAGGATCGTCCCAGGCCAATTCAACGCCAGCATCAATTAACGTATTGGGTGGTGGGGCGTTGATAAAGTTGACCACGCCATTGACGTCTTTATCCTCCCACACTTTGCCGTCGCCGTTAATATCGGTCCAGTTGTACACGGTTAGATAAAAACGGTTGTCGTAGAGAGTGTTGGACGAACCGTAGGGCAGGCCATCCACATCGAATTCGTTGTACGGCTGGATCTGGCGCACCACCATCAGGTCCGTTCCGGCTGGAATGTTGATGGACTGCATCGCCGGGTCGGCCGTATTGGTGGCTGTGATCGGGATGAAGAAGTTGAAGGCTTTGTAGAAGTTGTCACGGTTTGCCGTGCCATTCTTATATTCTTCTGCGATCATCGCCGGCGTCACCGTGTAGGTGAAGGTCTGACTGTCAATCAGCGTCAAGCGGGCATCCGAGAGGGTCAGGGTTGTCGTGGTTGCAGCAGGGTTGACGATTTCGAAGGTCTTGCTATAAGTATCGCCAGGGTAAGTGATGTGAGCAAAACCAGGATAATCTACGCCGCGGTAATCGCCCGGCGTCCAATCTACCGAGTTGCCGGCCATGTGGACGCCATACATCCCACTGGCGATGGCGGTGGATGTATCCGCGTTGACGGCGCCCGCGCCCTGGCGGAAGACGCCGTTGTTGATATCGATCGCGCCAGACATCAGGATAGCCTTTGCCACATCTGCGGTCGGCCATACGCCGTGCGCCTGGCGGTAAGCGTCATAAACCAGGGCCAGCACGCCTAATGCCACTGGCGCAGACCGGCTGGTGCCGCCCCAACTGGCCCAGGCCAGATTTGCATCCAGCGATCCGAAGGCATTCAAGTTCCAGGCGATGGAGTAGTTCAGTTCTTCGTCGCCGGCCGCGTACGCGCCGCCAGCCAGGACATCCACTCCTGCGCCATCCCGTTCGCTGGGCCCGGCGTTAGAGAAGTAAACCAGGTCATTGTAGGTGATTTGAGTGGTGTCGGTGATCGTATCCCAACCGGTTGAACCAAACTCGGTGGAGGCGCCCACCTGGATACCCAGGGCGGGCGAGGGAGGCGCAGCCGTGCCGTAGCCTGAACCGCCGTTGCCGGTCGAGAACAGGAACTGCAGGTAAGGAGCGTTGTAACGCTGAAGCTGCGCAATGGCCTGTCCTTCGTAATCCCAACCGTCGTTGTAGGTGGCGCTCCAACCATAAGAGTTCGAGGTGGCTAAGATGGCATCTGTATCCTCGAAGTCCCAGCAGCCATAGAGGAAATGGCATCCGTTCTGATCAATGCCGTCATAACCGAAGGCGGAGAGATTGTAAGCAGTGACGAAGGAATTGCCGAGCAGGGAACTGTAGACATTGCCGGCGACCAAAGATGCCTCGGGGGCCGCGCCAAACACCGCCCCGGCCGGCTTTCCGTCGCCTGGCAGGTCACGGAACGAGGGCAGCAGCCCATTGACCACGCCCTGGCCAACGACATTCGAGGCGCAGTGCGTGCCATGGCTGGAACCGCTATCCCACGGGCCGTGCAAGCCGACCAGGTTGCCATTGCCGGGCGCTCTAATGCGATTTACCGGAGCGCCGCAGCCGTACAGGTAGTCCATCCCTGGCGGGCAGTTGACGCCGTCCGCAATGAAATACAAGGCGCCGCCGTAAATGTCCGCCAGCCCATCGCCGGTCAAGTCGCGATAGGAGATTGGCTTATTTTTGGTATTATCCAGGTCGTTGACATCCGCCTTGGTCGCCGGTTTTTCATTGGTGAAATCATAGTCGTCGTCCAGGTCTACATACACTGTATCATAGACGCCGGCGACATGCGGATCCACAACCAGGAGCGCCACTTTTTCACCCCATAAATAATCTTTCATGCTTGCATCGTGGTGGGTGCCGACGTGAATGATGCCGCTCTTGCTCCAGGAGCTGTCAATAATATAAGTATGTTCAACCGTCCCAAGCGGAGCGTATTTGAAGCATGAGAGGCCAACCCCGCAAGGCGTGGTATCCGGGGTTGTACTCGTATCCATCAGGGTGGATCCGCTGTAGGCATCATCGGTGAAGGAAGTGCCAAACATTTCGTCAACAAAGTAGAGTTCCATCCCCAGAGGGTCTATGGTCATCACATACCCATTGTAGGCGGTGGCCCAGGTGCTGGAGTAAATCTTTTGAGTGCCCATCAGATCGGGATGGGCAAAGTCTACCCCATCATCCAAGACAGCCACAGTTACCCCTTTGCCAGTAAAGCCGCGCTCCCAGGCGACCTCAGCTTTGGCCGGCCCAGAAACGCTCATTTCATACCAGTCGCGTGTGTCTGGGGAGACGCGTCCATCGCCAAAAGCTTTCGCCTCGCTCCAGGGTTTGCTGCCGGCGCGCAAGTTCTCAGCATTCGCCTTCAATACCGCCGGGTCTGGCGCGACCAGCGGCGGTTGGGTGTCATCCGCCGGAACGGGGGTGAGGCTGTCCGCTTTTCGCAGGGTTACAGAGGTGATTTGCAGCACATCATCGTACCCGGCCACCTTGCTCAGTTCTCGCGGCAAAATCAAGCCATACAGGCTTTGCATGGTGAACTTGGGCAGGACGGGCGTTTCGAACAGCTTGCCATCTACAAAATAAGGCTGAAGCTGATCAAAAAGTTTGCCTTCTTTGGCCAGGGTGCGCTCATCACGGATATTGACCGTAATCGCGACAATCACCGGTTGTGACGCCGGCGCTCCCAGCTCTGGGCCGTTGATGCTTTTTTCTGCAGCGTTTGCAGCCAGTTCACGCAAATCTGCAGAGAGCTTTTCCATTGGATCGGGTTTTTTATCTGAAAGCAGCGCTTTCAGTTCACGGTCTGTCAGCGGTTGAGCTTTCGCTGATGAGTTTGCTTGTGGGAGGGTTTCTTTGGGTGAAGTGGTGGTGAGGGTTTGCTCTTCTCCCAGGGTGTTCAATGCGGCGGCGGCTTGTGCAGTCCTTAAAGGTTGCAAAAAGCCGGCCATCATGCCGACAACCACTATGAAAGAGAAGATACGTTGAAGATTTTTAGACATAGAGAGGAACTCCTTGTTTGAACATGAGAAGTGAAGATGGTTTTTACATGAACAGAATGATGTTTTAGAAAAGCGACTGCGCCTCCTTTCTGAACTGTACCAATGCCCAGGCTTTGCAAAAAGCGTGGGTTGTAAAAAAATACGAGACCTGCAGCCAGAAGCGCCGGGTCTCGTGTTTTCTATACCCAAAATAACGCCTTGTAGGCGTTAAGAGAAAAGATCGAACTTTTGTAACCAGGAATCATGTACTGAGTCATTGCTGCCAGGCCACAGACGATCGGGACAGGATAGATACTCAAACATCCCTAAAAATACCATAGTATCCTTTATTTCGTCAAGAAGATTAATCAGTGCTTAAATCAAATTGCGCGGCGCTCACGAATTTGCAATTCAAATTGGGGGCTGCCCGGCCAACTGCCCGCAGCCCGCCCGAATATCAATTCCCCGCCGCAGACGAATGCTGCACGGGATTTTGGCTTGCTCCAGGATGGCGCGAAAGGCCTCGGCCCGCTGTCGTGTGGCAGCCTGTCCATCGTATTTTTGGGTTGGGTTGAGCGGGATGACGTTGACGTGACAGAGCATACTGCCGCCGCGTTGAAATTGCTGTAAACGCGCCGCCAACAAGCGCGCTTGCTCTGCAGTGTCATTGACATTTTGAATCAACGCCCACTCGAAACTGATCCGCCGGTGAGTCTTCTCGACATAGTCCAGGCAAGCGCGAAAGACCTCATCCAGCGGGTATTTTTTATTCACCGGCAGCAGTGAACTGCGCAGAACATCCTCGGCGGCGTGGAGTGAGATCGCCAGATTCACCTGGCGTTTTTCGTTGGCAAAGCGTCGGATCATTGGCGGGAGGCCAACCGTCGAAAGTGTGATGCGCCGTTCGCCAAAGTTCAAGCCTTCAGCATCGTTCAGGCGATCAATTGCCGCCAAAGTAGCCTCATAATTATGAAACGGTTCCCCCATCCCCATAATGACCACGTTGGTCACAGTTTCATTTTGGGCTTTCAGCAGGCGGGCATAATACAAGACCTGTTCAACGATCTCGCCGCTGCTTAAGTGGCGGCGAAACCCCATTTGTCCTGTGGCGCAGAAGACGCAGCCCATCGCGCAGCCGGCTTGCGTCGAAATGCACAGCGTCCGGCGTTTCTCGTAGCGCATCAACACCGCCTCAATCAATTGTTGATCGGGCAGTTGGAAAAGTGTTTTGCGCGTTTCCCCGTCGCTTGACTCCAACACTGTGACTGGTCGCAGATGGGCAAAGGAGAATGTGTCGGCTGTTTTTTGCCGCAGGGCTTTGGGCAGCATCGGAAATTCATCTGGCGAAGCCCATAAGTGTTGGTACAGCCCCTGCCAGATTTGCCGCGCCCGGTAGGCGGGCTCGCCCCACTCTGCCAGGATGCTGCTCAACGCGGCCAGATCGAGATCATAGATCAATTGGATGGTCATTAAATGCTTTTCGGAAGAGGGTTTTTGGGGCGCACGGGTGGGCATTTCCAGGCGTCGCCAGGATGTTGACGGCGCAGGTCAGCGAACAGCGGCAGGATGCCGCACGCGAAGCACTGTTCGCGACAGTCGGCGCGTGTGATCCCCTGCTGGCTCTGCAGGTAGTCCTGCAGGAGATATTTCTTGCGCACCCCCGTCTGGATGTGATCCCAGGGAAAGGCTTCGTCTATCCGGCGCGGACGGTGGGTATAAAACGCCGGCTCAAGATTAGCCTTCTCAAAGGCGCTCATCCAGGCCGGGTAGTTGAAGTGTTCTTGCCAGGCGTCAAACTTTGCGCCGTTTTGCCATGCGTTGTAAATCACCGTCGCCAGGCGGCGATCGCCGCGCGACAGCCAGGCCTCCAGCAACGTATCTTCAGGTTTGGTCCACGAGAGTTCAATATTGCGCACTCGCAGCTCTTGTTTGAGCAGGGTTTGCTTGGCGCGAATTTGCTCAACTGTGTCACAGGCAACCCATTGAAAAGGCGTGTGCGGCTTTGGCACAAATGTGCTGACGCCGGCGTGAATTTCCACCCGTTTGCCAGCCGCCTTGCGCCCTTCGGCCAGCGCCGCCTTGCACAAATCGGCGATGGCCTGTACATCTTCAAGCGTCTCTGATGGGTGGCCGATCATGAAATACAGCTTGAGCGTTAAATAGCCGCGGGCGAAAATTTCACGTGCGGTATCCAGCAATTGTTGGGTGGCAATCGGCTTGTTGATGATCTGACGCATGCGTTCGGTGGCCGCTTCGGGGGCCAGGGTAAACCCACCGTGCCGGGAGGCGCGCAAAGCGTCCATTAAATCTACTGAGAAAGATTCGATGCGCAGCGAGGGCAGCGAGACACCCAGGGGTTGTTTACTCCTTGTCCCATGCGCCCCGAAGCGTTCGCCGACCGCTTTGACCAGTTCAAGGACTTGTGTATAGTCGGATGAAGAGAGAGAGAGCAGCCCAATTTCTTCAAAACCAGTGTTGGCCAACGATTCTTCAATCGCTTGCAAGATTTGCTCCACCGGACGCTCGCGCACCGGGCGGCTGATGACGCCGGCATGGCAGAAACGGCAGCCGCGAGTGCAGCCGCGCATGATCTCGATCGGGATGCGGTTGTGAACTGTATCAATATAGGGGACGATGAAATGAGTGGGCGGCGGCGGTAGTTCGGCTACCATGCGCTTGACGATCGTGCGCGGCGCGGCGGCATCCAACGTTTCAAGGCGGAAGAATGTCCCGTCCGCGTTGTACCAATCGCTGTACCACTGCGGCGCATAGACTCCTGGAATGCGCCCCAATTGGCGGATGATCTCCGCGCGCCTTACACCCTGCCGCCGGCAGGTTTGCAGGCAGTCGATGATTTCTTCAATGACCTCCTCGCCCTCGCCGATCACAAACGCGTCAAAAAAAGCGTGCATTGGTTCAGGATTGAAGGTCGCGTGGCCGCCGGCGATCACAATCGGATGCTCCTGAGTGCGTTCGCTGGCAAAGAGCGGAATCTGCGCCAGATCCAAGGCGTTGAGGACATTGGTGTACAGGCTCTCATAAGGGAGCGAGAAGCCGATCAGGTCGAATGCCGCCAGGGGGTGATGGGTTTCCAGCGAGTAAAGCGGAACAGACGCCTTGCGCAGGGCGGCTTCCATATCTATCCACGGCAGATAGGCGCGCTCAGCCAATGCGTCAGGACGTTGATTGATCTGATCGTAAAGGATCGCCAACCCCAGGTTCGACATGCCAATATCGTAGATGTCTGGAAAGACGAGCGCCACTCGCAGCGGAGTGGCGCCGGTTTCATCGCAAGTCTTCCAATTTTTGACTACCTGGTTGTATTCCCCCCCTGTATAGCGTCCTGGTTTGGTTACGACAGGCAAAATGCGTTCAAGACGCGCCTCAATTTCAGCAGAAGAAAGCAAAGTCGTTCTCCTAATTTCCTTCCACAATCCAGGGATCGACGCTGCGTTCCCATCCCGTCAACTCTTCAGCCTTGAACCATAAAGCGACTTCTTTCTCACCGTTTTCGGGGCTGTCCGAGGCATGGGTTAGATTTCGGCTGATCGAAAGGGCAAAATCATGGCGCAGTGTACCCGGCGCGGCCTCGGTTGGTCGGGTCGCGCCCATTGTCTGACGCACCGCCGCCACTGCCGCCGGCCCTTCCCATACCATCGCCATCACAGGCGCGCAAGTAATATAGCGCACCAGGCCTTCGTAAAAAGGTTTGCCCTTGTGAATTGCGTAGTGAGTTTCGGCCAGTTCCTGGCTCACCTGGATGAATTTGGCTGCCACAAGTTTCAGTCCGCGGCGCTCCAGCCGGCTGATCACCTCGCCGATCAGCCCACGCTGAACCCCATCGGGTTTGACAAGTACTAAAGTTCGTTCCACGAATAATTCCTCCAAAAAGAATAGACTTGGTTGGTTTACGTCAAAAATTCTTCGGCTTTGGTATAAGCATCGAGCGCCTCTTGCAACTGCCCATCGCGCACAAAGGCATCGCCAAGCGCTTCCCACAGATAGACATCTTCCGGGTGATGATAAAGCGCGTCTTGCAAATCCAGAATGATCTCTTTGGGGGAGTGACCATTCTTCAACAAGTTCACATACAGGGCTGCGGCTTTGACCGGATCGCCCTGAGACGCCACCCGACGAGCCTGGCTGATGTCCACCCTGAGCATGGTGGTTTGCGGCAGTGGCTTGGGAACAAACGGCGGGATTACTTTGACCCACGGGCGCAGTTCCTCGATCATCGCCGAGGTAATCCCCGGAACAACGTGCAGGTCTTCCAACTTGTTGAACTTGCCTGATGTTTCGCGGTAGTTGATGATATTTTGCGCCAAAATAAAGCCGACGCCGGGCAGTGTTTCCAACTGAACCAGAGAGGCTGTGTTGAGATCAACAGGTTCTTCCTGAGCTGCTCGCATCCATTCGGGCACCTCTCCTGGCGCTTCGGTCTCTTCGGCCGCTCGCATCCAGGATGGGATTTCCTCTTCTGGCGCAGGTTGGCTGGGCGCGGCGCTGGTTGCTTCTTCTTTGATCCAGCTTGGCATTCCAGCCGTTGGCGCAGCAGCTTTACTGCTGGATGGGGTGGGTTTTTCGATAAAGACCGGAATTTCCGGCGGCGGGGCGACCGCCTCAACTTCTTGCAGCCAGGCTGGCAGCGCCTCGCCAGCAGCCGGCGGCGCACTGACAGGCGGTTTGGCCTCAATGGGTGGGATAGGCGCGGTTGGTTTTGCTGGAACAGCAGGCTTGGGCGCAGGCGGTTTGGGCGCCTCTTTTATGCTTGGAGTAGTTGCCGCCGCGTCTTTCTGGATCCAGCCTGGCGTTTGTTCGACGCGCTGGCCGGGCCTGGTGATCATCTCTTCTTCGGGGATGCCCTGCTTGGCCGCCAATCCTTCCAGCCAGGCCAGCGCCGCGTCTTCGTCGCTTAGGTCGGGCATGGCTGGCGCGGCCGGTTTGCTCGCCGCCGGCGGGGGCGCAGCGGGCATTCGCGGCGCTTCGACCGCTTCGGACGGGATCTCCGCTTCCACTTCCGCCAACCAGTCGGGCAAGCCCGCATCCGGTTCTTGGATCGGCGCTGCTGGAACTGGCGCTGCCGCCGGAGTCTGCGCAGCAGCGCGGGCGTCTTTTTGAATCCAGCCTGGCGTTTGTTCGATGCGCTGGCTGGGCCTGGTGATCATCTCTTCTTCAGGGATGCCCTGCTTGGCCGCCAATCCTTCCAGCCAGGCCAGCGCCGCGTCTTCGTCGCTCAGGTCGGGCATGGCCGGCGCACTGACCGCCGGCGGGGGCGCAGCAGGCGGCTGCGGCGCTTCGACCGCTTCCGCCGGGATCTCCGCTTCCACTTCCGCCAACCAGTCGGGCAAGCCCTCGGCCGGCAAAGCCGGCTCTGGGGCCGCCGGGGGTTGTCCAGCGGCGCGGGCATCTTTCTGGATCCAGCCTGGCGTTTGTTCAATGCGCTGGCTGGGCCTGGTGATCATCTCTTCTTCAGGGATGCCCTGCTTGGCCGCCAATCCTTCCAGCCAGGCCAGCGCCGCGTCTTCGTCGCTCAGGTCGGGCATGGCCGGCGCAGCCGGCGCACTGACCGCCGGCGGG
>CAIQJJ010000604.1 GCA_903872065.1 uncultured Anaerolineales bacterium | reverse complement strand
CGTCTCATCCCACCCGCGCAGCCAGATGCCGCCGCCCCACATCGGGTTGGCCAAGAAATTGCGCAAGATCAGGTTGCCATACCCTGAGCGCAGGTCAATGACCTGATCAGGGATATAGCACGTGAGCGGATTAGGATGACCATCCGGGGTCGGCGACCCCCTCTCCAACGGTGCACTTCCGTTGGGGAGGGCCGGGGTGGGGTACCCCCTCTCCAACGGTGCACTTCCGTTGGGGAGGGCCGGGGTGGGGTACCCCCTCTCCAACGGTGTACTTCCGTTGGGGAGGGCCGGGGTGGGGTACCCCCTCTCCAACGGTGCACTTCCGTTGGGGAGGGCCGGGGTGGGGTGGGTGGGGTTCCCCTCGCCAGTACAAACCCCCAACCAGTTCTCCACCACACGATTGTTATTGACATTCAAATTATTGAACGTCACACCCTGATTGGTATTGCCGATCAGATTGTACGCCGCCAGGTTATCATGCGCATTATCGTAAAAGGCAATGCCCTCCACCGCGCCAAAATCATGGAACGAGCGCACGATCTCCCAGGTCTGGGCCTGGTCGTTGGAGCGCGCCAGGCCCATGACGCTGGCAACGTACAGAACGCCATCCGCCTGGAAACCGGGCGAGAAGGCCAACGTGGCGAGGTTCTCGCCGCTGACGGGGCCAGGCAGGTTGGTAACATGTCCAGCCCAGGATTGGCCGCCGTCATTGGAACAGGAGATGAGACTGTTCCAGCCGCTGCCGATGCAGATTGACTGGTCTGCAGCAAAGTGCGGCGAGAAGGTGATCGAACGCGGATCGCCACGCTCCAGGGAAAACGCCGGCTGCCAACTTGCGCCGCCATCCACAGAGCGGAAGACCTGCCCGCTGTTCGAGACAAGGACAACGATCTGGTCCAGCGCGTAATTGGGCGAGATAGCGATCTGAGTCAAATTGCTGCTGCGGTCGGGCGGCAGCGCGATCTCAAACCAGTTTTCGCCGCCGTTATCCGACTTGTAAAGCTGGCTGGAATTGGCAATGGCGAAGAGGGTATTGGCGGCCGCCGGGTCGGGCGAGGCGGCCACGCTGACGATCGACGAATTGCTCAGACCGTTGACCACCGGATGCCAGGTCAGGCCGCCGTCGCTGGATTTGAAGACGCCAGTCTGCCCATTGTAAAGCTCCCAATCCGACCAACCAGGGACAGCGGCGTAAAGGGTGCGATCACTCAAGAAATTGGCCGAAAAGACCAGGCTGCGCACGTCGAACGTCCACAGGCTGTGGCTGACGAACTGCCAGTTTGCCCCGCCGTCCAGGCTGTGGAAAAACTCGTTCTTTTCATTGACGGCGTAGACTTCCTGCGCATCGGCAGCGGCGGGCGGGATGAAGACCATCCTCACGCCGCGCGCATCGCCAGTGTCTTCCGTCTTCAGGCCGTTATTGATCTCAAACCAACTTGCCCCACAATCGGTAGACTTGAGCATGCCGGCGTCAAGGCTGGCGACATAGATCGTACAGTCGGTAGGATAGGCCGGCGAAAGCGCCAGGGTGGAAGCGTAATGCTCCGCATAAGGCCGGGGAGGGAGGCCAATCGTGCTGTGCTGGAGCGTGTTGCCGGCAGTGTCATTGGCAAAGACGACCCCATTTTGCCGGCTGGCAAAGACCAGGCTGTTCTGCAGCATGTTGGCGTGGGCTGAATTGTAAAAGGCGACGCCGTTGAGACCATTGAGATGCGTCGCTCCGGCGGGGTCCGTCCCCACAAAGACATTGTCCAGCAGGTTGTCGTGGGCGTCGAGGGCAAGCTGAATGCCGTTGTTGCCGCAGTCGCCGACATAGACGCGGTCAGCCAGGGTCTCCCCGCCGACCCGGTTGTACGCCGCGCTGATATGGAGGCAGTTGCCGCCGAAGCCATAAAGCTCCAGGCCGCGCACCCGGTTGCCGTTCGAGACGAGTTCCAGCCCGCTGGCGTCCGGGCCAAGCGCCGATCCATCCACCACCACGCCCAGCCCGCTGCCGTCCAGGGTGATATAGCCGCGATCCAGCAAGGGCAGCGCGCCGCTGGTCAGATGGATAACGCCAGGGAAGACCGCCGGATCGAAGAGGATGCGATCCAGGGCGACTGCATCGAGCAGGGCCTGGCGCAGCGAGCCAGGGCCGGCGTCATCAGTGTTGGTCACCATAAATGGGACCGGCGTACGCGCCAGGATGTGCACCATGTTTTGGCTGAAGCTGAAATGCCCCTGGCCATCGAAGGCGGAAACATCCACCCGGTAATCGCCAGTGATCGCCGGCGGCCAGGCCCCCCCATACCAGCCGTCGCCGGCGTTGGCGTCGCCGTTCAGCCCGTCGTCGTGCAGCGGGATGTCAGCGGCAGAAGCGCCAAACTCGTCCACCAGGTGCGCGGTGACGCTGAAGACGCCGCTCGGATCAACCGCCTGCACCGAGATCGTGACCAGGTTTCCCGGCTCGACCGCCCCCGGTTCGACGTAGACGGCGGAGAAGACCGGCCCCCGGTTATCCACATAGGCGTAGCTTTCGCCGCCAGGACCGCCGTAAGCCCCGGCGTCATTGCGCGACCCATCAGGGTCATTGAACTGCGGATCGGGATCGCCAGCGTCAATCGCCGCCGAACCAAAGCCCAGGTGATAGTCGCCGGCAGCTCGATCCAGGTAGAGCGGGTCGCCAGAGAAAGCGTTGATCACATTCTGACAGTTGTTAAAGGCTTCGCCTGGCCCCCAGAAGCCGTTGTAAGCCACGATAGGATAGCGCGTGTCAGCGCAGCGCAGCCCGCCCTGGGCGTTGTCGGTGAAGAGGTTGTTGCGCAGTTCGTACTCCAACTGGTTATTGTTCCAGAGGGCTATTCCCCAGCCGGCGTTGCCATCCAGTGTATTATTGACCGCCAGGAGGCCGCCCGATTCGCCCCACCCGCCATCCACCCCGCTCCCCGCGTTGCGCGAAATGCGGTTGTTTAACAGCGTTGGCCAGGCCCCGCCGCCCACGGTGATCGCGTTGTTCAGGTTGGAGTCAATCACATTCTGGCGTATGATCGGCGTTCCATAAGCAATCTGGATGGTACTGCCGGCTTCGCGGTTATTGTGTTCGAAGCGGCAGCCCTCAACCACCGTCTCCAGCTTTGTCCCCGCCAGCAGCGTCAAGTCGAAGTGATTGCCGCCGCCATAATAATCCCGCATCTCCGCCGCCACCAGGTTGCGGCCGGGCTGCAAAGTGACGGGCATGTATTTCGTCCACGCCCCGCCGCCGCCCTGCATCGGCGCGTCGCTGAACACTTCTGCGCCGTTGACCCAGACGGTGACATGATCATCGCGGCTGACGCGCAGCCAGTATTCTTGGGCCGTGGGCAGCGAGTTGGTGACGACTGTGCGCAGCCAGACTGTGCCTCCTTCCAATTCCTGGTAGGTGGCGCAGCCGGAGTTGTCGCACATCGGCGTCTGCCCCTGCAGCCAGGCGGCGTCATCGAAGGCCAGGGCCGTATTCCAACCCTCCGCCGGCGCGATGAATTCCTGGTAGCGCCAGTTCGTCTGCCAGGAGGCAATCGCCGAGTGCGTCACTGCGAAGGCTGGCGTAGCGATCGTCACGCCGCCGTCGTGATTGTAGGCAAAAGTCGTATTTGAAAAACTG
>CAIQJJ010000603.1 GCA_903872065.1 uncultured Anaerolineales bacterium | reverse complement strand
GCCGCGTACCAGAAGAAGCCCTTGCCGGCGCAGTTGGTCACGCCTTACTGCATCGCCACCTCTGAAAATCTGCCCAATCTGTACGAGAAAGCCGCCGATGGCTGGCGGCTGCTGTGGCGCAACATCCCCTGCGAGATCGAACTGCCCCTGCCCATTGATTCAGAGGCGGCTGACCGCAGCCGGCCGCTGCCGGGGCGCATTGGCTTCATCTGCACCTTTGTCGAGCATGACTGGTACCGCACCATCACGCACACCATGAAGGAATACACCGCCCGCCTGGGGATCCAGTTGGAGGCGATGGAATTTGAACAGACCTTGAAAGATGAGCTTTACCTGCGGCGCATTGAAATCGCCCGCCGCGCTGCCAGCGAGGTCAAGTCCGGCGACACCATCTTTATTGACGCCGGCCTGATCTCAAAAGAATTGGCTGAACAACTCTCCAATCACAAGAATATCACCGTCATCACCAACTCGCTGCCGGTGATCGAGTATCTCAAAGAAAGTCCTGGCGACATCACTCTGATCAGCACCGGCGGGGCGTACCGGCGCGCCAGCCAGGCCTTTGTTGGGCCGACCGCCGAAGCGACGCTGAAGGAATTTCGCATAGACAAACTCTTTCTGATGGTTAATGGGGTATCGAAAGGCTTTGGCCTCTCACACACCAACATCTCAGAAGTGACGATCAAGCAGTTGATGATCCAATCCGCGCGCGAGGTCATCTTGCTGGCCGATCATAGCTGCTTTCAGCAAGAAGCCTTGATCCAGGTTGCGCCTGTCACCGTAGTACAAAAGATTATCACCGACGATGCACTGCCGCCTTCCGTTCGCCTCGACTTGGGCACTCTGGGCATCGGGGTCATTTTAGCCGCCATGTAAAGGATATGCCATGAATTATGTCATCGGAATTGACGGCGGAGGCACCAAAACAGCCGCCGTGATCCTGGATCAACAAGGGAATGTGTGCGGGGTAGGGGAAGGCGGGCCATCCACCTATGGCGTGGTTCCGCTGGAAGTCACCCGCCGCAGCATCTTTGTCGCCGCTTCTGTCGCTGCCCGGCATGCCAACGTGCCTTCTGTAGGCTTTACGGCTGCCTTTCTTGGCTTAGGCAATGTCGTCTCCGCAGTGGATCGGGCGGCCGTTCGCAATATCGCGGTGGACCTGGGCCTGGCCGCTGCCCGCCGGACGGGCGTGGATCATGATATTCGCATTGCGCTGGCCGGCGGGCTTACCGGGCGCTCCGGCATCGTCTTGATCGCCGGCACGGGGACCTCATGCTTTGGCCTCAATTCCGCCGGGCAGACCTGGCGGGCGGGCGGTTGGGGGCCGTTGATTGATGACGAAGGCAGCAGTTATTGGCTGGGCATCCAGGCCATGCGCGCCGCCGTCCTGGATTATGATGGCCGTGGGCAGTCTACGCGATTGACCGAGGCGGTGCGCCAGAAGTTGGCGCTGCAAGAGATGGATGACTTGATGAACCGTCTGTATGCCGCTGAAATGACCCGCACCGAGATCGCTGCCCTGGCGCCGCTTGTCTTTGAGGTTGCCGCCCAGGACGATGCGCTGGCGCTTGATTTGATCCGCCGCGGCTGCGCGGCCATGGCCGACTGCGCCCTGGCGGTCGCTCGCCGCCTGGGGCTGGATCAATCTCCCAGCGAGCTGACGTTGGTCGGCGGACTGACCAAGGCTGGCCCGGCTTTGCACGCGCCCTTTGCCGAGGCGCTGCATGTCCGCCTGCCGCTTTGCGTCCTTTGCCCGCCAGAACTGCCGCCGGCCTTAGGCGCGGCGCTGCTTGCCTTGCAGGTCGCCGGCCAGGCTCTTGACGAGCCTCTTCTTTCTGCTGTCCGGCAAACCGCCAGGCAGCACAAACTGATTGATTAACAAGAATTGCGAGGTTTTTATGAGTAAAGTGGACACAATTTATTTGATCCATCACAGCCACACCGATATTGGTTACACCCACGATCAGCCGGTGGTGTGGGATTTGCACGGGCGTTTCCTGGCTGAGGCGCTGCGCCTGGCCGATCGCTACGCCGACTCCAACAGCGACGGCGCTTTCCGTTGGACGGTCGAAAATACCGCCGTCTTGTATGAATGGCTGCGGCGCGCCCCGCAGGCAAGCGTCGATCGTTTTATCCAGTTGGAAAAGGCCGGGCGGATTGAAGTGACCGGCATGTTTGCCAACCTGACCCCCTTGCTCGACGCCGATCAACTGGTCGAATCGCTGCAGCTCGCCGGCAAACTGCGCCAGCAGTACGGCTTCACCATTACCCATGCCATGAACTGCGATGTCAACGGCGAATCCTGGTCGCTGGTGGATATGCTCCTGGACGCCGGCATCGAAGGTTTCACGATGGCGATCAACACCCACTTTGGCGGCGCGCCGCTCCACCGCCCGGATGTTTTCTGGTGGGAAGGCCCCAGCGGGCGCAAGATTTTGGCGTACAACGGCTGGCCTTATGACACCGGCTGGCGTTTTGGCATCGGCCACGACGATGAGAAGACGCTGGAGAAGTGGTGGCCGCTCATCCAACAGCGCATGGATGAAATTGACTATCCCTTGCCGGCGCTGATGGTGCAAAGCTTCCATCCCTTTGGCGATAACGGCCCGGCCTTTGAGGGCTTCACCCGTTTTATTGATCAGTGGAATGGGCACGGCAAAGCCCCGCGCCTGGTGCTCGCCACGCCGGCGATGTGGTGGGAGGCGGTCAAACCTTACGCGGCTTTGCTGCCCAGCTTTCGCGGCGATTGGACCGACTTCTGGAACTTTGGCTCGATCAGCAGCGCCCGCGAGCAGGCCATCAACCGCGGCAGCCGCGCCCGCCTGCGCGCCGCCGATGCCGCTGCTGCGGCCACCCTGGGACGCCAGTCTCCGCTTCCCACCGCCCACCTGGCCCGCGCCATGCAGCAGTATCGCCAGGAAGCCTGGGACGCGCTCAACCTGTGGGATGAACATACCTGGGGCGCAGATCTCTCGCTGCGCGCCCCGGAGAGCGAAGATACGGTGACGCAGTGGCACCACAAAGCGCATTACGCCTACCAGGCGCGCAGCCTGAGCCTGCTGCTCCAGCGCGATGCGGTGGCCGATCTCTCGCGCCACGTGCAGCGCGACAGCGCCGATGACCTGTTTGTCTTCAACCCGCTGCCCTGGCCGCGCGCCGTCTTTGGCGAGATCGCCTATCATGTCGTCCACCCGCGCGGGCGCGCCGAAGACGCCACCTCGGCGCGACATTCACAGGATCGCGTCTGGTCCACTGACCTCTATGGCGAGGCGGCGCAGACCCCGCAGGGCAAGGCCGAGCAAGGCCGCCTGGGTTTGCCGCGTCTGCAACTGCCAGGCTATGGCTTCGCGTCTGTCAAGCGCGCCGATCTGGTCGAACTGCAGGCAGAGCGTTTCTGTGAAGATGCTGTGGTCGAGAACGAGCGCTTCCGCTTGCTCTTCGACACGCAGACCGGCGGCGTGCGCTCTTTTTATGATAAGACTCTCGCCCGCGAATGGTTCGATGCCTCCGCCGGCTACCCGCTGAATGGTTTTGTCCATGAGGAGGTGGCCGATCAAGATCATCCCTGGCCGCGCTGGTTGATGTTCCACATGGAGTGGGGTTCCGAACAGGTTGAGCGTGAGCGCGGCTGGAAGCCCGGTTGGCGCGCCAACCGCCGCCAACCCACCCGCCTGCTGCGCCATCGCGTTTACGCCACGCCTTACGGCCAGCGTGTGATCCAGGTCGTGGAAGCGCCCGGTGTCGCCGGCCCCCTGGTGCAGAGCATCTTCCTGCCGGATGGCGAGGGCTATGTCGAGTTTGAGTCCTGGTGGGTGATGGGGCAGTCTACCCATCCCGAAGCGACCTATCTCATGTTCCCCTTTGCGGTTCCCCAGGCGCAGGCGCGGATTGACCTGGGCGGGCAGGCCATGATCGCCGGCGAGGAGCAAATCCCCGGTGTTTGCTACGATTACTATACCGCCCAACAGTGGGTGGATTTTTCGAATGCTGAGTTGGGCGTCACTATTGCCCTGCCCGATAACCCCATGGTGCAGTTTGGCGATTTCCATTTTGGCGCGAACCAATCCAGCTTCTCGCTGGAGCGCGCCCTGCTCTTGGGCTGGGTGACGAACACCTATTGGGAGACGAACTTCCGCACCCATCAGCCGGGGGGGGTGCATGCTCGCTACCGCGTCTACCCCCACGCCGGCGGTTTTGACGCCGCGGCTGCCTACCGCCTGGGACAGGAGACGGCCGCCAGCCTGCCGCTGGTGCAGCAGATGGGCGAGCCATCCGACAGCCAAACCTATCCCGCTTCCGGCGCGCTGCTGGCCCTGCCAGAACAGACCGATCCCAACGGCCCGCTGCTGACCCTGCACATCAAGCCCGCCCTCCAGGGCGGAGCAACTGTACTGCGCCTCTACAACACCGCTGCGACGGCCCATCCGGCGCGCATCGCCTCTGGCCTGCTGCGCATCGAGGCCGCGGCAGCCTGCGACCTGCACGAGAATCCGCTGGAGGATCTGCCTGTGGTCAATGGCGAGGTCTCGCTGCTCATCCCGCCGCGCCGCGTGGTCTGCCTGCGGCTGTTGGTTAAATAATGGGTTGTTCTTTGTTGGCGCATGGTCGGCAGACGCACAGCCCGTTCTTGCCATCGAAGCTGACCCAGTCCTCTGTCTGCTGGCCGCAGAACTTACACTGGCCGGCGCGTCGGAAACCCGGCCAGGCTGTCGGGCCTTCATAGGCCTCAGCCTGGTTGGGCGCGGCGGCGCCTGCTTGACTCTCCGCCGGCGGTGGTTCGCCTCGCAAAGCTGCCATCGTCCGGCGGATTTTTTCATCCCGCTGCTGCTGTCTTTGCTGCGCCTGCGCCAGTTGCGCCGGCTCGCCGGGGTGCGCCAGTTCGCCGCTTTGCGGATGGGCGCGCAGCATCGCCAGGGAATGGCGTAAGCGAAAGCCGCGGTATTGCTGCGGCGCGTGCAGCAGGTGCAAATTTCGATAGGT
>CAIQJJ010000602.1 GCA_903872065.1 uncultured Anaerolineales bacterium | reverse complement strand
GGTCAACGGCGGCAGCGGCAGCCTGGTCAAGAGCGGCGAGGTGTGGGGCGACCCCGGCTTTGTCGGGGTGGGCGACTATCACATTGGGGCGAGCAGCGCGGCGCGGGATGCCGGTGTGGACAGTGGGACGACGGGCGATATGGATGGCGAGGCGCGTCCGCAGGGAGCGGGCTATGACCTGGGGGCGGATGAATACGCCGAGGGAGGCGCAGCCGCGGCGGCCAATTGGGCCAGGGGGCTGCCACCGGCGGTAGGTGCGGTGGATGGGGCGCTGGACGAGACGGAAGGGGATGTGGGGTTGATCGAGTCAGGGATAACGCGCTACAACACACCGCCGCAGGCGCAGGATGATGCGCTGGAGACCGGCGCGGGGGCGGCGGTGGAGGCGGCGGTGTTAGCCAACGATTGGGATATGGAGGGCCAGGTCAGCGTGATCGCCTACACCGGCCCGCAGCATGGAAGCGTGGAACAACGCGGCGATACACTGATCTACACGCCGGACGCGGGATACCAGGGCGAGGACAGTTTCACCTACACGATCAGCGACGGCGAATGGAACAGCACAGCCCTGGTCATGGTGGAGGTCGGCGCAATGCCGCCGGCGCGTTTCTATCTCTACCTGCCGCTGCTGGGAAGGTAAAAAGCGACTGCCTGGAATGAAGCCGCTGTAAGCCTCGACAGACAGAAAGACCTGCCCTGAAAACTCAGAACAGGAGTTGCGCGCCTCAGTCCGTGGTTTGAATCTGACTGGCCCACTCCTGTTCTGCTTGATACCAGGCAACCAGTTTGCTGACACCCTCTTGCAGCGTCACCTGCGGCGTCCAGCCCAAAAGCCGGCCAGCTTTTTCGACATTCGCCCAGTTCGACAGCATATCGGCGCGATGGATCGGCCCATATTCAACGTGGGCCTTGCGCCCCACCAGGTCCTCAATCAGGCGGATCAACTCATTGATCTTGATCGTCTCATGGCCTCCCAGGTTAATGATCTCGTACCCCAGGGGCTTAAGCGCCAGGATTGTGCCGCGAGCGATGTCATCCAGGTAGGTAAAACCGCGCGACTGCTCGCCATCGCCGTTAATCTTGACGGGACGCCCCTCGCTAATCCATTGCACAAACCGGAACATAGCCAGGTCTGGGCGACCCGCCGGCCCATAGACCGTAAAATAACGCACAATCGTGATATCAAGGTTATAAAGATAGTGATAACTATGCGCCAAGACCTCAGCCGCTTTCTTGCTGGCTGCATACGCCTGGAGAGGATGGCTGCTGTCATAACTTTCGGGGGTTGGCAGAGGGGCATTGGCGCCATAAATGCTTGAGGTAGAAGCCAGGATGAACTTGGGGATGCCGCGCCGCCGGCACAATTCCAGCAAATTCAACGTTCCGGTGACGTTGGTATCCAGGTATACCCAGGGGTTCTCAACCGACTGGCGCACGCCGGCGCGCGCCGCCAGGTTGATCACCGCCGAGAAACTCTGGCTGCCCAATACCGTCTGATCGCCGCAAATTGCTTGCCGGTCGGAAATATCCAACCGGTGAAAGGTGAAGCCGGCGCGCCCAAGCAGTTGCTTGAGGCGATATTCTTTCATGCGCACGTCGTAGGCGTCATTGAGAGTATCCAGGCCCACCACAGTGTGGCCGGCTTCTAGCAGCATTTCGGCCACTCGAAAGGCAATAAAACCGGCCGCGCCGGTTAACAAGTAATTAGCCATAGGATTTGCAGTTTTTTTTCAAAAGCACGAATATCTACAAACGGGCGACCTTTGGATTCTGTCGTCCCATCGCTCCAAGCGCATTGCGTGAGTCGAAGATCAAGTTCGCGGCTTCGACAATGGCCTGGTAGTCATACACACGATGGTTGGTCACAATCACCACACAATCTGCTGCGCGAACTGCGTTCATCAGATCCTCGACGCACGACATCTGGATGCCATCATGGGTGCGCAGGCGAGGGATATAAGGATCATGGTAGAGAACCTCTGCGCCTTTCTTTTCCAATAAGCCGATGATATCCAACGCCGGCGACTCGCGGATATCGTCAATATCGGGCTTGTAGGCGACGCCCAGCACCAGGCATTTTGAACCTTTCAAGGCTTTGCCATGTTCGTTTAGCGCATCCATCACCCGCCCGACCACATAGCGCGGCATACCGGTATTGATCTCAGAAGCCAGTTCGATAAAGCGGGCGGTGTACTGAAACGACTTCATCTTCCAGGACAGGTAGAGAGGATCAATTGGAATACAATGGCCTCCCAGACCAGGCCCAGGCGTAAATTTCATAAAACCGAAGGGCTTGGTCGCAGCAGCATCAATGACTTCCCACACATCCACCCCCAACCTCTCGCACATGATCGCCAACTCATTCACCAGACCAATATTGATCATGCGAAAGGTATTCTCCAACAGTTTAGACATCTCAGCCGCCTCAGCCGAAGAAACCGGGACAACCTTTTGCAATGCCTGTGAATACCAGGTGGTCGCCGCTTCGCTGCAAGCGGGAGTAATCCCGCCAATAACCTTCGGGGTGTTTAAAGTCGTGAAATCCTGCCGCCCCGGATCCACTCGCTCAGGCGAAAAGGCCAGGAAAAAATCTACTCCTACGGTCAGCCCTTTTTCAACGCCAAGCCTGGGCAGCAAAATTTCGCGCGTGGTGCCGGGGTAAGTGGTAGATTCAAGCACGATGATCATCCCTGGATGAACGTACCTGGCCAATTGTTCTGTGGCGGAAATAATGTATGACATATCGGGGTCGCCGGTCTTGCGCAAAGGAGTAGGTACACAAATGCTGACCGCATCCACTTCTTTGAGCGCTGCAAAATCGGCGGCGGCGCTTAATTTGCCCGTTTGCACCAGGCGCGCAACGGTCTCAGCCGGCACATCTGGGATGTAGCTTTCACCGCGTTGAATCGCATCTATCTTGCGCGGATCGAGATCGATCCCTGTCACCGTAAAGCCAGCGTTGGCAAAAGTCACTGCCAACGGCAGTCCAACGTAACCCAAACCCACAACAGCAACCTTAGCAGTTCGATCAACCAGTCTATTGATCAAAAGTTCTTTGTAATTGATGTTCATCTATCCTCGTTCGCATTGCACAGTTTTTTCGATTCTACCAGAAATTTTCTAACCGCAACGGCTGCCAGCGCCCAGGATAGCCAGGTACTTATGATACAATCATAAAACGCGAAGAAAATCTATGAACAACGCTATCATATACCGACTATGATCAACCGCCTTCGACAAGCCAGTATATGGTTATTGATCGCCGGCTTGCTTTCGGTCACATCCGCGACGCTGATCACCGGCGTGATTCCGATCTCAGCGCTTGTTTCAATCTTGCTGACCTGGATCATCCTGGGCTTTTGGGGATGGGGACTGAGGCGCGGATGGCAGCGCTTGAGCAGTCAACCGCGCGGCAAGGTGAAACGCTGGCTGTGGGCTATCGGATGCCTGGCGCTGCTGCCAGCAGTTTTTTTTATCATACTCTGGAGCGTTCGCCCTGATCTGGCTGAACGCCAATTTCACTTGCCGCAAAGCGTGGTATATGATTTCATCGCCAACCATCAAGTGACGGAACGCCTGGTGGACCCGGCGCTGTTCAAGGTCGAACGCTGGAACATTGCGGGAGATGAACGCCAGGTGTTATTCGTTCACCCCGCGCCAGGCGGCAGCACCGCTCTGATGTATCCGATCAAAGTGCAATCGCGGGTGACCTTTCGGACTTCAATCGCGGTCGCTCCCCAGGCCTGGGCTGAGGGGGGCGATGGCGTCGCTTTTTCAGTCTATGTAGAGGACGACGCTGGCTTCCACCTTTTATACAGCCAATATGTCGATCCCAAACACCAACAACAAGATCAGCGCTGGCTGCCTGTCGAGATCAGCCTTGCAGAATTTGAGGAAAAACTGGTGCGTTTCATTCTAGTGGTCAACAGCGGGCCAGCCGGCGATCGTAGTTATGATTGGGCCGGTTGGGGAGAACCTCGCCTGGAGCGTCCATCATGGCCTTAAGATGGAGCATCACTCTGAGCCTGGTTCTGGCGCTATTCACGGGCTGCGTTCAGCGTTCATCGGCCGCCCTGGCGTCGCTGCAAGTGGAAGGAAACTTGTGGAGCGCCGGCGCGCCAGCCGAAATCCGTGTCCGCGCCCAAACCGCTCGCCAGGGGCAAAGTATCTCCCTGACTCTGCTGACGCCGGCGGCAGAGGCCCATACGCCGCAGATCCAGCGCGGCGGGGATTTCTTTGGCTTATCCGGGGTGCAGTTGCTCTGGCTGCCTCCCGAACAACAAGAAACTGAAATCGCCCTGGCCGCCGCCGCCGGGGCGCAATTTCTGGGCCTGGATTTCGATTGGCGTAAGATCGAACCCGAAGCCGGCCAATTCACCTGGGAAGATACCGATCGCGTTGTGGCCTTAGCCGGGCGTTATGGCCTGCGCCTGGCGCCCATGCTCCTCTACACCCCGCGCTGGGCTTCTTCATCTGCTTACGCGCCGTTGGATTACCACCATGCTCCACCGGTGAAGCTCACGGATTATCGCGAGTTTGTCTACCAGGTTGTCAACCGCTACAAACCACCTCGGGCGGAAGGCAGCATCCAGGATTGGATCATCTGGAATGAGCCCAATGTGCGTTCTGCCAATCAGCCGCCCCGCCCGGGCAATTTTTGGACAGGCAGCCTGGAAGGATACATTCAACTGCTGCGCGCCGGCTACGAGGGCGCCCATGCTGCTGATCCGGCGTGCAATGTCCTCAATGGGGCGCTGGCGGATATCTTTTGGGCTGAAGGCGACGCAGATTTGCTCACTGCCTTAGAACGATTCTATGATCCCAACCGGGATGGCGACGCCGGCGACGGTGGCCGTCCTTTTTTTGATACCCTTAACATCCACATTTATCCCCCCAACGGAGAGCAGAGTTGGTATCGGGCGCGGCTTGAAGCGGTCATTGCTTTAATGAAACGCTTTGGCGACGAACAGAAAACGATCTGGATCACCGAAACTGGATTCGGCTCGGTAATCTCTCCAACCGATACCTCGCCCTATGTCAGCGAAGAAACTCAAGCCAGCCGCGTCCGGCAAGTGTACGAAACAGCCGCAATGTATCCCCAGGTAGAGAAAGTCTTCTGGTGGAGCCTGCGGGAATACTACCACGACACAACGGAATTTAATACCAGTATGGAGGCGCATTACGGCCTGCTGCGAGCCAATTTTGCCCCCAAGCCGGCGTACCTGGCCTATGCGCGCCTGACAGGCTCTCTGGCCCAGGTCATCACCCTCACCGCCGCCGCCGGTGCAGATGGCGCGGCTCAAGTTACCTTTCCCGCAGAAGCAATCACACAGGCGGGGAATTATGTTCTCTTTGCAACCCTTGAACCATCGTCCACAACACTCGTTTCCGAGACGATCGTTAAGGTGTATTCCGTGATTCCGTAAAGAGGAAGCAAATGAGGCGCGATGATTATTGGGCCGCACTGCTTGTAGCGTCTGGCTTCCTTGCAGCAACTCTGACCGGATTCCTGCGCCAGGCTGCGATCGCGCAACAATTCGGCATTGAACGCGTGGCCGATATTTACCTGGTGGCCTTTGCCCTGCCCGAATTTATCTTCATTATCTTGCCGATCGTGCTTTCGCCGGCGCTGATCCCGATATTCAGTGAAACGCGCCAGAAGGCCGGGGAGATCGCGGCCTGGCGGTTAGGATTCCAGACCGCCGGGGGACTGCTGCTCAGTTTGGGCGTCTTCACTCTTTTGGCGTTCTTTCTTGCGCCGACCTACCTGGGATGGCTCTCTCCAGGGTTTACTCCGGCAGAAAGCGCCCTCGCCATCCAAGCCGCGCGCCTGATGCTCCCGTCTTTGATTTTAATGGGGCTGGCAACGGTGGGCAGCATCATTCTACAAATATACCGCCGCTTTACCCGCCCGGCATTAATCACCGCGGTTTACAACCTGGTATTTATCGCCATTTTGCTGCTTCTTCCGTTCGCCCAGCCCCTTGAACGCGCCGCCTGGGGTGTAAGCCTGGGCGCAGCCGCCGCGCTGCTTTTTCAACTGCCTCTATTATGGGAACAATATCGCCAGATCCAGAAAAATCATTCAGCAGAGATAGCCAGCGAGAAATCCGCCGTCCCCGGGGTCGGGCGAGTGGCGCGCCTGGCAGGACCGCTGGCGATTGGCTATGCGGTTCATCATCTGATCTTATTCATCGATCGAGCAATGGCTACCACCCTGGGGACAGGCAGTGTTTCCACCTTGAGCTACGCTGACCACCTGGCGCTCGTCGTTGGGCAAATCAGCGGCCTGGCCGTCTCAACGGTCATCTTTCCTAGCCTGAGCGAACAAATCAATCAGCAGGATTTGCCACGCGCCCGCGCCAACCTGGGCGACGCCGTGAATCTGGTGGCAAGGATTGCTTTACCAGCCAGTGTAGGGCTGATCATTTTGCGCGAACCGATTGTGCAGACTTTGTTTGAACGCGGCGCATTCGATCGCGCAGCCACCATCGAGGTCAGCACATCTCTAATTTGGTACACCATAGCTGTTTTTTCGGATTCACTGTCCCAACCTTTCTGGCGAGTGATCTATGCTCAACGTCGCGCCTGGACAGTATTTATGGTGAATGCAATCCAAACTTTAATCCGTTTGATAGGGAATATTGTTTTCATTCATTACTTCGGGTATACTGGATTGGCAATATCCGCCGCCCTGGGGCTGAGTCTGCAAACCCTGATCTTAGGCTGGCTGGTCTGGCAGCGCCTGGGCTGGCCGGCGCATTGGCAGCGCAGCGTTTGGCAGACCATCCTGGCGACATGCGGCGCGGCGTTGTGCAGCGGAGGATTGGCTGCCAGTCTGTCCGCCGCGCAACCTTTGATCACCATTGTCGCCTGCGGACTCATGGGCAGTTTTGTTTATTTATTACTCTTGCGCTTATTGACGCTGAAGGAAAATGCAGCTTGAACGAGACCATTGATACTCCAAACCCAGAGCCAGTTCTAGAGCCAAATCCAGATCCGGCCCCGACTCCAGCAGAAGAGCCACCCTCAGTCGCGCCTGCCGCGCCACCCCCGGCAGAAGAGCCAGCGCCAGCTGCATCTGTCACTCTAACCCCGGCAGAAGAGCCAATACCAATCGCGCTTGCCGCTCCAATCCCGACAGAAGAACGGATTGCAGATGCAGTTCCAGCGCCAAAGTCAATTCTAGCAAGAATTGATCAAGGGTTCGATTTTCTTTTAACCAGTGGTTTGAGTCTCTTTCTTCTGGCTTTACCTTTTCATCTGGTCATTAAGCGTTTGTTCGCTGACCCCCTGGGAACTTATTGGAAGGAAATCCTATTGGGTTTCCTGGTCGTCATTTGGCTCATCCATTCGATCATCCGCCGGCGCAGTCTTTGGATCAATACTCCCTTAAACAACGCGGTTTTATTTTATCTTGGCCTGTTATTACTGCGCTTTATTTTAGATCGATCGGGCTGGGTCGGCGCCTGGGGACTTTATATCTCAGTCATGTATCTGCCCCTATTTTGGCTTCTTCCAGCCGCATTTCAGCGCCATCCCACCCGCCTGGCTTATCTGCTGGCTGCCATCATTGGAGTGGGTGTGATTGTCGCAGCCGGCGGGATCAGTGAGTTTATCCTGAACGCATCGTTATGGCCCTCTCTTGAGACACTCGAACGACAAGGGTTTGCAGATGTTTATGTCTACGGCACCCATTTGCGGCGTGTGTACTTCGTCTTTGACTCGCCAACCACACTGGCGAACACCCTGGCCCTGCTCATTCCGCTGGCATTGGCGCTGGCATGGAACGCGCATCGCGCCTGGTTGCGCCTGATAGGCCTGGGAGCGGCGCTTTTAATAACCATTTGCGTCATTTTAACCTTCAGCCGCGGGATCTGGGTCGCCGTAGCCATTGCTTTACTTGCAATGGTTTTTCTCAGCAACCTGCTCCGCCATAAGCGGCGTGCACTACTGATCCTGGTCGGCTCCGCTCTGATGATCGCTCTGGCAGGAGTCGCTCTGATCATTTTACGCCCCTCATCAGGCGGAGAGGTTGAGCAAGGGGTGATTGAATTGCCAACCAAGGCCTATTGGGAAGCGCCAGTTTCTGCCCCGTTCACCACCTTGTTCGAGTTGCAACCTATCTACGGCGAAGCAGCCACACAAACCTGGGTTTTGCCCGATCCGTTTGTTTTACAAGAGGACCAACGCGTCGTTCTCTATGAACACCCATCCGAAAGCGGCAAGAGAGAGATCATTTATCGCCTTACGCTTCCCGAAAGGGCAGCTTTGCGCTTTGCAGTTGCGCTTTCTCCTGAAGTTTGGTCTCCTGACAAAGGGGATGGGGTTAATTTGCAGATTTTCATTACCGACCCTGAGGGCGGTCAAGGCGGGCAGTTTGTCTTTAAACGGTATATCAACCCAAAATTCAACCCAAACGACCGTCGCTGGCGTAATTTCCTGTTGGATTTATCACCCTGGAGCGGGCAAACTATCCAGTTAAGTTTGATCACTGAAAGCGGCCCGGCGAAAAACTTGGATTATGATTGGGCCGGCTGGGCCAATCTCCAGTTAGTTTCTTTGCCCGCCGGATATTTTGCCGCGAATGCGCCGGCCGCCAGGTCGCAAAGCCCGGCTTTCAGCCATCTGCAATCTATTGTGGATTGGGCCAACGACGAAACCAACCGTGATCGTTTGGCCGCCTGGACAATGGCCCTGGATGCGTGGCGTGAAAATCCGTGGTGGGGCAAAGGGCTTGGGACGACCGGGGTTGCAGCTTTGCGCGCCCAACCCGCAAGCGCTTTTGTCACTGAGAGTCAGATCCTCAAGGCTCTTACCGAACTAGGCATCTTAGGATTGATCGCCCTGGGGTATCTCTGGTTTCAAATCGCACGAACTGGCTACCGCGCCTACACTACCGCCGCAGAACCATCCCAACGCATGCTGCTGCTCGGTTTGTTAATCAGCCTGTTGATTGTCTTCATCGAGGGGTGGGTGTACCAAAACCTGGAAGTGAAACAGGTCAATGCCTATTTTTGGACGATGGTCGGCGCGGCGGCATTCCTGGCGCAAAAAGATGGCTGATTTTAGCGTAGATGTCATTATCATTAACTGGAATCACGGAAATATTATCGCAGCATGCCTGGACGCCCTCCAGGCTCAAACCTGTTCCGATTTTACGGTAACTGTCGTAGACAACGGCTCTATAGATGGCTCGCCAGAATGGTTAGCCAGAAAATACCCGCGCATTCATCTATTGGCTTTTTCGACAAATCTTGGTTTCTCCAAAGCGTTCAACCAGGCAGTGGATCGCACAAGTCATCCCTACGTGCTTTCGCTCAACCCGGATGTCACCGCAAACCCTGGATTCATTGCCGAGATGGTGCAGGCGATCCGCCAGGATGAGCGAATCGGGATTGTCGCGCCGAAACTGCTGCGCGCGAACGACCCGCGCCTCCTGGATTCAACGGGCTTGTTTGTTGATCGCCGCCGCCGCCCTTACGATCGCGGCCAGGGAAAACCGGATGATGGTTCTTACGACACGCGATTGGATATCTTTGGGGCTTGCGGCGGGGCGGCGCTCTACCGGCGGGCAATGCTGCAAGACCTGGCGCTCCGCATCCAAGACGGCGGCGAGCGACAGGAATATTTTGACGAAGATTTCTTTGCCTATTACGAAGACGCCGACCTCTCCTGGCGGGCGCAAGGGCGCGGCTGGCGAGCAGTCTATGCGCCGCGGGCGGCGGCGGCCCATGTGCGCGGCTGGGGCGACACACTGCGCAAAGGAAAACAGCGCGCTTCGCCAGGGGCGCGCCTGGCTTTGTGCAACCGCTACCTGATGACGATTAAAAATGACGCTCTGGGCTACTTTTGCGCCGATTTGCCCCGGATCATCCTGGCCGAACTGCCGCGGCTGGCTTACGCGGCGCTGGTCGCGCCGGAAACCTTGCGCGGCATCGCCGATTTGATTAAAGCCGCCCCCTCGGCTTTGCGCAAACGAAAACAAATTCAACAGCAGCGCACTGTCAACGCCCAAGAAGTGCGCCGCTGGTTTTACGCCAAACCTTAACCATCGCACTCCTCCAATGACACTCAACGTTCTCCTGGTTTATTACGAACCTGCCGTGTCAGGCCAAAGCACGCATGTGCTTTCGCTGGCGCGCGCGCTGCGCCAACACCGCGTCACCGTCGTCTTGCCAGAGGCATTGGCCGCGCTTGCGCCAGACTTCCAGCAAGTCGGGGCGCGGGTTGTCTTGCTGCCGCTGCGCAAAGTGTTCTGGAGTCTGACAACCATTTCCGCCTTCACCGGTCTGATCCGCCAGGAACATTTCGACATTGTCCATGTCCACAGCCAGGAGGCCGGCCTGGTTGGGCGAGCGTTGGCGTACCTGGCCGGCGCGCGGCATATCCTGTACACGCCGCAAACCATTGATATCCGCCGCGCCGGCTGGCACTGGCTCTATGCGCTGCTCGAAGTCATCCTTTCTGTGATCACCGAACGGATCATCTCGGTCAACGAGGCCGACCGGCGGCGCTTGATCCGCTGGGGCATCCCGGCCGCGAAAGTGGTCGCCATTCCGAACGGGATCGACCTGGCGCGTTTCTCCACCCCAGTCGATCCAGCCGCCCTACGCAAAAAATTGGGGATGAGCGTGGAGCGCCCCCTGGTCATGCAAGTGGGACGTTTAAGCCCGCAAAAAGACCCTTTTGCTTTTGTAGAAGGGGCGCGGCGCATTCTTGAAAGACACCCTGAGGCGCAGTTTGCGCTGGTAGGTAAAGGGCCGCTGCAGGAAGAGTTGGCAAGCCGCATCGCCGCGCTTGGCCTGAGCCAGCAAGTGTTCATGGCCGGCTGGCAGGATGATGCCTGGCAGTTGATGGCAGCGGCGGATGTGATTACCTTAACCTCTCGTTGGGAAGGGACGCCCTACTCCTTGCTGGAGGCAATGGCCTGCGCCAAACCGGTGGTTGCAACCGCAGTCAATGGCTGCCCGGAAATCGTCCTCCATGGCGAAACGGGGTTTCTCGCCCCGGCTGGCGATCTGGAGGCCTGGGTCGCCGGCGTCGCCAGGCTTCTCGAACAGCCGGCGCAAGCCGCGCGCATGGGGCAGCGCGGGCGGCAGTGGGTAGAAGAAAAGTTCTCGACAGATAAAATGGGAAAGCAGATCGAGGCGCTCTATCGCCAAGTCCTCTAAAATGGGTTAGAATGCAGAAGACGGTATTTTTTCCACCGGCGCACGGTGTCTTGTACCGACGTTTTCTTTCATCATTTTTTCGGTCGCAATTATGTTCAAAAAATATCATATCCTTTTCATGGCTATGTTTTTTAGCCTGGATATCACGATCTCGCTGCTTGCCCTGCACGCGGCCGATCGTGTATACCCAATGTTCCCGGAGGATAATGCGGTTTTGCGGGTTGCTTTTCTGGAGAATTATATCTATCTGGTGGTTGCCTTCATCTGGGCCATATTTTTCCGCATTTTCCCTCTCTACAGTTCAAAACGTGCGACAACCTTATTGCACGAGTTATTTGTCGTAGGCGGCTGCGCCATCGCCTCCTGGATCGTTTTCGTCGGCTGGCTTTTTGCCTATGGTCTGACAGAGATTTCGCGTTCCTGCCTGTTTTTGTTTGGCGTGCTGGATTTACTGCTGCTGCTGCTGTTTCACCTGACCCTGCGAATTTTCCTGCGCTTTTTGCGGATGAAAGGCTATAACCTGAAAAAGGTTTTGATCTTGGGCGCCGGGCCAGTCGGGCAAAAGATTGCCGAACTGCTGTTGGAACGCCCCTGGCCGGCTTTGCGGTCATTGGCTTTCTCGATGACAACCCCGAACTGCACGGCAAGATCATTTGCGCTACGCCAGTGCTAGGCTCGTTGGACATCGTCCACGAGATCGTCGCGACGATGCAAGTGGATGACGAAGTCATTATTGCGCTTCCACCCACAGCCCATTCACGCCTGGTAGAAACACTCTGCCAGGTCGAAGATATTCCAGTCAATGTGCGCGTGGTGCCCGACTTGTTTGGGGTCGCTTACATCCGCCCGCATGTGGAAGATTTGTGGGGCATCCCTTTGATCGGCATTCGCCAGACCGGGGTTGCCATGTCGGACGCGATCATCAAAAGAGTGTTTGATATTGTGGGGGCCATCCTCAGCTTGCTGATCTTTGCGCCCTTGATGCTGATCGTAGCAATTTTAATCAGACTCGACTCGAAAGGCCCTGTGCTGTTTGTGCAAAAACGGGTTGGCGAAAACGGTCAACCATTTAAGATTTATAAGTTTCGCACCATGGTTGAGGGTTCAGAAGAGAAATTAAAAGAGTTGATCAATCTCGACGCACTGACCGAACCAGTGTTCAAGATTAAAAACGACCCGCGCGTCACGCGCCTGGGGCGCATTTTACGCCGCACCAGCATTGATGAACTGCCGCAGTTATTCAACGTCTTGCGAGGCGAGATGAGCCTGGTTGGGCCGCGCCCCGAAGAAACCCAGATGGTCAACCGTTATAATAGCTGGCAGCGCCGGCGCTTGATGATGAAACCCGGCATGACCGGCCCCATGCAAGTTAACGGGCGCGGCGACCTGCCCTTAGATGAACGCATTAAACTGGAGGTAGATTACATTTATTCTTATTCTTTGTGGACAGATATCGAAATCCTTCTCAAAACCATTCCGACGGTCATTCGTGGGAAGGGTTCTTACTAAGAAAAAAGACCTTTAGGGTTTTTGAAACCCTAAAGGTCTCATGGTCGACTTTAATGGTATGGTAGAGAAAAAATGAACGTTTTACTGCTTAATCCCCCTTTTTATTCCAAATACTCTCGTTCGCAGCGCAGCCCGGCGGTCATCAAAAGCGGGGTAATGTATTACCCGATCTGGTTGGCTTACGCCACCGGGGTGCTGGAGCAAAAAGGCTTTAACGCCAAACTGGTTGACGCTCCCGCCGATGGCTACGATCTGCCTTATGTCCTTAACCTTGCCAACGAGTTTCAGCCCCGCTTGATTGTCGTGGACACCAGCACGCCGAGCATCCATAACGATGTGCGCGTGGTCGAGGAACTCAAAAAGCAGTTGCCCGGCGCGTATGTCGTCCTGGTCGGGCCGCACGTGACCGCGATGCCTGAGCAAAGTGTGCAGCTCAGCCCAATGGTAGACGCGGCAGCCTATGGCGAGTACGATTACACAATTCGCGACCTGGCGATCTGCCTGGACACCCAGGGCGATCTCAAGTCCGTTTTAGGGCTTTGCTATCGCGAGTCCGATGGCAAGATCACCCGCAATCTGCCTCGCCCGTGGATCAGGGACATGGATGCCCTGCCGTTTGTCAGCCAGGTTTACAAGCGCCACTTGCATATCGAGAATTACTTCTATTCGATCACCCAATATCCCGAAGTGGCGATCATCACCGGCAGAGGCTGCCCCTACGAATGCACCTACTGCGTCTGGCCGCAAACAATCACCGGCCACGGCTACCGGCGGCGCAGTATTGAAAATGTGGCCGATGAATTCGAGTGGATCGCCCGCGAACTGCCGCAGGTGAAAGAGGTTTTTATCGAAGATGACACTCTGACGGTTGACCAACGCCGTTCGGTGGCGCTCTCCAAAGAGTTGATCCGCCGCGGGGTAAAACTGCCTTTCACCGCAAATTCCCGCGCCGATGTGAGCTATGAAACCCTGTCCTGGTTAAAGCGCGCCGGCTTACGCCTGGTCTGCGTCGGTTTTGAAAGCGGCAATCAAAAAATCCTGGATGCGATCAAGAAGAAAGCGACACTCGACCGTTTTTACGATTTCCGCGCGGCCGCCCGGCGCGCCAATGTCCTGGTGCATGGATGCTTCATGGCCGGCAACCCCGGCGAAACGCGGGCGACCTTGAAAGAGACCCTGGAATTAGCCAAGAAACTCAATCCTGATACGGCGCAGTTCTTCCCTTTGATGGTCTATCCTGGCACCGAAGCCTACGACTGGGTTGAAAATAATGGCTATCTCACCAGTACAAACTTTCAAGACTGGCTGACCGAAGACGGTCTGCACAAAAGCGTGGTCAGCTATCCAGAGCTTACGGATAAAGAACTATTGGCATGGTGCGACGAGGCTCGAAGGTCTTTTTACCTGCGCCCGCGCTACATTTTTAGCAAAATATGGGAGATGGTCGCCCATCCGCGCGAAATTGTCCGCATCCTGAAATCCGCCCGCACCTTTGCCCGCTACCTGTTCCGCCCTTCAAAAGGTTAAAAAAACACACCCCAATGGAAAGCCAAACGCTGGATTCTACTGAAAAAGTTTTGCCCGCTATAAAGGTTTCTGTCGTGATTCCAGCCTATAACGCTGCATCTTCCATTGAAGCGACTTTAAACGCCCTACAAGGCCAAATAACGCCGCCTGAAACCTTTGAAGTGCTTGTGGTGGATGATGGCTCATCCGACGCGACGCCGGCCAAATTGACGGCCTGGATGGAGATGGGATTGCGACTGCGCGTCTTGTCGCAATCTCACGCCGGGCCGGCCGCCGCCCGCAACCTGGGAGTCGTCCAGGCGCAGGGCGAGATCGTGTTGTTCACCGACGCCGATTGCGCGCCGGCCGCGGACTGGATCGAGAAGATGTGCGCCCCGTTTCAGGATCAAGCCATCGCCGGCGTCAAAGGAACTTACCGCACCCGCCAAAAACAGTTGGTAGCGCGCTTTGTACAGATCGAATATGAAGACAAATATGCGCGCATGAGGCGGGACAAATATATTGACTTTATTGACACTTACTCGGCCGGCTACCGGCGCGAGGTTTTTCTCACCAATGGGGGCTTTGACCTGGCCTTTTCGACCGCTTCGGTCGAAGATCAAGAATTCTCGTTTCGCCTGGCCAGCCAGGGGCTTAAGATGGTCTTTGTCCCCGACGCCTACGTCTACCATTCAGGACACGCCGCGACGCTCGCCGCGTATCTCCGCAAGAAATTCAAAATCGGCTACTGGAAGGTTTTGGTGCACCAGCGCCATCCCGACAAAATGCTGCGTGACTCGCACACCCCACAAGTCCTCAAAGCGCAAATCTTGTTGGCGGGTTTGAGCGGCTTGTTTTTGCTGCCGGGGCTGTTTGCGCCGTTCTGGCGCTGGGCAAGCGGCGCGACCGCCGGCGGCTTGTTTTTGACGACGCTGCCATTCGCGGCCAGGGCGTGGCCCAAAGACCGCGCCGTCGCCCTGGCCGCGCCGTTCTTGCTCCTGGCGCGGGCCTTGGCCCTGGGCGCCGGCTTTGCCGCCGGACTCCTGCACGCGCTTCTGCGCACGCATTTGCGCACGCATTTGCGCACGCCTCAGCGACCCGCTCCCTGATCGCGGAACTCATCAATCGCCGCAAACATGGCCAGAATATTTTCCGGGGGGACATCCGGCAAAATGTTATGGATCGGATTAAAGACAAACCCGCCGCCTGGCGCAAGGATTTCGATGTTGCGCCGGACGTGATCTTGCACTTCTTGCGGACTGGCCTTATTAAGGATTGAACGCGTATCCGCGCCGCCGCCCCAAAAGGTGATATCCTTGCCAAACTGACGTTTGAGGCGCACAGGATCCATGTCGCGGGTATTCGTCTGCACCGGGTTAAGAATATCGTAGCCAGCTTCGATCAGATCAGGGAGGATCGGGTACAGGGAGCCGCAAGAATGCAAAAAGGTGCGCATCTGGCTGTGTTTGTGAACGTACTCGCAGAGCATGGTATGGCGGGGTTTGAACAGCCGCCGGTAAATGGCCGGCTTCATGAACAGGCCGCTGTCCATGCCCAAATCATCGCCAAAGCGCAGGATGTCCACAATATCCCCCACCGCGTTGCAGACCTTTTCCAACGTTTTTAGGTGACGCTCCATCAAAGCATCCAGCAAGCGCTCCACATTGGCCGCATCCGTCACCAGATCAACCAGGAAATTATCCAAACGGCGTAGGAAAGTCCCCCATTCAAACAGGTTGCAGCCGGCCACCACCACGATGGCGCGGTCGGTGCTGGCGCGCAATTGGATGGCGTTCTGCCTCAACTGCTGCCAGAAATCCGCCTCCCCGGCATGATCCCAAGGGCTGTGCGCCAGGGCCGCCCAGTGGATCTTCCCCATGGCTTCGTCCAGGGTCGCATCCAGGCG
>CAIQJJ010000601.1 GCA_903872065.1 uncultured Anaerolineales bacterium | reverse complement strand
CTTTATCCGTGGCGGTCACATTCAAGATGCCGTTGGCGTCAATGTCGAAAGTCACTTCCACCTGCGGGACGCCGCGCGGCGCGGGCGGGATGCCATCCAGGCGGAAATGACCCAGCGTGGCATTATCAGCGGCCATCGGGCGCTCGCCCTGCAAAATATGAATATCTACTGCGGTCTGCCCATCAGCGGCAGTCGAGAAAACCTCGGTCTTTTTGACCGGGATGGTCGTGTTGCGCTCAATCAAAGCAGTCATCACGCCGCCCAGGGTCTCGACGCCCAACGAAAGCGGGGTCACGTCCAGCAGAAGGACATCTTTGACCTCGCCGCCCAATACACCACCCTGGATGGCTGCGCCCACCGCTACCACCTCATCCGGGTTGACGCCCTTGTGAGGCTCCTTGCCGCTGGTCAACGAACGCACCAGGTTTTGCACCATGGGCATACGGGTCGAACCGCCAACCAAAACCACTTCGTCAATCTTTTCCGGGGTCAGGCCGGCGTCTTTCAGCGCGGCATGAAAAGGCCCGCGGCAGCGATTCAGCAGGTCTTCGGTAAGCTGTTCAAATTTGGCGCGGGTCAATTTCATCTGCAAATGCTTCGGGCCAGAGGCATCGGCGGTAATGTAGGGCAGGTTAAGTTCTGTCTCCATGACGGTGGAAAGCTCAATCTTGGCTTTCTCCGCTGCCTCGCGCAGGCGCTGCAGGGCCTGGCGGTCGGCGCGCAAGTCAATGCCCTGATCTTTCTTGAATTCACCCGCCGCCCAATGAACAACGCGTTCATCCCAGTCATCGCCGCCCAGGTGCGTATCGCCATTGGTGGATTTGACTTCGACCATCCCATTGCCAACTTCCAGCACAGACACGTCAAACGTACCACCGCCCAGGTCGAAGACCAAAATTGTCTCATCGTTCTTCTTGTCCAGGCCATAAGCCAAAGCTGCGGCAGTAGGCTCATTGATGATGCGCATCACTTCCAGGCCGGCAATGCGCCCGGCGTCTTTCGTGGCCTGGCGCTGGCTGTCATTGAAATAGGCTGGCACGGTGATCACCGCCTGCGTCACGGTTTCGCCCAGGTAGGCTTCGGCGTCATTCTTGAGTTTTGCCAAGACCATCGCAGAAATTTCTTGCGGCGAATATTCTTTGCCGGTGATCGGCAGTTTGACGCGCGCGTCGCCCACCGCGCCGCTGATGACCTGGAAAGGCACCATCTTGCGCTCTGTTTCGACATCTTGATAGCGCCGCCCCATAAAACGCTTGATCGAATACACCGTATTCTCGGCGTTAACCACCGCCTGGCGTTTGGCGGTCTGCCCGACCATCCGCTCGCCATTTTTGTTGAAGGCAACCACCGAGGGACACAAACGTGAACCTTCGGCAGTTGTAATCACAGTTGGATCCCCACCTTCTATCACAGCAACCACTGAGTTGGTTGTTCCAAGATCAATACCGATAATTTTAGACATAGCAGCATCCTCCTATCGTATGACAGATTAACCTTTGTACTGTCTTCAAAAAGCGTCGCGCGGGACTTGCCCGGCGCGCGCCAGTGATCATCCTTTCAATTTCCTAAAGGATACCGCGAGTGTAATAGAATTTCGTTAACAATACGTAGGAAAAACGTCAAAAGGCCTTTTACAGTTTTGGCTCGGCGCGCAGGCGCCAGTCCAGGGCAGTATAGCGTTGAGCGACCTTGTTGTTATTGACGGCAATCCAGATCGCCTTTTGGCTGCCCACCAGGACGCACAGCTTTTTGGCGCGGGTAATGGCGGTATACAATAGATTGCGCTGCAACATCAAATAATGCGAAGTAACGATTGGTAAAACAACAACCGGGAATTCAGAGCCTTGCGATTTATGCACCGTGATGGCATAAGCTAAAGTCAACTGATCGCATTCCGTCCAATCGTAGTTGATCTGCCGCCCATCGAAATCCACCATCAAGTGGTGTTCCATCAAATCGAGCGCCAGCACCAAACCAATATCCCCGTTATACACATCTTTATCGTAGTTATTTTGCGTTTGCATCACCTTATCGCCAGGGCGAAAGGTGACGCCAAAGAGGGTCTTTTCCGATTTCAGCGGCGAGCCAGGATTGAGCGCCTCTTGCAGACGTTGGTTCAACGCCGTAACCCCAACCGGGCCGCGATACATGGGCGCCAAGACCTGGATCTGTTCGGGCCGGAGGCCAAATTTTTGCGGAATGCGGTTGCACACCACGTCCTGTACCCAAGTCGCAGCCTCCTCCGGCGTATCGGCAGGGAAAAGGAAGAAATCGGCCGCGCCGGTGAATTTGGGCATCTCGCCGCGGTTGATGCGATGAGCGTTGGTAATGATGTGCGAGTCAGCCGCCTGGCGAAAGATGACGCTCAAACGGGTGACGGGCGCGACGCCTGAATCGATCACATCCCGCAGCACATCGCCGGCGCCGACCGAGGGCAGTTGATCCACATCGCCCACCAATAAGAGATGCGTCCCCGGCTTGAGCGCTTTCAGCAGGTGATTGGTGAGAACAATATCGAGCATTGACGCCTCGTCCACCACCAAAAACTGGATCGGCAGTTGGTTCTCTCCATTGAACTTAAAACCTTCGGTGGGCGACGGCCCCAACAAACGGTGAATGGTGCTGGCCGGGCGTCCAGTGGCCTCGGCCAGGCGCTTGGCGGCCCGCCCGGTGGGGGAGGCCAGGGCATACGTCTTGCCGGCGGCTTCGAGGGCGGCGATCAATGCCTTGAGGCAGGTGGTCTTGCCAGTGCCTGGGCCGCCCGTCAAAACACTGAGCGGCGATTGGAGGGCTGTCTCCACCGCCGTTTGCTGCTCTGGCGAAAGGGCGACCGGCAGAACGCCGAGAAATTGGGCGGCCTTGAAGAAAGCCGGCTGGCGCGCCGCGGCGCGGCCGGCCTCGAAGCGAGCCAATTTGCGCAAACGCTCGGCCACATTGGCTTCACTATAATACAGAGGCGTCAGGTACACAGCAGGTTGGCTGTAAGCGGCCGGCGTCTCAGCCACCCTCCTGGCGGAGGCCGCGGCATCCAACGTAAAAGGGATCAATTCCTGGCGCACACGATCATCCTGCGCCAGGCGCTCAATGGCCGCCGACAAGAGACTCTCATCAGCATTTGTGACGCCGAGCAACTGCGCAGCCTGTTCGATCAACAACGCGCGCGGGGCAAACACATTGCCATCGTCGGTCAGTTCGTTCAGCGCGTAAATGATCCCGGCTTCCACGCGCGAGGGGTGGTCGGCGGGCAGACCAAGCGCCTGGGCGATCTTGTCGGCGGTTTTAAAGCCAATGCCGCGAATATCCCGCGCCAGGCGATAGGGGTCGGTTTTAACCACCTGCAGCGCATCTTCCCCATAAGTCTTGTAGATTTTAACGGACAGGGTCGTGCTGATCCCGTGATCGTGCAAGAAGATCATGATCGCCTTCACCTGGCGCTGCTCTTGCCAGGCGCGGGCAATGCGCGCCGAGCGCTTTGGGCCAATATCCGGAACCTCTTGCAACCGCTCAGGAGACTGTTCAATGATCTCCATGGTCTGCGCTCCGAACTTTTGGACAATCCGCTCGGCCAGGCTGGGGCCAATCCCTTTGATCAAACCGGAACCTAAATAACGACAAATGCCCGCCGTGGTGGCGGGCAAGGTCTGTTCGCAAGTTTCAACCTGGAACTGCAGGCCATGCTTGCTGTGGTTAACCCAGTTTCCTTTTAGTTGAACCTGTTCGCCGGGGGACAGTTCGAGCAGGTTGCCGACAATGACCGCAGTGCCATCCGAGCCTATACCCGGATGACGCAGCAACCTTTCCGGGCGCAGGCGGAGGACACTGTAACCATTCTCAGGGTTGTAAAAGGTTACACGCTCAATCGAGCCGGATAAAGAATCCATGCTTCAGGGCATTGGATTGCTGTTGGCCCAATCATCGCCCAGGATCACCGCCAGATCCACCTGGCTGTTGGGATCGTAGCTGTTGTAAATCTGCACATTTTCGGGCAAAGCCATCACCTGGATCAAGTATTTTATCGTATAAGGCTTGCCGGTATAGTCAATAATTTTCGTCGCCGAAGTGGCCTGTTCAGCATTGCCGGTCGTAGTTACATTCAATCCCTGATCCAGCAAGAAGGTCTGGGTTTGACCCGCAATACCAGTCACATAAGAGCCATTCAGCACCGCCACGCGGGCGGCTTCCTCGGTCATGAGCGTTTTCAAGTCGGCGGAAGCCGAGACCGGGCTGACCGGGCCGCTGGTGGTAAAAATCTCATCGCGCAGTTTGCGAATCTCTTCTGGCACCGGAATGAGAATATCTTGCGTCCCGTCGGGCGATTTGCCCAGCAAGACCATATTCGGCGGGCTGATCACGCCGCTTTGAATATGATCTTTTTGAATTTGCTGCGCCGTCCAGGCCAATTTAATCACCTGTTCGAGGGTCAGGTTGGTTTTAACCCCCGAAGCCAGTTCGTTGTATAACTGCGGCGATTTTTGGATCAAAGTGGGCAGCATATCCACGCTCAAGACACGGTCGCGGATCGCCATAATGACCTGCTGAGTGCGCGTGGCGCGGTCAAAATCGCCGCCCTCGGTATAGCGGTTGCGGGCATAGGCTAACGCCACCGGGCCGGTAAGCATTTGCACGCCCGGCTGAAGGATCACCGTATTACCAGGGCCAACCGGGTCCACCTTAATTTCGTAAGGCACTTCCAACTCCACCCCGCCGATTTCATCTACAAAACGCTCGAATGAGGTAAAGTCAATCGTGGCGTAAAAATCCACTGGCACCCCCAAAAGCTGTTCCACCGTCCGGATCGCCAATCCTGGCCCGCCATCGGGCAACTGATTGGCGTCGCCCAGGTAGTAGGCGGTATTGATTTTATAATTATCGGCAAAGCCAGGGATACTGACCCACAAGTCGCGCGGGATGGAAAGCATCCCTGCGCTTTGCGTCAGCGGATCGAGGGTCAGCAAGACCATGGTATCGGTGCGGCAAGGACACTTGCGCTCATCCGACCAATCCCCGTAATCATAGCCCATCACCAGGAGCGTCACACGCGTAGCGCCATCCCAGGGCTGAGGCGCGGGGCCCATCTCTTGCAGAGGCACATTGGGAGGGAGCGGCGTCCCCTCAGGGTTCGAGGCCGCGGTTGGCAAGGGCTCGCCTTGCGAAACCGGGATGCCCTCCAGCGGCGTGGTGATCCACGAGGCGACCGCATCGCGCACCACAACAAAGGTTAAATAGGCGGTCACAGCCGCGGCCAGCAAAAAGGCAACGAACAGCCCCCATACAATGGGACTACCAGAATTGGAACGTTTACGACGAACAGGACGAGATTGATTCATGGGCAAAACCATTTCAGAAATTTTGCTTGCATTATAACGCAGAATGGTGGGGTAAAATTGGACGGAATATCAAAAATTAAACGCTGCCAGGGCATTAAATGTTCCGGGCAATGATCGCGGTGATAGATTATGTCTTTAATTACGGTAACAGGTCTAACAAAATCTTACGGACAGCATGATATTTTTGCAGGGATCACGTTTGCGATTCCGAAAGGGGCGCGGGCGGCAATTGTGGGGCCCAATGGCATCGGCAAGACCACGCTCTTGCGGATTTTATCCGGCGCGGAAACAGCCAGCGATGGGACGGTGGCGCGGGCTAAAAATCTGCGCATGGGCTACCTGCCGCAAGAAGCGGCGAATGACGCTGCCTTTGAATCGGGGCTGACGCTCTGGGAGGTGTGCCTGGAGGCGTTCGCTCACTTGCGCGCCCAGGAAGCGGAGCTGACGCGCCTGGAAGCGCGCATGTCGAACGCGGAAGAAACCGAAGCCGCGTTGGAAAAATACGGCGTGCTGCAGGCCGAGTTCGAGCGGCGCGGCGGCTATCTCTACCTGACCCGCATCAAACAGGTGCTGACCGGCCTGGGCTTCACCCCCGATGAATTTCAGTATCCACTGAACCACCTTTCCGGCGGACAGCGCACGCGAGCTTTACTGGCGCGCCTGCTCTTGCTCGACCCGGATATGCTCATCCTCGACGAGCCGACCAATCACCTGGATATTGCGGCGGTGGAATGGCTGGAAGATTACTTGAGCCGCTGGGAAGGGGCGGCGCTGATTGTCTCTCACGATCGTTATTTTCTCGACCGCGTGGCAAATGTGGTCTTTGAGATGTCGCGCAGCGGGTTTGAAATGTATCACGGCAACTACTCGGCATACGTGTTGGATCGCCAGCGTCGCTGGGAACACCGCATGGAAATCTTTGAGAGCGAAAAGGACAAGCTGCTCAAAGACCTGGAATATATTAAGAAGAACATCTCCGGCCAAAACGTGCAGCAGGCGAAGGGCCGGCTGCGCCGCCTATCGCGCTATCTGCAAGCGATCGAACAATTGGGGCTGGATCAGGTGGTGGGACGCAACTGGGGGTCGATCAGCGAGGATGTGACGACGACCGTCAGCCCTTACAGCGTCGAAGAGGCGGAGCGCCGGGTGCGCTCCTTACGCCCGCCGGTCAACCGCCCGCCAGGCTTGAGCCTGCACCTCCATGCCAGCTACCGCTCCGGCGATCTGGTGCTGCGCACCCATTCCCTGACGGTCGGCTACCCGGATCGGCCGCTCTTCCGCACCGAGAATATCGAACTGCGCCGGCTGGAAACCGCGGCGTTGATCGGGCCGAATGGGGCCGGCAAAACCACTTTCCTCAAAACCATTCTCAGCCATCACCCTCCACTGAAAGGGGATGTGTCTCTGGGGGCCAGCTTGAAGATCGGCTACTTTGCCCAGGTGCATGAAGACTTGAACCCGGCGCGCACCCTGCTGGAGGAGATCGACTCGGTGGCGCCTCACATGCTGCTGGGCGAGGTGCGCAATTACCTGGCCCAATTTCTGTTCACCGGCGATGATGTTTTCAAGAAGGTGGAGGTGCTTTCGGGAGGCGAGGGCAGCCGCCTGGCGCTGGCCAAGCTGGCGCTCAGCAACGCCAACCTGCTGCTGTTGGATGAACCCACCAATCACCTGGACATTCCCTCGCAGGAGGTGCTGCAAGATGTACTGGATCGCTTCCAAGGCACCATCCTGCTCGTCTCGCACGACCGCTATTTGATTGACGCCCTGGCGACCCAAATCTGGGAGATTGAGGAAGAACGCGGCATCCTGCACGTCTTCAAGGGCAGCTACAGCGAATATCGCGCCTGGAAAGAGGCCGAGCGTGAACACGCGAAGGCGGCCCTGGCCGGCGCAAGCGAGAAGGACGACGAGTGGGGAACGCCATCCGCACTCGCCGCGCCGGACGGAAAAAGCGCCAGCGGAAGCAAGAGCGCCGCGAGCAGCAAAGCAGGGGTGAGCAAAGGAACCTCGCGCATCTCGCCGGAAGAAAAACGCCGGCGCAACCGGTTAAGCAGCGTTGAAAAAGAAATCACTGCGCTTGAAGCGGAGAGCGCCGCCCTGGGGCGCGCCCTTGAAAACCCTCCCGCCGACCCGGCGAAGGTGCAAAAGATGGGCAATGACTATGTACGCATGCAAGAACAGTTGGAGGCATTAATGAAAGAGTGGGAGGAGTTGCAAGACGACGCTTAAGCCTCTGCCCACAACCGTTTGTACAGACCTGCCACCCGCCCTTGCAACCTGCGCAAGTCGGCGGCGCATTCGCGCTCGCCGGCGGCGTAGGCCAGCATCAGCCGCCCTTCCTCAAGACAATATTCATCGTGCAGCGGGAAGATTTCGCGCATCAAGAACTGAGCGTAGCGCACCAGGCGAAACGGCCCATAGGCGCGCGCCGCTTCGTTGGGAAGCGCCTCAACCGCTACCGAGTACAAATCTTTGATGCTGGCGATCAGGTCTGGCAGGTCTAACGAGGGAGAGAAAGCAATGGTATAGTACCAACCGAACAGGTTGCCGGCCTCACAGCCGTGCGAATCACTCACACCAACCACAGGGATGGACTTTCCTTTGGCGCGTTCATCGTGATAGCGGGCTACTTGCAAGGTGTTCGATTCGACTTCGTGCAGGTGATAGCCGCCGATCAGTTCCAAAGCATCGTAGGGCTGATGCTCGAAAAGCAAATCGGTCAACGCCACGGGGACATCGTAGGCGCGCCCGGAATACCAGTAGGGGTGGCAGAAGATGCCCAAACCGCCTGCCTCACGAATTTTCTCGAAGCACCAGACACATGAGGCATAAGGATAACGCGCGCTTTCATCTAAAGACCCACCTTCGACGCGAATCTCCTGGGAGGCGGCAATGGCGCGCACTTCGGCCAAATACTGGTCGCTGTGGAAGAGTTCATTAATGCTGAAACTGCCGCCAAAATTCACAATATGAACACGGTTGTTGGGCGGGTGAACTTCTTCGCCGGGATAAATGCGCAAGTCAACCGGCGCATCCTTGAAGGCTTCGATCGCTTCCAGGGAGGGGTAATAGCGGGCGTGATCGGTGATCGCCATAAAGTCCATGCCGATCTTGCGACAGGCGGCGGTCAGATAGGCTGGCGACTCTTTGCCATCCGAGTAGCAGGTGTGCATGTGAAAATCCCCTTTGTAGGGGCGGCGGGCAAAGAGGTCCTCCTCCAGGGCGTAAAGGCGAAATTCAGCAATCCGCCGGTCAGCGGCCTGTAGAAAGACGACATATTCCTGCTCCCCTTCGATCTGAAGTGGAAAACGCAAATCGCCGTTTTCGGGTTTGAGGAGCAAATGCTCTTCCTTCGCTGCCCCCATCTGGCCCCGGACGCCTTCAGCCGGGCTCAAGCTGATCTCATAAACCTGCTCCGGGTCGAAGGCGACGTGACTAAAACGGGGGTGAATGGTGATCCATGTCTCGCGCGCGGCGCGCAAGAGGCGGGGAAAAACGTCGTAATAGCGGTATTCTTTTTTCATAAAGTTTCTCCAAGACAAGTTGAGTGCGCCAGAAGGCCACTGAGGCCATGCCATGCGCAAGGACAGCGAAAAGAGGCGGTTTTTGCAGCGTGTAATAGGTCCAACACTCGCGAGTGGTGCCCCAAAGCTCCAAAAAGTAGCCCAGGGCGGCGCCGGCGATGAAGACAATGGACATTTTCCGCTGATCGGGAGGGGTCAGGATGAGGAAGATGCACAAGATCACCGCCATGCCGGTGAGGGGTTTGGCAAACGTGGGGGCGGTAAACGCCAGCAGCAAAGCCAGGAAGGGGGCGAAGATCAATCCATAAACGCTGCGCAGGATGGGCGGCGCGAGAGGCGCGAGGCGCGCTGCCGCCCACAGCCGCCGCAAGAGCCAATCGCAGCAGCGCGCCAGGCGGTCGGTGGAAAGGGCGGCGATGGGCCAGGCAGGGATAATCCATAAGGGAGGGCGTTCGGCGGTGTAGTACACCCACAAACTGGTCTGCGTCCCCCAACTTTCGATCACCAGGCCGCCCAGGGTCGCGACAAAAATGAGTTTGAGGTCGGCGCGCAGATCGGCTTTTGCCATGATGAGCAGCGACATGAACAGGAAGACGCCGATCAACAGCCAGTCCAGCCACAACCACCATGCACCGCTCCAATCCATATAGGCGAGGTATTCTTCGGCCAGCGGCCGCCAAATGTAGATGATCAGGCCGCAGGTTAAGACAAACGCGCTTAGGATATAGAAGCTGTGGCGCGTCCAACCCAGGAGGCGGTTGAGGTGGGAGAAGAGGGTACGCATTGCGGGGTGATTGTACTATGTGTCTTGCAATTTTTCCCTTTTTCTAGGATAATTGTTTTACGCTTGTATCACTTGTGAACAAGACGTACCCCACCCCAACCCTCCCCATCGCAAGAACCGATGGAGAGGGGGAGGAAGATATTTTTGGCCCCTACCCAATGGAGGGTACCATGTCTACGATTCCACCTCAAATTCAAAACGTTGAACGAAAAAAAGTCACCGTGCGCACTTTGCAAAGCAAGAAAGAGCACGGCGAGGCGATCACGATGCTGACCGCTTATGATTACCCCACGGCGCAGATTCTCGATCAGGCCGGGGTTGATTCGATTCTGGTCGGCGATTCGCTCGGTATGGTCGTCCTCGGCTATGAGAATACGCTGCCGGTGACAATGGAAGATATGCTCCATCACTGCAAGGCGGTGGCGCGCGGGGCAAAGAATGCTTTGCGCGTCGGCGATATGCCGTTTATGTCTTACCAGGCCTCGGTCGAAGAGGCGGTGCGCAACGCCGGGCGCTTTCTGCAAGAGGCCGGCATGGACGCGGTGAAGCTGGAAGGCGGCCGCGAACGGTTGAAGGCGATCCAGGCGATCG
>CAIQJJ010000600.1 GCA_903872065.1 uncultured Anaerolineales bacterium | reverse complement strand
GGTCAGGATGACATCCACCTGCTCAGATTCGTCGTAATCCTTGTACGGCCGGCGGGTGAGGGAGTTGTCGTGGAGGATCTGCGGCACTTCAATATCGTGCAAGATCAAATTGGTCATCGCCAGCAGGTGCGGCAGCGGCTTTTTTTCGATCCCGCGGATGGAAGTTTGCAGCACCTTCAAGTCGGCGTCATTTTTGACGTATCTGGCGCGGAGATGTTCCAGCGCGCAGACCAAAAACCCGCCCGTGCCGCAGGCCGGGTCGAGAACGATCTGACCCAACTGCGGGTCGGTCATATCCACCATGAACTGCGTCACGGCGCGCGGGGTGTAATATTCGCCGGCGTTGCCCGCGCCTTGCAGGTCGCGCAGGATTTTCTCGTACAGGTCGTTGAACAGGTGGCGATCCTGGCTGGAGGTGAAGTCAATCTCGTTGATGCGGTTGACCACCTGTCGCAGCAGCGTGCCGGACTTCATGTAGTTGTACGAATCGACGAACACATCATGGACTACGCGGGCGCGTGGGTTGCCGCTGGCGAGCATTTTCTGCTGGTCTTTGAGCGATGGGAAAAGCTGCGTATCAACAAACTCCAACAGCGCCTCGCCGGTCTGCCCTTCGGCGTTCGCCGCCCAATGACGCCAGCGCAGGTTGGCCGGGATGGGGGACTGGTACGCGCTGTCCAGTTCATATTCCGCTTCGCGGTCGTCGAAAATCTTTAAGAACAACAGCCAGGTCAACTGCGAAAGGCGCTGGGCGTCCCCATCCACCCCTGCATCCTGGCGCATAATGTCTTGTATGGCTTTTACCGTGGTTGAAATTGACATCATTCCTCGTAAATCACTGCCTGCAATTCCCGCATCGCGGCGCGAAAGCCATCCTTGCCGCCAAAGGCCCGCACCACTTCCAGCGGACGCCCGATCTGGTTAAAGGGCGGCGAACTCAAAAAATTGACGAACTCGCCATCGTCCATCACCTTATCCAGCGTGGCGTAACCGTCATCGGCGAATTTCGTCACGAGCGCCTCCAGCACCTTGCGCGCGGCCGGGCCGTACTTCTCGAAATACCCCGGTTTGTGGCGGGCATGATTGGCGCGCTCGCTGCGCGTCTGCGCCTTGCGGTCAAAGGCCACGTGGCAGATCAGGTCAAAGGGGTCCAGTTCCAGCCCGACTGCTTCCTGCAAGTGTTCTAAAAAGACGCCCTGCTCAAGCAGTTCTTCCACAATCGCCTTTTTACGCTCCGCGTTGAACCAGGCAGTCAGAAAGGTCTCTACGGTCGGGAATTTCGTGACCAGGTTTTGGCGGGTGTAATCAGTAAACGATTCTGTCACCAGCTTGCCATCCGCGCCGATGTACTGCACCTGGGACGAACTGACGTAGACGCCGACCTTATCTTTGACCACGAGCTTGCGCGGCGTCTCCCCCTCATCGTTGTCGCCATTGGGTTCATCTCCCTTATCGCTGTCTTCCGTTTCGATGGGCGTCACCGGATCGCCTGGCGTTGGCTCGTAGACCTGCGCCGGGTCGCCATCGAAATCCTTATCGCGGAATAAGCGCGTGGCGTTGCGAAAATCCATGATCGTGAAATAGAGCTTGTTCTTTTTCTCCACCACCCGCGTCCCACGCCCGATCATTTGTTTGAACTCGGTCATCGAGTTGACGATGCTGTCAATGACAATTAACTGCACCGTCTGCGTATCCACACCAGTTCCAAGCAGCTTCGACGTTGTCACCAGCACCGGATAGGGTTCATTGGGGTCAATGAAAGAATCGAGTTCGCGTTTGCCATCCGGGCTGTCGCCGGTGATGCGCAGAATGTACTTGTGATTCTGGAAGAACAGATCGCCGTTTTCATTAATCAGCGCCCGGCGCATCTCCTCGGCATGCTGGATATCCCGGCAGAACAAAATCGTTTTCTGCATGCGGTTGGTTTGTTTGAGATGCTCGGTGACCAGGCGCGCCGCCAACTGCGTCCGCTCCTCGATCACCAGCGTCTTATCGAAATCCACGCCGTAATAAACTTCATCCGGGATTTCATAGCCGTAGGCATCCTTTTGCCCCTCGTGCGGACGCCAACCGTCAATATCGCGATCGATCTCGATCCGGATGACCTTGTACGGGGCGAGAAAACCATCCTCAATGCCCTGCTTGAGCGAGTAGCTGTAAACTGGTTCGCCAAAATAATCTCGGTTGGAAATATCCACCGTCTCTTTGGGGGTGGCGGTCAGCCCGATCTGGGTGGCTGGTTTAAAATATTCCAGGATTGCGCGCCAGGCCGAGTCCTCCGCCGCGCTGCCGCGGTGACACTCATCCACGAAGATCAGGTCAAAAAACTCTGGTGAGAACTGCTTGTAAACATTCATCGCCTCTTCTGTACCTGAAACCGCCTGGTACAGCGCCAGGTAAACCTCGAAGGATTTGTCCACGACGCGGGCGCTGATCTTGGTCATCACCTCGCCAAAATACTTAAAATCGTTCAGCCGCGCCTGATCCACCAGGATATTCCGATCCGCCAGGAACAGGATGCGTTTCTTCTTTTTGGCTTTCCACAGCCGCCACATAATCTGGAAAGCGGTATAGGTCTTGCCTGTGCCGGTGGCCATGACCAGCAAAATGCGGTTCCGGTCTTTGGCAATCGCTTCCAGCGTGCGGTTGATCGCCGTCTGCTGATAATAGCGCGGCGGCTTCTCTCCGATGAAATACGGCTGGGTGATGATTTTCTCCTCTTCGGGCTTGATCTGCTTCCAGGCTTTATATCGCGCCCACAGTTCCTGCGGCGACGGGAACTCATTCAATCCGAGCATGCGTTCCAGCGCGCCGTCTGTGCGGGTGCGGTCATGCTCAATGAACCCATCCCCATTGGTGCTGTACGCAAAGGGGATATCGAGCATCTCGGCGTAGCGCAGGGCCTGCTGCATCCCCGCCCCCATCTCGTGGTGATTATCCTTGGCTTCGATAATCGCCAGCGGCAGGTGCGGCTGGTAAAACAGAATGTAGTCCGCCCGATCTCTTGCCCCGCGCTTCACCGACTTCCCGCGCACATGGATTTTCCCCAATGTGAATTCTTCAAAGAATTGCGAATGTTCCCACCCCGCCACATCCTTAATGGCTGGCGTGATGAACTTCGTGCAAATATCGCGTTCTGAGATTGATTTCTTATCCATTCAAGAGCGCAGCGCCTCAAAAATCCTCAAACGTATCCACCAACAGCTTCACATCCCCGCCCACCGGATACAAAATCGGGCAGGTGCAGCCGCGCTTACAATACTCCATCACCTTCACCCGCGCCTCCGCCGGCGTCCCCGAAGCCGTAATGCGGTGGATCAACTCCTCCGGCACCAGGTGCTTGGCGCGGTTGATCTGCTCCTTCGTCGCCGGCCAGCCCAAAATAGACTGGATCTGCCGCACCACCTCCTCCGACACCCCCGAAGCCTTGGCAATGTGCGGCTGCTGCGCCAGGTACTGGCAGAGCAGCATGCGCGTCGAATCGATCGCCCGCTCGTGATCATAATCCACCGAACACACAATCAACTGCGGGCGGTCAATCGCCTCCAGCGTGCGCCCGGCCTTGCGCGCCCCCTTCTCCAGCAGTTCCAGCGCCCGGTCATTGTATTCCGGCGGCACACAATAATTCAGCACGACTCCATCCGCCAGCTCGCCGGTCATCTCCATCATCTGATCCCCCGTCGCCCCGATCATGATCGGCACCTGGCGCGGCTCGCGCCGCCCATGCACCACATCCAGCTCGATCCCATCCACATGGATGAACTCGCCGTGGAACGTCACCCGCTCCATATTCAGCAGCCGGCGCATCACCGTGATCGTCTCGCGCATCGCCAGCAGCGGCTTGCGCCGTTCGATGCCCACATTGCGCGCCAGCGGATCCCACCACGCCCCGATCCCGCAGATCACCCGGTTGGGCGCCAGGTCGTCCAGCGTCAGATACGTCGCCGCCAGCAGACCGATATTGCGCGTCCAGTTATTGATCACCCCCGAACCGACCTTAATCCGCTCCGTCACCGCCGCGTATGCCGCCATCGGCACAATCGCGTCGCGCACCAGGCGGCTCTCCGCCTGCCACACCGCCTCAAAGCCTTTTTGCTCTGCGTAGCGCACATCCTCCAGCCCGGCGCGCAGATCATGCGAATCTTGTAAATAAAGAGCAACCCTCATCGCTTCCTTCTCCTTTCTGCCTCATTCATAATTCATCCTGCATACTTCCTAATTCTTCCAACGCCTTCCCGGCCAGCGCCAGGTCTTCAGGGATATCCACATCCAGCGCCAGCGAGGGCAGGTCTACGATCTCCAGGCGCGCCCCGGCCTGCCGCGCCAGGGCGCAGTGCCGCGCGAAGGATTGTTCGCCGAAATCGTACTCGATCAGTCCAGGGGGAGAGACCAGCAGGGCGTTGGTGCCTTGCCGCCGCCGGTCGGGCGCAACCGCCACCACCGGCGGGTCATGCGCATAGTTAAGCATAATGCTGACATCCTCGGCGGTCAGCAAGGGCAGATCCGCCGGCACAATCAACACCCCGCGCGTCGCGAAGCGCCGCACAAACACCGTCGCCCGCGCCAGGGCAATGTTCAAATGCGGCGCGCCGTCCTCTTGCACCGTGCGCGCCCCAAGTTTACGCGCCAACGCCAGGGCGGTCGAATCGCGGCTGACCACCAGCACATGTTCCAGTTCTGGGATGCCTTTCAGGGTGTGCAGGGTGTGCGCCAGCAGGCGTTGGTTGAGGGAGAGTCGTTCTTGCGGGGAAAGCACACTCGCCAGGCGAGATTTCCCGCGTTGCAAAGGTTTTACCGGTACAATAGCCCAAAGCGTCATAGGAGAATTGATTGACGAGCCTGAAATTTTGATTAGACAATTAAAGCCTGGCGGCAAAGGCCAGGGTTTCACTGGCCAGGCGGCGGCGGGCTGCGCCATCGGGCATTAGCGTATCGGTCGTCAGTGTGACAAGGCCCAGGGACTCCACCGCCTCTGTCTGCGCTGCGTCTGCGTGGTCTAACACAAAACCGCGCAGCCAGGCGCTGTAATGCTGAGCGACCGCCAGCGCCGAGGGCTGGATGCCCAGTTCGGCGTACATCTTCGCCGCCGGGCCCTTCACCGTCTTCCCGCCGATGATCGGCGAGACGGCCACCGCCGGGCGGCCTTGCAGCGCCTCGCGGACGCCGCCGATCGCCAGGATCGGGTCTATGCTCACCCACGGGTTCGACGGACAGACGACGACGAGATCGGCGGCGCGTAAGCGTTCAATCACGCTGGGGGCTGGCGTGGCCCGGTCTGCGCCGTCGAAGCGAAAGCCAAGCACCCGCGGCTGGCATTGTTGTTTGACAAAGTACTCTTGAAAGGGCAATTCTCCAATATCAGTATACACCCAAGTTGGGACGTTGTCATCAGTAATTGGCAAAACTGTAAGTTCGATCCCCCAGCGCCGGCAAAAATCAGCCGTGATCTGGCTCAAGGTTTCCCCCGCCCGCAGGCGGCGGCTGCGCTCCAGGTGCGTGGCCAGGTCTAAGTCGCCCATGCGGAACCAGTCCGCTCCGCCCAGGGCGCGCACCTGTTCAAACACCCGCCAGCTTTCCTCTGCCCGCCCCCAGCCTGTCGCCGGGTTGGCCAGGCCGGCCAGCGTGTAGCAGACCGTGTCCAGGTCGGGGCAGATTTTTAACCCCCAATGCTCAAAATCATCGCCGACATTGACGATCACCGTCAGGACTGCGGGCGGCAGGCACTGCGCCAGGCCGTGCGCCATCTTCGCCCCGCCCACACCGCCCGCCAGGGCGACCACATGTTCCAAATGCGCCATAGCTGCCTCTTAATAAAAACGCGCCACCTCATCCAGCGCTTTGCGCGCCCGGGCGGCGGGAATGTTCTCAGGATAGCCGAGCAGGATCAGCGCCAGCGGCTCCCAGCTTTCCGGCAGGCCGAGCGCCTCGCGCGTCGTTTCCGGCGCGAAGAGCGGCGCGCACATCCACACGCCGCCCAGCCCTTCGGCGTGCGCCGCCAGCAGCAGCGTCCCGCCGGCCAGGGTCGCATCCTGCACCAGCATCAGGTTATCCGCCGCCTGCCGCTCTTCGTCCGGGTAGGGGGCGGCGGCGGTGAAATCGGCGCACAGCACAACCGCCGCCGGGGCGCGCCCAATCCGCCGCCGCGAGCGCTCCACCCGCGCCGCAATTTCCTCGCTCGTCAGCGCATCTTGCGCCAGCGCCTGGCGCAAGACCTCGCCCAGCGCCTCCGCCAGGCGCGTTTTGGCTTCGGGGGAGGTCAGCGCGGCGAAGCGCCACGGCTGCCGGTTGTGGGCCGACGGGGCGTAAGTCGCCGTCTCCAGCACGCGCGCCAACACCTCCCGCGGGATCGGGTCAGGTCGCCAGCGGCGCACCGAGCGGCGCGAGCGCAGAAAGGCGGCGGCCTCGTCGGCGGCGAGCGTAGGCTTACCCCATGCCCGTCACGTGATCGGGACGGATTTTGTAACGCACCCGCTGTTCGCCGGGCTGCCGGAAGGTGTACTTTGCCACGCCGGTGTACTTGCCCGCCAGCCGGTCGGCGTGTTCGTCCGCCCCTTCGGTCGTCGCCTCAACCACCTCGCCGCGAATTTGGATATAGCGCCCGGGGTTTTTCGGGTCCTGGATCGCCAGCGCCACCTGCCGCCGCTGGCGCATGTTGCGGTCTTTGATGCGCCCGGCTGCCGAGTTGACGAAAATGTACTCGCCGTCCGTGTCGAACCAGACCGGCGTCACCTGCGGCGAACCGTCTTTCATCAAGGTCGCCAGGAAGGCGTGCGCCCGCGTTTCATCCTGGAATAGATCGAGATACTGTGTTGGGATCGTCTTCATTGCGCCTACCCCATGCCGGCCACGCGTTCAACGCGGATCTTATAAGTCACGCGTTGTTCATCCGCCTTATGGCCCTGGTACTGCGCTACGCCGGTGTACTTGCCGGCCAGGCGGTCAATATGCGCCGCCGCCCCTTCCGTTGTGATTTCCACCACCTGCCCGCGAATCTGCAAATAGCGGTAGGGGTTTTTCGGATCCTGGATCGTCAGCGCCACCTGCGGCCGCTGGCGCATGTTGCGGTCTTTGGCGCGCCCGGCCGCCGAATTGATCAAAATGTACTCGCCGTCCGTATCGAACCAGATCGGCGTCACCTGCGGCGAACCGTCTTTCATCACGGTCGCCAGGTAGGCAAATGCCCGGGTTTCCTCTTGCAATAGATCGAGAAATTGAGCCGGAATGTTCATCTCTATACCTCCGAATATCAAGCCACTCGTTCCACCAGCCAGTGGTGGATTGTCTCCGCCGTCTCGCGGTAATTGTACTCGTGCATCAGGTTGTGGGCGCCCTCTGGTACAACCACGAACGTCGCCCCGTAATAGGCCGCCGATCGACGCAGCCCCTCCAGGCCAACCACCGCGTCTTTCTCGCCGGCCAGCAGCAGTAGCGGCGTTTGCACATTGACCGGCGGCGTCCAGCGCGGCGGGCAGTGTTCGAACAGCACCAGCCCCGACTCGCCGCCCAGCCTGGCGTGAAACTCCTCCGGCGTGTAAATGCTGCGCGGCGAAAGCAGTTGGCGCGCCGCGCTGCGCGGCATGCGCATCGAGGCGTTCGCCGTGCTGTTGAATAAATTCAGCAGCATGCCCACCGGGTCGGCCTGCAGCGCCATGAAAACGCTGTCCGTCACGCTGTTGAAGGCGTTCCACGGCGCGACCAGCACCGCCGCCGGCAGATCGTCGCCCACATATTTCAGGTACCACTGGGTCAGCGCTCCGCCCATGCTGTGGCCCATCAGCACCGGCTTGCGCGGCAGGCGCTCCACCTCCGCTTTGAGAAAGCTCAGGTAGTATTCCAGTGTGCAGAACATGAGCGGGCGTTGGACGGGCGAACGGCCATGCCCCGGCTGGCTGATGGCAATGCTTTCCCAGCCCCATTCGGCCAGCAGCGCCTGCCAGGTCTGCCAGCACCAGGCGCCGTGCCACATGCCGTGCTGCATCAAAATCGGCGTCTCGAAGCGGCGCTTGTGCGGCAAATAGTGGATGCGCTCAATGCCGTCTTCAACCGTATGCGTGACCGTATAGACTTCATCGGCGCGCTGCTCTGTAAAACCCACCCCGCGCGCCGGGTGGAGCAAAGCCTCCACCTGATCCCCTTTGAGCAGTTCATTGGACACTGTCAGAACTTTATGGAGGCTGGCGGCGACTGCGCCGATTCCCAACCCCAGGCCAAACCACAAGAGTGGATTATTTTTACGTCCGGTCATTGCCGCCTCCTTTTGGCGTTTGATGTAACGTTTGACGTTTTTTTTGCGCCTCACTGCGCACCTGTCCAGGCCTCTTCCGCCGCCGGGCGCGGGGTGAACCAGTAGCGCATGCTGCTGTTGTTGAAATTTAAAATGGTGCGCACGTCCTCAAGGGTGCAGCCCAGCAGCAGCTTCACCTCGGCATCGCGCTTGCCGGGGTCGAAGGTGCAGAGCAGGCCCACCAGTGCCTTCCCGCCCAACGACCCGATCCAGACATCAATCCCGCCGCCATCCCCGCCCGAAGTGCCTTCCAGGTAGCCGTAATCGAGCGGGTAGATCAGGTCGGGATAGCGGGGGTGGGGCTGTCCCTTGGGGCGGTCAATCACAATCGGGCAGCTTTCCACCAGGTTATCCAGCGTATCCCAGAAGCGGGGGTTGTTGAGCGACTTTGCGGCATTGACGGCATTCATTGGCTCACCTTTCGCGTCTCTTCTTTCGCGCTCTTCTTTCGCGCTCTTCTTTCGCGTCTCTTCTTTCGCGTCTCTTCTTTCGCGTCTCATCTTTCGCGGCTCTTCTTTCAGCGGAACATATCCTGTTCTTTGGGGCGCAGCAGTTCGCCCAGGCTGCCCTCGCGCAGGGGGTACGGAAAACCGCGCCCATGCACCACGGGCGTCCCCTCGGCTGCCTGGCCCATCACCAGCGAAGCGGCGGCGGCCAGTTCATCCGCCGCGGCGATCAACGTAATCCGCAGCGTGTAGCCGAACAAGTCCGCCTGCCCGCGCATATCCACGATCCCCGGCAGGCCCGAAAACCCGATCGCTGCGCCCACCACCCCGATCCGCCAGGCGCGCCCATGCGAGTCGATAATCATCACGCCCAGCCTGGCGCCGCTGGCCGCCTCCAGCCTTTGCCGCAGGCGCGCCGCCGACTGATCCGGGTCTTGCGGCAGCAGCAGCACCCATTCCTCGTCCGCCTGCCCCTCGCCGGCCACATTCGAGTGGTCAATCCCCGCACTGGCGCACACGAAGCCCAGGCGGTGTTCGACGATGATCGTGCCAGGCCGCACGCGCAGCACCTCGCGGCTCTCCTGCAGGATCAGTTCCACCACGCGCGCATCCTTTTCGCTGCGCGCCGCCAGCTCAAGCGCCCTGGCCGATGGCGTGACGCTGTTTAAAGCGACCAGCCGCCCCTCGGCCTTTGAGACGATCTTTTGCGCCAACACCAGCACATCCCCATCAGCCAGCTGCAGCCCGGCCGCCTCCAGCCCGTGCAGCACGATCGCTCCCAGGTCATCCCCAGGGCGCACCATCGGGATGCCCGGCAGGGGGGTCAGCGTCAGCGTCATGACGCGCCCCCTTCTCGAAGGGTTTGCGAGGGCATGCCCGTGATGCGAATCCCGGCCGCCTCGACCCCATACTGCCGGTTGAGATGGATCAGCACGCTCGTCAGCCCCTCGACCACCATCGAATTTTCAATCGGCCCTGCGTCCCAGCCGGTCATGCCGGCCGCCGTCACCAGCTTCAGCGCCTCCTGGCGGGCTGCTTTGCTCGAGCCAGTCACCAGCACGTCGCATTCCACCGCCTCGTCTTGCATCAGGTGTTCGTATGAAATGTTCTGGAAGGCGTCCACCACCTCCACCCCCTCGCCCAAGATCTGGCGCGCCTCCTGCGCCGCCGAGCCGGCCGCCGGCATTTGCGCCCTGCTCACTTTGGGCGGGACCAGGGGGACGGTGACATCAATCAAGAGCTTGCCCTGCGCCGCCTCTTGGATGCTCTCCAGTGTGGCGCGGTGGGCGCTGTAAGGCACGGTCAGCGTCAAAATGGCGGCGCGCTGCGCCGCCTCCAGGTTGGGCAGCCCCTCAACCGGGATCGCCGCCAGGCCGCTCAGCCGCGCGTTTAATTCGGCCGCGCTGGCTTCGGCTTTCTCACGCTGGCGCGAGCCGATCAACACCCGGTAGCCAGCCCTGGCCCAACGGTAGGCCAGGCCCTTGCCTTCTTTGCCCGTCCCGCCCAGGACAGCAATGATCGGGCGCTCCCCGGCGGCTTCACTGTTTGCAAGCTTGCTTTCGATGTCGCTCATCTCATTCCTCGTTATAACGCTGCCAGACTTTTTGCGCCAGCGCCCGCGCGTTGGCGGCGATTTCCGCCTCATCCAGCGTCAGCAGGCGGCGGTCTTTCATCAACACCTTCCCGCCGGCGATCGTCGCCGTCACCATGCTGTCGCGGAAGCCAAAGATGATCTGCCACGGCAGGTTGCCGGCGTTGAGCGGCGTGATCGGCCAGTACTCGACGCAGATCAAATCCGCCGCCGCCCCCGGTTGGATGACCCCGATCGGGGCCTGGGGGAAATAGGCGCTCGCCAGCGCCGCGTTGTGATAAACGCCCATCTGCACCACGCGGTCGGCCCCCATCCGCCGCGGGTCTTCAGTATGGCATTTGTGCAGCAAATAGGTCGTCTTCCACTCCTCCCACATGGCGTTGGAGAAACCATCATTGCCCAGGCAGACCTTGACCCCCGCCTCCAGCATGTCCTCCACCGCCGCCACCCCCACCGCGTTGTTCATGTTGGAGCGCGGCTGATGCGTCACCCAGGTTTGCGTCTCTGCCAGGTGTTTGATCTCATACTCGTCAATATGCACGCAGTGGGCGGCGATCGTTTTATCCCCCAGGATGCCGAAGCGGTACAGCCAGTCCACCGGCCAGCCGCCGTCGTAGCGTATTCCTAGCGTATAGGCATCGTCGGGGCTTTCGGCGACGTGGATGTGGAAGCCGCTCCCCTCCGGGGCCGCCTCGCGGCAGGCCTCCAGCGTCGCGTTAGAGAGGGTCAGCGCGGCGTGCAGGCCAAAGGCGCCGGCCAGCATGGGCGGCTTTTCGTTCTGCACGCGCTGCAAAAAGCGCACATTTTCGCGCATGCCAGCCCGCGCCTTCTCGTCGCCATCGCGATCCGTGACTTCGTAGCACAGCGCCGCCCGCAAGCCGGCCTGCTGCACTGCTTCCGCCAGCACATCCAGCGAGCCGTCAATCGCGTTGGGCGAGGCGTGGTGGTCGAACAGAGTAGTCGTGCCATGCTTGATGGCGTCCACCAGGCAGGTCAGCGCCGAGTAGCGCACATCTTCCAACGTCAGGCATTTATCCAGCCGCCACCACAGCTTCTCCAGGATTTCCTTAAACTCCGCCGGGGCCGCGCCGCGGATCGCCAGCCCGCGCGCAAACGCGCCGTAGAAGTGCGTGTGGGCGCAGATATTGCCCGGCATCACCCACTGCCCGCCGGCGTCGAGCCGCTCCGCTTGGGGATAGCGCGCTTCCAGTTCCCGGCTGGCGTCAATTTCTCGAATCAGCCCGTCCTCGATCCGCAGCGCCTGGTCAGCCAGCAAACGGTTGGGGCTTTCCCAGGTGATCACATTGGCGTTGGTAATCAACAGCATTTATGGCGCTCCGTAAGTATACAGCTTGGGGTCGGTGGGTGTCTTGCCGCTCGGATCCCACACATAGACCCAGTCTTTGTCTTTGGCCCAGTCGAACAGCCAGTGCGCGTCGCCCGGCGAGAGATTCACGCAGCCGTGTGATTGCGGGAAGCCAAAGCGCGTCCGCCAGTACGCCCCGTGCAGGGCGCGGGCGTCATCGAAATACATTGTCCAGGGCACGTCTTCCAGGTAATAAAAATCGGAGCGATCGGCCTCGAACGTCCCCGCCATCACGGTGGTCTCCAGCCGGTTGTAAATCTGGAAGACGCCCGGCCGCGTCCAGAATGGCTCCAGCCCGGTGGCGATCATCGTCGCGAAGACCAACTGCCCGTTGTCGTAAGCGGCCAGGGTCTGCTCCTCCAGGTTGACCTCGATCCAGCGGCTGCCGCTGACGCCCTCTGGCGGGCTGCTGCGCGGCGTCACCATCCCCACCAGGCGGCCCTCCAGCCATTCATCCGGCCCCACCATATACCAGTCGCTCCCCTTCACCTGCTCCACGGCGTAAATCTGCACCAGCCCATATTCCGTGATCGTGTGGCCGGTGAAGTCATTATTTTGCAGGCCCGGCGTGTGCTTGGTCTCCGCGTTGGGGTTCAGCGGAACGATCCAGCCGAAGGCGTTGGGCGGGGTGCGCTCGAAGGCCAGGCCCTGGAACCAGGGTACCGCCGAGATGCGCGACGCTACGCTTTCCACCGAGATCCAGCCGCCGCCCCGCAGTTCAAAAAAGTCCGGTTTCTCGCCGCCGTCCACAATGGCTGTGTTGCTATAGGAGATGAATTTCAACGCGCCCGCGGCGATGACCTTGACCGCGTTGACGCCGGCCTGGGCGTCCTCAAAGGTGCCGTAGACGGGTGTGTCCTGGTTTTCTTTGAGCTTGGCGTAGTTGAGGCCGGTTTGCACCAAAGCCGGGTCGGGTTTTTGCGCCGGCAGTGGGCGCGGCGGAAAAGTAATCCCCTTCTGGGCCATGTCGGTCAAATACTGCGCCGGGCCGGCCAGCAGGCAGTCGTCCGCCTCGCTCAAGGCCGCCTGCGGCAGGCACAACACCGTTCCACCCTGCGGCGCGTCAGTCTTCCCGGTTTGGGCGTGGGCCGTCTCTGTCAGGCCCAGGCAAGCGATCCAAATCAATACCCATAAAATTTTCTTGATCATCCCAATCAATCTTCCGTTCGTTATAAGTTGTTGCATCCCGCGCCGGCGGAGGCCTTCGCCCGGCTGCCAGGCGCGCGAATTATCCTCGTTATTTTACCCCATAAGCCCTTTTTTATCCTTGTTTCGCGAGACGTTCAATGGTCCAAGAGACGCTCAGGCGGCGCGGCTGGCAGGTTGCCGCCCTCGCCAGCCGCGCCGCCCTCGCCGTCGCTTTAAAATTATCAGGACACAGATAGGGGCGATTGCAAGTTTGCGGCCCTACCTGTGTCCTGGTTTGTGCATCCCGCCCGGTTTTTATAGATGGACATGATCTATGAGAGACCGGACAGGGTTCACATTTATTCGATGGGACGTACTTCAGGCGTCTTGAAGAAAATGAACACCAGGTTGATCAAGATGCCCACAATCGCCGCAAAGACAATCGCCGGAATGCCGTTCGGGAACAGCACCGGGATCTGGAAGGGGAACAAGCCGTTGGGCAGGCCCAGGTTGCCGCCGATGCCCAAAACCAGGATGATGGAGCCAACCGCCAGGTTTTTGGGATCGAACAGGTTGACCTTTTCAGATTGGATCAACGCCGCGCCTTGCATCCCGATCACGCCGAACAGGTAAATTGCCAGGCCGCCAGTCACAGCCACCGGAATTGTGCCGACCAACGCCGCCAGTTTGCCGATGAAGCCGAGCAAAATCGCCATAACGCCGGCGGTCATCAAGACAGGCACCGAATAGTTGCGCGTGATGGCCATCAGGCTGTTGTTCTCGCCATAGTTGGTGCCGGCGCATCCGCCCAACATCCCGACCACGATATCATCCGCCCCGTCTGCAATCAGGTTCAGGCCGATCAACTTTTTGATTTCTACCGGCTTGCGTCCCAACTCGGCGGCCAGGCTGTCAATATACAGGCTCATCTGGTACAGATGCGCGGTGCTTTCCGGCACGGTCGCGATCGCGATCAAAGCAATCCCCACAAACACTTCCCAGGCCCGCGGATCGCCAAAAGCCGGAAAAGTGATGTGCGGGACTTGCACCCAATTGGCATCTAGCACCGGGGTGAAATTGACCACCCCAGGAAAGACCAGCGAGACCAGGTAGCCTACCACCGCTCCCAACAAGATGGGCAGCATCCCCAACAGCCCGCGCCCTCGCAGGTACACTGAGAAGATCACCGTCGCGATCAATGTGATGAATGCGATCGTCCAGTGGGCGCTGGCCATATTCAACGCCGCGCCGGCCAGGGCGATACCGATCACCATTGCCATGCTGCCGGTGATGATCGGAGGCAGGACATTGTCCAGGGCGCTTTTCCCAACCCGCATGATCAGCAGGCCAATCAAGATTTCCACGATGGCCGTGCCGACAATCCCGACTTGCACCAGGCGCACCCCTGCCTCGCAGTAGTTCGCTGTTGTGTAGCAGTCGTTCGCATAAAGCGTCATCGCGGTTTGAACCACCGCGATATAGCTGAAACTGGAGCCGTAGTACATCGGGATTTTGCGCTTTGAGACCAATAACGCAATAATGGTGCCAAGCCCGCTTGCCAGCAGCGTCACGCCGACATCAAACTTGGTCAATATCGCCACCAACACCGTTGCTGGAAACATCGTCAGCACTTGTTGGAATCCCAGACTGAGCATTGCGCCCCAGGGTGGGGTGTCATCGGGCAGATAGCCAATGACTTTGGATTGGTTGGATGTAGTCATTTCTTCCTCCGTTGGGTGAATAGGGTAAAGACAAAAAAATAGAGCCTCAAGGCTCTATTTCCTCACAAAACCAAAAAAAACGCCCACGGAAAACAGTTCTCCGCGGGCGTTTTTCAATGATTGGATGGACGAAGCTACTTGGTTCATTGCAAGATATTAATCCAGGGCGCAAAAAGAAGGGATGAACAAATGATCATGAATATTCCGCCCGATTCTATCCAGAATCGCTTTTCTGTCAAGGGTTACATTCCCTTTTTAATCATTGCCAGGGGAAGGCGAAAAAAGAATCCCGCTTTATCCGGCGTCCAGTATTGCCTGGAACTGCACTTGGGCCTCGGCCAGCAGGGCTTGTGGATCGGCGCTTGGATCGGCGACGACAGCCTGCACCGGTACATCCAGCGCGGCGTACATTTCTTGAGTCTTGATCGGGGGTTCAGCCATCATCTGGATATTCTTCAAGCCTTCATAGAAGCCGGCGTAGTTTTCTTGGGGCATATTATTGTATTGATCTACGATCGCCTGGCGCTTCTTTTGGAATTCACCGCCAAAGAGCGGCATTTCCGGCGAACCCACGGCAAAGCCCTTCTCAGCCTCATTCTTGCGCCATTGTTCATAGCTGCCCAGGTTGAATTCGCGAAAGGCCACCCAGTTGACCCCGGCTTCGTTTTGGGCGTCGGTGTTTTTGCTGTTGAACAGGTAAGCATAGCCGCCGCCGAGTGTGGCGTTGAAGCCGCCCTCTTGCGGTGGGATCGTAAGATACAGATCTTCTTTGGCAGCCTTGAAATCGTTGACAAACCACCCCGGATCCCCGCCGAGCATCATGGCGCATTGATACGCGCCGCATAATTCGCCCACTTTTCCCTGGTCGAGCAGCTTTTCATCTTGCAGCGAATGATCGTCCAGCGCCATGCCTTTCAGGTTGGTCAGCCATTTGATGGCTGCCGGGTCGCTGAAATTGGCCCTCCATTGGCCATCCTGCTCCACTTCGGGCTGCGCCCCGGCCGTAAACATCCAGCCGGTGAGATGCCAGCCGCCCTGGTTGTTGATCGTTGTCTCGCCGTAGCCCGCAACGCCCAGCTTCTCGCGAATGGTTTTGGCGGCGGCGCGCAGTTCTTCCCAGGTTTTTGGGGGATTCGTGGGATCCAGGCCGGCGTCGTTGAACAGCTTGCCGTTGTAGAACAGTCCCAGGGCATAGACGCTGACTGGCAATCCATAGCGCTTTCCCTCTTGGGTCGAGGCTTCTAGCGCGGCCGGGTTGAGATCGCGCGTGATCGCGTTCTGTGCCAGGTACTGTGTAATGTCAGCGGCGGCCCCGGCCTCGATAAATTTTCGAGGTTCGCTAAACCAGACCGCAAAGACATTTTCCAGCGTTCCGGCGGCCAGGCGGGCGGCATACACCGATGGATTATATCCCCCCGCATGACCCTCGATCTCCACATTTGGATACAGCGCATTGAAATCGGCGACGATTTGATTCATGTCGGCCCTGGTCTCGGCCGGCGCGTCGTCGCCGTACCAATCGGTGATGGCGATCTTGACCTTTTCCGGCGGCGGGGCGGCTTCAATCCCCACGCTCTCTTGCACAGTTTCTTTGGCCGTCGCGGTGGGAGGGACAGTTGGTTTCACCGCCTGTCCCTGTGGGGCGCAGCCAGCCAGGGGGGCGCTGCTTGCCGCCAGGCTGGCGATGCGCAGGAAATCACGGCGGTTAATGGATCGGTTTGTCATGGAGATTTCTATGGATTGAGGCGGCAAACAACTTCGGAAGCGAGTGG
>CAIQJJ010000599.1 GCA_903872065.1 uncultured Anaerolineales bacterium | reverse complement strand
CAACCATTGGAGCAGCTCCTGGTTGAAACGTTCTGCCGCTTGGGCGGTCACCGCGTGGCCCGCCCCGGCGATGATCACATGCCGCGCGCCCGGAATGCGTTCAACCAGGACCTGCTGATTTTTGAGCGGCACAGTGGTATCCTCTGCTCCACTGATGACCAGGGTTGGAATGCGGATTTCTGCCAGGCGCTTGACCACGTTGAAGCGCGCCAGGGCGCGCATGGCGGCGCGGTAGCCGCGCGGGTCGGCCTGGATCACCTGGCTCTCAAAAATTTGGCGCAGTTCTGCCTGGGCGGGGTCGGGAAACAGGCGGCGCGAGACCAGGCGGGCCTGCGCTTCCAGGCCGAGCGTATGCACCATGACCAGGCGCGTGGCAAAATAAGCCCAGGCGGAGAGCTTCTCCGGGCGCAGGCTGGCAAAGGTATTGACCAGCGTCAGCTTTTTGACTAGCTGCGGCTGATCGAGCGCCAGTTGCAGCGCCAGCACGCCGCCCATCGAAATGCCTACCACGTGGACGGGTTCTAGCGCCGGCCCGTGCGCGGCGTCTGTGGTTTTCCCAAGCGCAGCCAGCAGGCGCGCCATATCGTCTGCCATCTCGCGGATGCGGTGCGCGTCGCGGGGCAGGGTCGAGCGCCCGAAGCCGCGCCCATCGGCGGCTAATGGGCGATAGCCGGCCGCGACCAGGGCTGGCATTTGCAGCCCCCACGATTCGCAGGTCGCGCCCAGTCCGTGCAGCAGCAGGACGGTGGGGCTGCCGGAGGGGTTGGGGTCAAGGTAGTGGATGTTCAATTGGGGGGTGAGTTGGATGTCTGGCATAATGTTGTTTGGATGAAGCTATCCCTGGCGCGGGCCAAGAGTGCATTTTGGGGTTAATGGAAAAAGGGTGGTTCTTAACATGCCAAGTATATCCCCCTTTTGGTACAATTGCGCCTATGATTGACTCTTCTGAACTGATCGTGATTGGCGGGGGATTGGCTGGCAGTGAAGCCGCCTGGCAGGCTGCTGAGCGCGGCGTGCGGGTGCGCCTGTATGAGATGCGCCCGCATACCTCCACCGGCGCGCATACCGGTCCACACCTGGCCGAATTGGTTTGCTCCAACTCGTTGGGTTCGCTGCAATCGGACCGCGCCCCTGGCGTGTTGAAGACAGAGTTGGAGCGGCTGGGGTCGCTTCTGCTGCGTGTAGCCAATGAGACTGCCGTGCCGGCCGGCGGGGCGCTGGCCGTGGATCGCGAGGCCTTTGCCGCCCGCGTCACCCAGGCCATCGAGTCTCATCCCCGCATCACGCTCCTGCGCCAGGAGGTGGACGCCATTCCCACTGCGCCGGTGGTGATCGCCTCGGGCCCGCTGACCTCGCCGGCGCTTTCGCGGGCGATTGCTGGCTTTGCCGGGCAAGAGCATCTCTACTTTTTCGACGCCATTGCGCCGATCATCGCCATCGATTCGGTGGATTTTTCGGCGGCTTTTCGCGCCTCGCGCTACGGGCGCAACAGCGCCCAGGCGGAAGACGAGGCCGGCGACTATGTTAACTGTCCGATGACGAAGGAAGAATACGAAGCCTTTGTCGAAGCCTTGATTGCCGCCGAGCGCATCGCCCTGAAAGATTTTGAATTGGAACTGGAAGGCGGAGTGCGCGCCGGGGCCAATCACTTTTTTGAGGGCTGCCTGCCGGTGGAAATCATGGCCCGCCGCGGCAAAGAGGCGCTTGCCTTTGGCCCTATGCGTCCGGTGGGGCTGCGCGACCCGCGCACCGGTCATCGCCCTCATGCCGTGGTGCAGCTTCGCCAGGATAACCTGGCCGGTACGCTCTACAATCTGGTCGGTTTCCAGACCAACCTGACTTTTCCCGAACAGCGCCGCGTCTTTCGCCTGATCCCCGGCCTGCAAAACGCCGAATTTGTCCGCTATGGGCAGATGCACCGCAATACTTTCATCTTTTCGCCGGTGCTGCTGCGCCCAACCCTGCAGGCGCGCAGCCGGGAGGATCTCTTTTTTGCCGGCCAGATCATTGGCGTCGAGGGATATATGGGCAATGTGGCGACCGGGCTGTTGGCCGGCTGGAACGCCGCCCGCTTTGTGCAAGGGCAGCCGCCCCTCGAACTGCCGCCGACCACCATGTTGGGCGCGCTGTGTCATTATATTACCCACGCCAGCCCGGGCGACTTCCAGCCGATGAAGGCGAATTTTGGCATCTTGCCGACCCTGGAAGAGAGCGGGGAGCCGCCGGTGCGCCAGAAACGCCAGCGCTACCAGGCTTACGCCGCCCGTTCGGCGCGGGATCTGGAAGCGTTTTTAAGCCGTTTGGGAGCGGGCTAATCAGAAGGAAGCACTGGTGAGCGCAAGTGTCGTGTGAGCATGGCCGGCTGAGGAAAAAGAACGTATTGGGCGCGCCCGTGCGTTTTCTGGCGCGCCTCGCCATCGGGTGCCTGCTCTTTGCGCAGAGTGGGTGTTTGAGCGCTTGCGCCGCGCCGCCGCAGCAGTTTGACGGTTCGCGCGCCCTGAAGGATGTCGAGGCGCAGCTTGCTTTTGGGCCGCGCACCCTGGGCAGTCCCGCCCATGCGCGTATGGTGGACTGGTTGAGCGCCGGGCTAAAGCAGGCCGGCTGGGATGTGGAAGTGCAAGAGACGCCGCTCGAAAACGGTTTTACCTTGTGCAACGTGGTAGCCAGCCGCGGCGCGGGGCGGCCCTGGATTCTGCTAGGAGCGCATTACGATTCGCGCTTCGTGGCCGATCAAGACCCTGATCCGGCGCGGCGCAGCCAGCCTGTGCCGGGGGCGAATGACGGCGCCTCGGGGGTGGCGGTGCTGCTTGAACTGGCGCGCATCCTGCCGCAGCACAGCGGCCCAGGGCGGCTCTGGCTGGTCTTTTTGGATGCAGAAGACAATGGCCGTCTGCCTGGTTGGGATTGGATCATGGGCTCGCGCGCCCTGGCGGCCGGCTTTGCCGGCGATGTCGAGAAGCCAGACGCCGCGATCATCGTGGACATGATCGGCGACGCCGATTTGAACATCTATCTGGAGCGCAACTCCGATCCCGATCTGTCTGCCGAAATTTGGGCGCAGGCCGCTGAACTGGGCTACGATCAATGGATCAACCAGCCCAAATTCCAAATGTTGGATGATCACCTTCCTTTTCGCGAGGCTGGCATCCCGGCGGTGGACATTATTGATTTTGATTATCCGGCCTGGCATACCTCGGCGGATACGCTGGACAAGGTCTCTGCCGAGAGCCTGCAAGCCGTTGGCGACACTCTGGCCCATTGGCTGGCGGCGCGCGGCGCGGCGGCCAAAGAAAAATAAGAAAAACGTTTTTTTAATGGGTTTCCTGTTGGCAAAATTCATTTCCTGTCGTAAACTATAAGAGATGGCAACTGGTGAAATTTTTCGACGTATTCGTACTCCATGGCTGGATCATGTTTCGCAGCACCTGGCGCACGTTGAAGGGGTGCGCGAGACGTTCCGCCAGCCATTAGCCGCGTTTTATGATGTGGTCGTCCGCTGTGTGGAGACCGGCGACGCGGCCTTCTTAAATCCTATTTTGGAGCAGTGGGGTGAAGCGCGCACCCAATCCGAATTGGAAGACCCGCGCTCCAGTTTACCCCTGGTGCTGAACCAGATTTTGATGGCTACCTACCAACTGGCGCACGAGCAGTTGAGCGGGGCCGAGGCGCTGCAAGTGATGGAGCGTTTTCTGCCGATCTACAGCTACGCGCTGGAGCGCACTTCGATCATGGAGACGCAGCTTCATGTCAAGCATGTCTCGGATGAACTGGATCGCGCCCGCTGCGAACTCGAACGTCTTGAGAAGATCAAATCCGATTTCATCGCCGTGGCGGCCCATGAGTTGAAGACTCCCTTGACTCTGATCGAAGGCTATGCCGCCATGCTCAAAGAGATCGATCTCGATAACAAGGGCAACACTGTCCTGGCCGGCATGTACCTGAACGGCATCCACAGCGGCACGCGGCGCTTGCGGGAGATCGTGGATGACATGATTGACGTCTCCATGATTGATAATGACCTGCTTTCGTTGAGTTTTCAGCCGGTCTGGCTCAACCGCTTGTTGGATACCGTGCAGCGTGAGGTAACCCAGGTGGTTAAAGAGCGCCGCCAGCAGTTCAAGGTGAATAAATTCCCTGGCCTGGACGAGATGACCTTTGGCGACGGCGAGCGCCTGCTGCAGGCTTTTCGGAATGTGGTCACCAATGCCATTAAATATACCCCGGATGGCGGCTCGGTCACGGTGGATGGGCGCGTGCTGCCCGGCTTCATTGAGGTGATTGTCACTGATACGGGGATTGGGATTAATGGCGAGGATCATACGCGCATTTTTGAGAAATTTGGCCGCCTGGGGAGTGTGATGACGCATTCGAGCGGCAAGACGAAGTTTAAAGGCGGCGGGCCTGGCCTGGGCTTGCCCATTACCAAAGGCATTATCGAAGCGCATGGCGGGACGATTTGGGTTGAGTCGAGGGGGCATGATGAAGTGAAATGCCCTGGTTCCGCATTTCACATTATGCTGCCACTGCGCAAGTCGCCGCCTGATGATAAAGTTGCCCGGCTGTATGGCCCGTTGGCGGAAGTGCAAGACAACAGCCGTGCTGAATAGGATTACATGACGAAACGCATGCCTGAAAATACAACTCGCCCGCCTGAGCGGGCGTTCATGGTAGGAGTCGAACTCCATCATCAAAAGAATCTCCTCACTTTGGAAGAATCTTTGAATGAACTGGCCCTGTTGGCAAATACCGCCGGGTTAAATGTGGTCGGCGAGACCTATCAAAAGCTGGTTCAGCCGAACGTGCAGACGTTTATTGGGCCGGGCAAGGTGGAGGAAGTGCGCGCCCTGGTGGAGGAATTGCAGGCTGAGGTGGTCTTGTTTGATGAAGAACTCTCGCCGCGCCATCAAAGGGAATTGGAGAGAATCTTTGGCGACGAGATCAAGATTCTCGATCGCACGGCGTTAATCCTGGATATTTTTGCCCAACATGCGCACACCAGCGAGGGGGCGCTGCAGGTGGAACTGGCGCAGTACGAATATCGTCTGCCGCGCCTGACGCGCGCCTGGACGCACCTGGCGCGCCAGGCGGGCGGCGGCGCGGGGCGCTCTGGCAGTGTGGGCGGGGTAGGCTTGCGCGGCCCAGGCGAGACGCAGCTTGAGGTGGACCGGCGCGACATCCGCCGGCGGATTGCCAATCTGCACACCCGCCTGGAAAAAGTGCGCGAGCAGCGTCAGCAGCATCGCGCCCAACGCAAACGTTCGCGCCTGCCGGTGGTGTCGTTGGTTGGTTATACCAACGCCGGCAAATCTACCCTGCTCAACCACCTGTCGGATGCCGGCGTGTATGTCGCCGATCAGCTCTTTGCCACCCTCGACCCCACCACGCGGCGGGTGGAACTGCCCGGCGGCAACACGGCCCTGTTCACGGATACGGTGGGTTTCATCCAAAAACTGCCGACGGCCCTGGTGGCCGCGTTTCGCGCCACCCTGGAAGAGATTGCCGAGGCTGATTTGCTCTTGCATGTGGTGGATGTGACCCATTCTAACGCCCAGGCGCAGGCCAATGCGGTCTACCAGACTTTAAAAGAGATTGAGGCCGATAGCCTGCCAGTGGTGACGGCGCTTAATAAAATAGACCGCCTGGCTGACCCCGAAGCTGCCCGCGCCGCGCTGGCGGCCTATCCCAATTCCGTCGCCATCTCGGCCCTGCGAGGCGATGGGATGGATGATCTGCTGCAAAAGATTAATGATCGCCTGTACGAGGCCTCGATGCCAGTCACAGTGCGCCTGCCTTACGCCGAAGGCTCTTTGATCACCCTCTTTCATGAGCAGGGGCAGGTCTCGCAGAGCGAACACACCCCGGAGGGCGTGGTCATCCAGGGGCGTCTGCCGGGGCGTCTGTTGGCGACATTTCGACCGTTTCAAAGAAAGGGATGAATTATGCTCCAAAAGCTGCTGCAAAAGCTCAATGAATGGCTGGATGTTTTATCAGAATATTTTGCTCACCGCAAAGGGCTTTTGCCGTTGATTGGCCTGGCGCTCATTGTGATCAACGGCTTTTTACAATTGTTCCCTATCTTGGGGTGGCTGGTGACGGCGAATTGCTTTTTGCACGTCGGGCTGATCGTGGTGATTATTGGCTTTTTGTTGGCCTGGGCTTTGTGACCTTTGCCAGCTTGAACTGAAAACGGCCCTGGCGTTTGCGCGCCAGGGCCGTTTTTGATCAATATTGCTGCGGGGTGCAAATGCGTTTTCGCCTCAAGGGAAAACGCGCTGCCTTGCGCCAGGTCTCTTTAGCGCCGCGGCGCGACCATGCCATAGCGCGAAGCGCCCAGGTACAAAATTTCCAGGATCAGATCGCGGTAGGGAAGCTTTTCGGCCTCAGAGACAATGCACAAATCGCTGACCGCCGGGTTCAACCCTGGCAGAGTGTTGATCTCCATCAGAAAGGGTTTGCCGTCTTCGCTCAGGCGGATATCCACGCGTGAGACATCCACCGCGCCAATCACTTTGTGAGCGGCCAGGGCCATTTTTTGCAGGCGCTCCGCCAACTTGGGGTCCAGGGGCGCCGGGCTGATATAAGCCGGCGCGCCTTCTTCCTGGATGGGAATGGCTTTCGCATTGTACCCATAGACGCCTGGGGTGACAGAACGGTGGCTTTCAATTTCCAGGATCGGGAAGCGGTGGAAACCATCCGCGCGGTATAGTTCAGGGCGGGGGGTGTACAATTTGGCGTCCGGGCGGCCTAACACGCCGACGGTGAATTCCCTTCCGGGCAGGTAAGTCTCGACCAATGCGGGCTGTTGGTAAGTCTCCAAAACCCAGAGAATACGTTTGCGCAGTTCCTCCTCGCGCGTGACCCTGGCCCCCAGGTCTACGCCCATACCGGTGCCTTCCATCGCTGGCTTGACAAAGAGCGGGAAGTGCAGGTCTTTTTGCAGCGGCTCATCGCCAGCGACAAATACCTGGTAGGGGGTGACGGGCAGGCCGGCCTCTTTCCAAAGGCGTTTGGTGAGCGGCTTATCGAGCGAGATGGCGTTCGCTAACACGCGCGAGCCAGTGTAGGGGATGCGCAGCATGGCCAGCAGCGCTGGCACCTGCGCCTCACGGGCGTCGTCGCCGTTGCCCTCGGCAATGTTGAAGCAAATATCTGGATTGACATCGCGCAGACTGAAGGCCAGTTGTGGGTCTGCGTTCATAAAGGTACTGTGGTGTCCGGCCGATTCGATGGCGTCGCGAATCGCCTGAATGGTCTCAGGCTTGTCGTATTCGGCGCCGGCGTCGGCAGGCCCTTCGTTGGAATGGTATGCCCCTTTGACGTTGGCAATTACGGCGACCAACCATTGAGGTCGATCTTTGACGCCTGGCGCAATGTGGGCCGGGCTAAAACCGGGAGGCTTTTCGCTCTCCTCCTCCTGCTGATGAACAACGCTAAAGCTCATCGCAAAATATTTCCTTTCTCATTGATAGAATCAACGCCAGCTTGCGCGGCGCATTTCGCTGTGGTTCAGGCGATGCACGGCAAACAACATAACGCCCCTCGAGGTTTTCCGTTTCGAGAGGCGGGTTTCGGGGGCGTTATGTGTGGGCAGTTCTGCCGATGACAGATGAAAAAAAACATTACCCCACTATGCCGTGTGCAGCAAAGTTCTGAACCTGCCTTCGCAGGGGCGGTTTCGCCTTTGACGCTTCGCCTTGGCTCAGGCCTATCGCGTTACGGTGCAAAAGGTTGAAACCTGATGAAAAACTGTTGGCTCAGGACCGGTATAGCCGCAGCGCAAACATAGCAGGGTTACGCTTTTTATACCACGATTCGGGCAAGGTGAATAGATGTAAGAGGCAATTCGTAGGATTTTTTTATCCGGCTTAACCGCATTTCACCACAGCGCCGTGTTTGCTGGACGATTCTTTGATCGCGTCATACAGCTTGGCCATGCGCAAGCCGACCTCCGGCGGGCAGGGATTTGCCATCTGCCCATTGCGGACTGCCAGGAACTGCTCCCAGACGCCCAGTGAGGCGGGAACTTCGACCGGGAAGAAGACGTTTTCGGCGTCGCCCTGTAGTTCCAGTTTTTCTCCCCAGATGCCGGTGCGCATGATGGCGCGGCTGTAGAAGGCGTAAATATCTGAGGCGCACGAAGGCGCTGTTTCGCCGGCCCCGTGCAGCGTGACCATCGCCCCGGAGGCCAGTTTGCCGATCACCACCGATTCGGTTTCCACCGGGCGGTCGTTGAAATCCATCCAGGCGGCGATTTCGACAAATTCTTCGCAGGCCAGGTCTACCACAGTGTTGAGCATGTGAGCGCCGGTGTCGAACAGGAAGCCGCCGCCGGAAATCTCAGGCTGCTGCCGCCAGGTGCCAACCGTGTTCTCCCCCCAGCTTTGCCATGCCGTGGCGCTGATCCCTTGCAGCTTGCCCAGTTCCCCATTTTTGTACATCTGGACTGCCTTGCGGATGCGCGGCGAGAGTGAGCCGGGGAATGCTACTACCATCAGCTTGCCGGTGCGGTCGCGCACGTTGATCAGGGAGCGCGCTTCGGCGGCGTTGATCACCATCGGCTTTTCCAACAGCACATCCAGGCCCGATTCCATGCAGGCCGCCGTTTGGTCGTGGTGGTAGGCGTGCGGGGTGATGATAAAAGCCGCGTCCAGGCGGTCTTTGTATTCTTGCAGCAGCTTATCCAGGTTGGGCTGGTTGGGCGGCGGTTCGAGGCCGGCCTCGGCAAACAGTTTGCACGATTCGGCATATTGTTTTTCGGAGGGTTCACACACCACCGCAATCGCGGTGCTTTCGGGCATTTTGAGCATCTGGCGGATATGCCAGCGCGCCATGCCGCCAACGCCAATCAGGGTAACTTGAGTAACAGGTGTCATTGGGGAGATTTCCTTTCGCCCTTATTTTACCACTGGGCGATAGTTACCGCGCTCTTCGACAATCCTTCGACAAGCTCAGGATGCCTGGCTGACAAGCTCAGGATGCCTGGCTGATAGGCTCAGGATGCCTGGCTGACAGGCTCAGGATGCCTGGCTGACAGGCTCAGGATGCCTGGCTTTAGGGCTTTAGCTCTCCGCCGCAGTATTGGCGGTAGTAAGCCGCCTCTTGAGGAAAATTGACCTCAGCGGCAGCGCGCGCCGCCTCGCCGATCTGGATGCTCGTGGTCAGGCTGACGGTCAGGTCGGTGCTCCAAAAGCGCGGCAGTGTCAACAGCGGGGTTTGTACGGCTTGCTCTTCCTCCCCTAGCGGAATCCAATTGAACATCAGCGGGCCGCGCGAGAAGGCGGTGAAACCCAGGGTGTAGCCGGCCTCTTGCGCCAGGGCGACGGCGGGGGCGGTGAAGTTGCCGCCCGGCCAGATGAAGGCCTCTGGGCGCTGCCCAAAATGTTCCTCCAGCACGGGGATCGGATCGAACAACTCGTGGCGGATGTCGGCTTCGGAGGTATACTGAGTGATGTAATTATGCGCATAGCCATGAGATTGGACATCCAGCCGCCCGCTGGCGTACAGCCGCTCGATCCAATCCCACAGACTTTTTTTTGTGTCGCCGATGATCCACCCCAGGGTAACGCTCCAGTCGTTGGCTTCCAGTTCCGGCAAGAAATGGCTTTCGATGGTGCCGGGGCGGCGGTCATCCACGATCATCAGCAGCGCGCGCGCTGGGATGCGCTCATTGCGCAGCAAGAAGCCGATCAGTTGGTGGGTGGTGATGGCGACGAAGCCGTTGTTTTTGGCGAAGTTGACGAAGAGCTTGAAATCCTCAGCGCTGACGCTCATCGTGTCGCCCTCCAAAAGGTTTTTGCCCTCGCCGCGAATGCCGTGAAACATGATCGGGGCGACGACGGTTCCGGGTTCACTGGCCTCTGGCGACCAACGCCGGCGCAAATACTCGCACGGATCGCTCAGGTAAGCGCCTGGCGCGACGCCTGGGCGGATCAAAGGATGGGTGAAGGTGGGCAGAGGCGGAGGAACGGGGGATGGGCTTGGCGAGGCGGAGGCGATGCTCTCGCCGGCGGGATGATTGGCGGTGGTGGCGGCAGCCGTCTCGGCCACAAATGCGGCGGTCGGCGGAGCGACAGTTGCAGCAGAGGTCAAGCCGCCGGTCGCGCTTGGCGTTTTGACCTCTGTTACAATCGGCGGCGCGCTGGCCGTGGCGGAGGCCGGCGTGGGGTTGGCGTCTGCCGGCGGCGCGGCGGCGCGCGGCGGCTGGCTGCCGCAGGCCGCCAACAGCCCAACCAGGAGGAGTTTGAACAAAAAGCGCCCCGTGCAGTTGCGCAGGGCGTTTTTTCTGATCTTCATAAAGTGAGAAAGCATTATTTCGTTACAGTGAAACCCTGTGTGTGATAGCTGATCTTGTCGTTGATGACGCCCAGGGTATCTTTGCCGTTCAACACCTTGCCGGCGCTGGATGTGGCCGTCCAGGTGAAAGTTCGTGAACCGCCGCTGCCGGAATAGCCGGTGAGGGTGAAGATGGCGTTGGGCAAGGTCTGCTTGAACAGTGTGTCGTACCAGGCGCGGATGGCCTCGCTGCCGGCGACGGTGCGGGTGGAAGTCGTGTGGACGGCGGTCGGTGTATAAAGTTGGATCACCTGGCCGGCGTCGCGTGTGTTCCACTGCGCCACCAGGCGCTGGCAGATGTCCTGCGTTTGCGGCGTCCCGCCGTAGTTGAACTGGGCGATGGCTTCCCAAATCCCAGGCAGGATGCCCATGCGGGCGTCGTCCCATACCCAGAAATTGGCCGCGCTCAGGTTCATGCTGACGGCGGTGCTTAAAAATTCATTCACTTCGCCCACGGTCGGCTGCCAGCCGCCCTCGCGAAAGGCGGCCCCGGTGGGGATCAGTGGGCGGGTGGGGCTGATGGCCGCAAACTCTTTCTGGCAGCGCTGCAACTGCGCTCCGGCATTGTGCGACTGCATCCAATAAACTTGCGGCATGTTGATATCGCATTTATCCAGGAAGGGTTTCCAGGGCAGTTGGGGGTGCAGCGAGGGAAAGCGATAGGAACTGAGCGCCAGGGGAGTGTTGGGCAGACCAGCGCGCAGTTGAGCCATGTACCTTCGGGCGGCCTCCGCCTTGCCATCTTCTTTGTATTCCTTTTCGGCGTCAATCGCAAAGCCATCCACCTGGAACTGTTGGCAGCGGCGGATCGCCAGGTTGGCTTCGCCGATTGGGTCGTTGCCGTAGACATATTGCCAGCCCCACACCTGGATGCCCTGCCCGCGCAGCGCCTGGACGACGGGCGTCACCCAGTCAACGGTCGCCCCCCAGGTACCGTTATAAGTGGTGACGCCGTCAGCGATTTTGAGCAGGACGTGCGTCAGACCGGCGGCTTTGGCCGCGGCGGCAAAATTGGCGGGGTTGCCGCCCTCGCAATTGGGAATTTTCCACGTGTAAAAGCCTTTACCCTGTAACATAGATTGCTCCTTTCTGCCTGATGTAGGAAGATAGACGGTTTTATTGATCGCTGTTGAGCGCCTGGCGCATAATCGCCACGACTGCCTCTTGGATGGGGAGAAGCACTTGCGCGCCCTGGGTATTGACCCAGGAGGTCAACTGGCCGTAGCCGATTGAGTAGCGGTGGATGCGGTTGGAGTCGTTCAACTGCGCGGCCAGCGGAAGCAGCGGAACGACGTCCTCCAGGCGCAGGTCGGTGACGACATTTTGCACGTAAATGTCGTAGAGTTCAGGGGCGCGGTTGAGCGCATCCAGGCTCAACAAGCGTTGAAAAATGGCTACGACCACTTCTTGCTGGCGACGGCCGCGGTCAATATCGCTGGTGGTGTATCGTGAGCGCGCGTACCAAAGCGCGGTTTCGCCATCCATGTGGACGATGCCGGCCGGCGCTGTGTAATCGCCGTAATTGTCGCGATGATCAGTATGGGCGACGGCCACGTTGACATCCACCCCACCCAGGTTGTCAATCACCTCTTTAAACGACCAAAAGTTGACCAGGACATAATGCGTGGGACGGACGCCGAAATTATACTCAAATGTCAGCGCCAGCGCATCAAAATCGCCGTAACCAAAAGCGGTATTGATGCGCTGCACGGTCCAGCCGGGGATGTAGACGTACAGGTCGCGTGGAAAAGAGGTCAGGCTGACCGTACCGCCGCGGGTATTGAGCGTTGCCAGCAAAATGGTGTCGGTGCGAAAGCCCCACGCATCGGGGCGCTGATCAGAGCCGAGCAAAAGGATGTTGATCTGGTCTTCGGGCTGCGGCAGCAGGCCAACCGGCGACGGCACATCAATGTCTGGCCACAGGCTTGGGCCAGGGTAATCGTTCCAACTTTTGGCGATGCCCTGCGTCATACTGACCGGCGTAACTGTACCGATCAGTGTGGTGCTGCCGGTCAATGGCGCGCTGACTGCCAGGGCCGGGGTGGGCGAAGCCAGCGGTGTAGGAAAGTTGGTAGGGAAATAGGTCGGCGTGGGCGGCAGCGGTTGGAAGGGCGTGGCAGTGATGGTGGCGTCTGCCGGCGCCATGACCAGGGCCGGCGGTGGAGAGGAGGTCGCCGGTTGCTGGGCGAGGAGCAAAGCCGCGCCGGCCAGCGCGGCGAACAAGGCAATCAATAATAAAATCAGTCGGCGGAAGGACATGGGCGAGACGCTTGACGAACGGGATCAGGGCGTGGAGGCGGCAGCCGCGGTTTCACTGGGCGAGGGTTGGGGGGGCGGGGGCGTATCCGTCGCGGTAGGGGCTTCTGATGGCGGCGGAGGCGCGTCTGTCGCGCTAGGGGTCTCTGACGGCGGCAGAGTGTCGCTGGGCGGCGGGGGCGCGCTTGGGCTGGGGGTGAAGGTGGTGGAGGGCGTTGGAGAGGGTGTATTTTCTTGAGTTAGCGTCGCGGTTGGGCTGGGCTCAACCGTGGCGGAAGATGGAATGGTTGCCTCCGGTGTGAGCGTAGCGGGCGCGCGGGTTGCTGAGGGGGAAAGTGAGGCGGGTGGGACGGTGGAGGTGGCTGAAGCTGGTTCCTGGCTGGGCGTGGCTGTCGGCGGTTCGCTGGTCAAGGTGGCGCTGTCAGTCGGCGTAAGAGTTGGCAAACGGGTTGGCGTAGGCCGCGGCGTGCGCGTGGGGATGGGGGTGGCGGGCCTTACATTTGGCACGTACAAAATCGCGCCGCTGTAGATTTTGACCGAGGTCAGGCAGTTGCCGCTTTTTAAGGCATCCACCGAGACGCCAAATGCCAGGCTGAGGGCGGAGAGGGTGTCGCCTGGGCGGATGACATAAGGTACCCAGGTGGGGGGGTAGGTGCAGCCGGCATTGACGGTCGGGATTTGGGGTGGGACATAGAGAAAAGCGCCCACCAATCGATCCAGGCTGTCGGACATCAGGCAGTTGACGGTTCTGAGCGTGTCGGCGCTGACGCCGTAGACGAGCGCCAGCGATTGCACATCATCGCCAGGTTGGATCACGTACTGCACCCAATCGGCCGGCGGCGCGTCGCACAGCGGGGGGAAAGTGGCCTCCTCCACCAGGGGCGTGGCGCTCTCCGCCAGCGGCGTGACGGCGGTCTCCGGAGGGCGCGTGACGTCCGGCGGCAAAGTGCTGCTGGGCATCGCGCTTGGGCGGGGAGTCGGTGTGCTGCTGGGCAAGCGCGCGATCTGGGTCTTCCCCTCCAGCATTGCCAGCACCAGGCTGCCAATCAGCAATCCAGCCGAAAACAGCGCCGCCAAAACGCCTGTCATGACCTGGCGCAGCTCCTTCATCGCGGTTTCTCTTTGCTGGCGGGGGCGGCCAGGGGCAGCAGCACACTGAACGTCGAGCCGCGCCCAACCACCGAATCGACCCAAATGCGCCCGCCCTGGGCTTCGACCAGAGATTTGACAATCGAGAGACCCACTCCCGTATCGCCGACGCCAGGGACGAGTGGATTGTCGGCGCGATACCGTCGTGCGAAGACGCGCGGCATATCTTCCGCCGGGACGCCCTCGCCGGAATCGGTGACCTGCACCAGGACATAGCTTGCATCCTGGTTGGTCTCTTCAACGCGCGCTCGCAAGGCGATTTCGCCATCTGCTGGCGAAGCCATACCGGCGTTTTGCAGCAAGTGGAGCAGCACTTGCTGCAGCGCATCGTGATCGGCGCTGACCTGCGGCAGCTTGGCGGGCAGGTCCACGCGCAGCGCGATGTTCTTTTCACGGAACTGCGTCAGCGAGGCCATGAGCGCTTCATCAATCGCCGCGCCCAGGTTCACGCTTTCGGCCTTTAGCTCATGCCGGTCTTTCTCGGCGATGGTCAGGCGCACCAGGTCCTCGATCAGGCAGCCCATGCGTTCAGTGGCGGCTTTGATGCGGTCAATAAATTTGCGCTGCATGGCGCCCAAGATGCCCACCGATTCGCCCAAGAGCAGATCGGTGTAACCGATAATGGAAGACATCGGTTGGCGCAAGTCTTGGGCCAGCGAGGCGATGACTTCGGCGTTATCCGCCGGCGGCGTTTCGCTCTCAGCGATCTGCTTCTCCATCAGCTTTTGATCAGCTTCAAAGAGACGTTCGTTCAGGCGGGTGATCTCCTCCAGCGAAATGCGCAAATGTTCCTCAAGCTGCCCGATTTCGCGCGAGGCGCTCTCGGTGACGGCGCGGGTGCTGGTTTTGACCTGCATATTTTCTGTGCGCAAGATCGCAATCTCTTCCAACGTCAGGCGCAGTTGCTCACGCGCCTGCTTGAGGTCCTCGAGTTCGCCGGTGGGAAGGGCGGACTGCTCGGCAGGCGAGTTGGTTTTGGCGGCTGCCAGGGTGTTTTGCTGATCGATCAAGCCGGCCAGGCTGGCGGCTTGCGCCTGGGCCTGCTGGGCGTTCTGCTGCGCTTCCTCGAGCCGGGCGACCAGGTCAAGGTTTTGCTTGCGCAGTTGTTCCAGTTCGGCGTGCGCGGCGTGCAGGCTGGAGGCTGGTTGGGCCGCCTCGTTGTTTGAGGCGTTTTCACCATCCGCGCTATGAATTTGCTGCAAGAAGCGTCCCAGAGCGTTGGACAGATCGCCCAGCACCATCTGATCATCGGCGCTCCAGCCGCGGTTCGAGTATGGGGAGAGCAGCACGATCCCCACCCGCTCATCTGGCTGATTGACCGGCAGAGGGATAACGAGCATGTGGCCGACCCGGCCCAGGTTGAGCGCCGTGGCAAAGCCAAGCAAATCGGGAGAAGTGCTGCTGGCCGGCAGGCGGGCAGCGCGCCCACGGCGCAGGGCGCTGGTGATGATCGGCGACAGGCGTTCATCCAGGGCAAAGCCGTCCAATGGACGTTCGCGAATCAGATCGTAGCCGCAGGCCACGTTAAGATGGCGGTTGTTTTCATTGGAGCGCACCAAAAAGACCAGGTCAGCCAGCATCATTTTTGAGACAGTCGCGGTAATATTGCGATAGGCTTTGTCCAGCGATCTTTCACTGGCCAGTTCGAGGTAAGCGTACAAAATTTTGGGGTCTGAATTGAAGCGCCGTTTTTCCTGGCTGGGTAAGGGAATGGTGGGAGTCGGTGAAGGAGTGGTGGGCAGGGGGAAACGCAGCGGCAGAGTCAGCAGCAGGGGATAAGCGGCCATCTGCGCCAACCGGATCGCTCCAGCGTAGTCAAATTCGGGCAGCGGCGCGAACCAGTAATGCACCAGGCTGCCGGCCAGGTTGAGCAGCAGCATGCCCAGGCCAATTCCCCAGTTGTTCGGCCGCCGGATGGCAAGAACGAGGATGCCGATGGCGCTCACCAACGCCGCCGCCAGGCTGGAGATCGTATCGAGCAGGGAGTTGTTGAAGGGCAGGTTAGCGCCTTGCGCGCTCCAGACCATCAGCCCAATCGAGGAGAAAGCGATGACCAGCAAGCCCATCGAAATGGCGATCGCGTCGCCGATGGCGGAGGGTTCAGGCAGCCCCCACAGCCAGATGAAAACCACCAGGCTGAACAGCATGATGCCGCGATCCACCGGCGGGATGATGATATGCGCCGGCAAAAGCGAAGCCTGCGCCAGGCCGGCGCAGATGAACATCATGACCTGCGCCAGCAGGACAATCCCCAACCCGATCGTGGCGCGGCGCGCCTGGGCAAACTCACTGGCGCGGTAGTGGTTGAATGAAGTCGTAAAAGCCCAGGCCAGGGAGAAGGTCAGGAAGAGGGAATAAGCCAGGTTGCCTGGAGGGACAACGAGCAATTGGAAGATATCGGTAAAAAAAGAAATCATGCTTATTGGTTACTCGCAGCCGGTTGTCAAAAAGACCTTTAGAATTCAGGTTTCCTCCATTATAGCACGGGTAGCGCAAGCTACTTCTTAAGTCTTCGAGAAATTTTTGTCAAGCTTTGTTGCGCGTTTTGAAGACCTGAATATACTTAATTTAGCGAAGTAGAATTCCATCGAATTGGAGGTAGGTATGCATTTGTATGACGTCAGCCTGACTTTTGAGACGGGGATGCCGGTGTGGCCGGGAGACCCCAATTTAATTCTGGAACGCGTCAGCAAAATCGAGGCGGGCGACGACGTGAACATGTCCCAGTTGAGCATGAGTGTCCATACCGGCACACATGTGGACGCGCCCTTTCATTTCCTGGCGAATGGCAAAACGGTGGATCAGCTTTCGTTGAGCGACCTCACTGGACGGGCGTATGTGCTTTATCTCCCGGATGCGGCGACGATCACCGCCGATCAGCTAAGGCGGGCGGAGATTCCGCCGCGCACGCGCCGGATTTTGTTTAAGACGCGCAACTCAAATTATTGGGCGCAAAAGACGCCCGGCTTCCAGACAGATTTTGTCGCTTTGAGCGTGGATGCAGCCGAATACCTGGTGGAGCGGGGCTTTCGCCTGGTAGGGGTGGATTATCTGTCGGTGGCGCCCTACGATGACAGCATTCCCACGCACCAGGTTTTGCTCAAGGCCGGCGTGATTCTGGTCGAAGGGCTGAACCTGGCGGCGATCCCCCCCGGCCGCTACACGATTTACTGCCTGCCGCTCAAATTGGCCGGCGTAGATGGATCCCCGGCGCGCGTCATTTTGATCGGGGTGTGAGGTGACAGGCAAGATCCGCCTCGATCTCCTGCTGGTGCAGCGGGGACTGCTGCCAGACCAGGATGAGGCGCAGCGCTATATCATGGCCGGACAGGTGCGCGTCAACGGACAGGCGGCGCTGCACCCGGCCACGCCGGCGGCGCT
>CAIQJJ010000598.1 GCA_903872065.1 uncultured Anaerolineales bacterium | reverse complement strand
GGTGCAGGTTGGAAACCGGAACCGGAGCGGGATCCATGAAGCGCGCCTCGGCAATCCAACGCTCCAGCCCAAAGAAAAACTCGGCGTTTCCCTGGGCGCAGTAGCGCGGCTCGGCCGCGGGATGCCGCCCGTAATTGGTCACATCGCCCTTGTTCAACAGCACGTCGCCGGTCGGCTCGATGCGAAAGCGCTGCGGGGAATGTTTGCAGCCCAGGTTGAAGTTGACGGAATGGCCGCGCACCTGGCCGTAGAACGCGCCGGCAAAGTTTTGCTCCCCGCGCGCCTTGACCATCTCCAGGATCGGCTGCTTGCGCGGCGCGGCGCGATAAGCCTCGAACGCCAGCGGTTGATCGGCGCGTGTGAGGTAGACGCCCTGTTCGGCGTACCACACCGGCCCCTGGCGGGTCAGGTCGGTCAGCGCAATGGTGAAGGATTCGCCATCCAGGTTGAGGGTCAGGTTGCCACTGTCGCCGATGTAGACATTCGGCGGGGCCAGGTGATCTAGTTCCAGTTCAAAGACGCGGCGCGGCGCATCGCTGAGCTGCACCGAATCCTCCTGCACGCGGACCCCCTCGACGGGCTGGATGGCAGTGATGGCGGCGTTATAGGTCTCGAAGCTGATGCTTTGGCCGGGCGTGCGCTGGCCGGCGTCGAGTTCCACCCGCACCCGCGTGGAGGCCAGAGGAGAACGGGTATAAACTGCGATGGAGGCGATTGCTTCAGGGGAGACGCCATCCACACGGATCGCCATGCTGCGGCGGAAGGCGACATCGTAGCTGCTCCAATCGCCGGCGAAGTTCTCCGTCGAGAGGGGCTGAAAGACGATGCGCATCCCCTCTTCTGTGGGCGCAGCCTGGATGCAAGCGGTCTTCCATTCGCCGTTGAACCAATCGTCCAGCGGCTGCCAGCCAAAGGATCCCGGATCTTCCAAGTCGGCGCCCTGCTCGAAGCGGCGTTCCGGCCAGTATTTCTTGCGATACGAAAGGCCGATCTCCGCCGGCTGGCGCAATTGAACCACCACTTCAACAATGTCGCGCGGCTGCTCGAACCAAACCTCGTTGGTCGGGGTGTTGGGCAAAGCAAACGGGCGAATATCCAATTTCTTTTGAGGATTGTCCATAGTTAGTCTCTGATTTCGTCTTGAATTTCAACAACCAATTCGGTCTCCAGGCTTTGGCCGCGCGGCAGTGTTTTGGCCTGGCCTTGTTTCACCGCCTCAGCCAGAGGGTAGCGTGAGGTCCACGGCTCCAGACCGATGCCATAGATGCCGGTCAAGGGCGGCTGATCCGCGCCGCCGTAGGTCTGCCATACCACCAACCATGGGAAAACCTCTACCTCCCATTGAAGCACGAAGCTGAGCTTCAAGCGCGGATTGGCGACGCGATACATTCCCTGTGCCAGGCCGTTTAAAAAGACATCGTCGTGCGAGTGGATGTGAGGGCCGGGGACATATCTTAAATCTATCGGTTGGCCATCTTTGCCGCGCGCCACAGGCCAGGTCTCGCATTGAGACGCGGCGAGGCGGGCGGTCAGAGGTTCGTAAGGCGCGTCGGGGGTGAAGATTTGCCGGGCGGGAATCTCCAGGAAGCAGCCCTCCTCCAAAAAATCGCCCCCCAAGGTCAGGTGATGTCCCCAGACAAATTCCCCGGTTTCATCCCCCAGGTTGGTTATTTTTTCGTGGATTCGCAAGCAGCGCTCGCCGCGGCGCAGGCGCAGGGTGCGTTCCAGGCGAAAAGGAAGTTTTGTACTGTTGACAGACAGCGCGAGTGCGGTCTCGTCCGCATCATCCCGCAGCGTAAGGTATTCCCAGGGCAAGAGCGCCACTTCCCCGTGAAAGGGGATGTCCTGCCCGCGGTGCTGGCATCCATCGCCGGCGTTGGGGAATAATTCTTGCCAGCCCCCTTCGTAGTTCGTGAGAAAATCGGCGGGGGGCTGCGCGGCGGGCGGTTTCAAGCCCCAGGGAGTTTGCATTAAGAATTGAACTGCCGCCGGACGTCGCGCCGATTGGTAGGTCAGGGCAAAGATATCAGCCCCTTTTTCCGGCAAGACGCCAATTTGCAGATGCTCATTGGCAAGCCATAAGACGGGATGTTGGTGGAAGGTGGAGTGGGTGAGCATGGGGCGAAAATTCTAAAAAGTGATCGTCAGGCCGCCATCCACCGTGATCACCTGGCCGGTGATATAGGACGCGTCTGGCCCGGCGAGGAAATAAAAGACGCCGGCCACTTCCTCGGGCATCCCGGCGCGCCGCAGCGCCAGGTGGCTGCCAGCAACGTAATTTTGTTTGAACCATTCGCCGTCCAGTTCGCTCACCCCGTTGACAATGCTCATCGCGGTGCGAATGAAGCCCGGCGCGATGGCGTTGACCAGGATATTTTGATCGGCCAGTTCCAGCGCCAGGCCGCGGCAGTACTGGTTGAGGGCGGCTTTGGCCATGGCGTACGCGCTGGAACCGATCTCGGCGCGATCGCCATGAATGGAGGTGCAGTGGATGATGCGCCCGCCGTTTTTCATCCACGGTACTGCCATGCGCGTCAGGTAAACCGCGCCATCAATCATGATGTCAAATGGTTTGCGCCATTCTTCCAAGGGCGAGTCGATCACTTTGGCGGCCATGTAAACCCCGGCCACATTTGCCAGAGCATCCAGCCGCCCCCATTTTTCGGCAATGGCTTTTCCAATCTGCTGCGCGCAGGCCGGATCGCTGTAATCCCCGGCGCAGATCAGGTGTTCGCCTGGCGGAAACGAAGCCACAAGCTCTTGCAAAACGCTTTCGCGGCGGGCAGTGACGCACACATCCCAGCCTTCTTTGGCAAAACGTTGTGCAGTTGCCAACCCAATCCCCGAAGACGCCCCGGAGACAACGACTTTTTTACGCTCAGACATGTTCAGCCTCCACGGTGATAATCCAGATGTGAGGGTCATCATAACATATCCCGGACGGATGTCAACGGACTTACAGAGGTATAATCAGTCTGGCGCAAAGCTGCGCCAGAAACTTTTCACAGGAGATAAGAGCGATGATGGTTGACCTGCAGGCAATGATTCGTGAGCGGTATTCAGTCCGCTTGTACCGCGAGGCGCCGATTGCTGATGATCTGCAAGCCGCGCTGCTGCACAAACTGGATGGGCTGCGGCGCGGGCCGCTCGGATCGGCGATGCGCTTTGACCTGGCGGCGGCGACGAAAGAGGATCGCGCTGCACTGCGCGGCCTGGGCACCTATGGGTTTATCAGGAATCCGGCGGGATTCATCATCGGGGCGGTCGAAGCCGGTGGGCATGCTATGGAAGACTTCGGTTACTTAATGGAAGCCGCCATTCTCGAAGCCACTGCCCTGGGACTCGGCACCTGCTGGCTGGGTGGATCGTTCACACAGAGCAGTTTTGCCGAGAAAATCGGCAAGCGGGATGGCGAAATCATTCCTGCGGTGGTCGCAATTGGCTATGCAGCTCCTGAGGCGCGGGCAAAGGATTTGCTGCGGCGTGGGGCGCGGGCGGATACCCGCCTGCCCTGGGAAAAGCTGTTTTTTGATGGCTCTTTTCGCCAACCACTGACTCGTTCAGTCCAGGCTGGCGCTTACGCCCAGGCGCTTGAAATGGTGCGCCTGGGGCCGTCCGCCTCGAACAAACAGCCCTGGCGCATTCTGAAGGATGGGCGGCGCTGGCATTTTTACTGCCAGCGCACCTCAGGCTATGGGAAGGGAAGTTGGTATTTTAACCTGCTGCGCCTGGCAGATTTGCAGCGCCTGGATGTGGGGATTGCCATGTGTCATTTCGCTTTGACGGCGCAGCAGATGGATCAGCGGGGCGAGTGGACTGTGTCTGAGCCTGATCTGGAGACCCCCGATGATCAGACATTCTACGTTGTCACCTGGGACAGCGAAGGGATAGAAGGAAGCGCTGATGATAAACAAACTGCTTGAACAATCCGATCCTGCCTGTTACAAGGCCGTTGTTCCTGATACGCTGGACCTGGCGCAGCGCGCCGGCGCGGCGGTGAATGCCTTGACAGAGATTGTGAAACAACCCCCTTACTACCAGCCCTTCCAGAAGGGTCACTATTACCGCAACCCCCCGGTGTTCAGCAACGAGCCTGGCGGCTATGTTTTCGTCAATGGCAATGAGATGTGGGGCAAGGCGGCGGAGGCGCTGTTGGAGATGCGCTTGATGAGCGGCAGCCAACAGGGCGCTGACCTGGATGAGAAGACTTGCGCGGGGATGGCCGGCTGCATCGAGGCCGACAATCTCTTTTACAGCACGGTCAAGAAGGCGCAGGGAGATCAGCTTGTTGAGATGGAGGATTTTGCCGACCTGCTCGGCGGCGGGCGCGTGATGCTCGGCTTGATCGCCAAGTATCAGCTTGACGGCAATCCGCAGTGGCTTGAGTATGTGGCGCGGTTAGCCAAAGGCTTGCGCGAGGCGGTGGTGGAGAAGGGTGATTATGCGTATTACCCGGCTGGACATGCCGGCGGGGCCATCTCGCGCCCGCGCTCAGGCTGGAAAAGCGACGCCGAGCCTCTCGGCGGCAGCCTTTACGAGACGCAGGACTGGTATGAGTGCGCCTCGAATGTGATCTTTTCGCATGGAGGGATTGTGCAAGGGCTGTGCCGCTGGTTCCGCCTCTCGCAGGAAGCAGAGTCGCTGGCCCTGGCGGGCAAGCTGGTGAAATTTATGCTCCAGCCGCGCTTTTGGCAGCGAGAAGCCGGCCCGGCGAGCGTGGTCGGTGAGGCGCACGCGCATTTCGATGGTCATATTCACGCTGCGGTGCGCGGCCTGTGGGGGATATTGGAATACGCCATGCTGACCAACGATGAGAAGCTGAAGCTCTTTGTGCGCGACGGCTATGACTATGTGCGCACCTTTGGCATCGCCCGCCTGGGGTTGTTTGGCGAGGTCTGTACAGTGGGCGATATGACCTGCCTGGCGATTAAGCTGACTGACGCCGGGGTGGGCGATTACTGGGATGATGTGGATCAGTATGTGCGCAATCACCTGACCGAAGTGCAAATTTTGGAGGGCGAGCCGATCCGCCGGATTGCGGAGGCCAGCCCGTCCAGGGAGGTGATGCCCTGGGAGGATGCGGAGGGGTTTGTTGAGCGGCAAATGGGGGCGTTGTGCGATGACGCCACGCATCCCACGCTGGCGACGCCCGGCACGATGCACTGCTGTACATATAATGGTCTGATCGGCTTTTACCACGCCTGGGAGGGGATTGTGCGCGCCAGGGATGGGGTGGTGCAGGTGAATTTGCTGCTGAACCGGGCGAGTCCCTGGTTGGATGTGGACAGTTATTTGCCTTATGAAGGGAAGGTGCAGCTTCGCATGAAAACCGCGGCGCGCCTGGTCGCTGTGCGCCTGCCGGGCTGGGTCGCACTGCCGGCGATCGTCAGCCGCGTGAACGAACGCCAGGCGCAGCCCTCCAGGGTGGGCAGGTATCTGCTCTTCGAGGCGCTTGCCCCCGGCGACACGCTGACGATTGAATTTCCAATCGTTGAGAGTGTGGCCGAGTACCAGTTGGGCTGGGAAGGTCTTCAGATCCCCGGCTGGACGGAGGTCTCGCGCCCGCTAGAATCGCAGGCGTCCCCACAGCCCTTTGAGTACGTTGTCTCAACCGCTCAGAGGAAGCCGCCTGTCTTGACCGCCTTCACCTGTCGTTTCAAGGGGAATACGCTGGTGGAGATCAGCCCGCGCGAGCAGGGCTTGGGCTATCCGCTTTACCGCCGCGAGCATTATCAGCAGACAATGGCGCCATTGGTGGAGGTCACTCGCCATGTCCCGGCGAGGTTGATCGATCTGTGAGCCGGGTGAGAGGTTTGTAGAGGCTAAAATCAAGGATAGGTGTAAAACTGGCAATGAGGAGCGCAGGATGTTAACGAATGTTCATGTGGCAGGCTACAAAACATTGCACGAATTAACCGATGCAGATCTGGAATTGGGGTTGGTCAATGTCTTGATCGGCGCAAACGGCAGCGGTAAGAGTAACCTGTTGGAAGTGCTTGGTCTATTGGGCGCGGCCGCCAACGGAAGAGTCGACGATCAGGAATTGCTGCGGCGCGGCGTACGTCCGGGAGCGCCGGCGCTTTATAAGACGTCTCTTCAGGGTGAAAGGTTTCGTCCTACGATCAGCCTGGGCGTGAAAGCTGAGTGTCAGGGTGAACAAGTCAGTTATGACGTGTCACTGGACAACCCGATTGATACCCCTCGACCCACCTGGCAGTATCGCACCGAAAAATTATTGCGCGGCGACAAGCAAATTGTGGGGCGTTCGCCGAACGGCGCCAGTTTTAGCGCTGGCTTGGAGCAGCTATCCTCGTCATTTCAAAATTTGAAAAGCGACGCCGGCCTGGCTGTTTTGGTCAAGGCGCATCCCAATCTCGCCGGCGCGCCGTTTGAATTGTTGGACTGGCTGCAAAATTATATGGTTTTCTCACCTACTACACCAGTTTTGCGCGGTATTCAGCCAGATGCCAGCCAGAGCGATCCCATTGGCGTATTTGGGGGACGCCTGGCAGAGGCGGTGAAAGAGATACTGAATCCATACGATCGAACCCTGGGAAGGATGGATCTGGATGAGATTTTAGAACTGTTGGATTGGGTGGAAGATTTTAATATTTCAGAAGCATCCAAACAGTTAATTTCGCCGAGTGTGCCAACGGTAAGAAATGTGGTGCGTTTCAAGGATCGCTGGATGCGCGAAAGCCGAAATTTGCTGTCAGGTTATGACGCCAGTGAGGGCGCGCTCTATGTGCTTTTTATGCTGACGCTGGCTTTGCATCCGCGCGCCCCGCGTTTGTTTGCGATTGATAACTTCGATCAAGCGATGCACCCTCGGCTGGCGCGAGCGGTTACCCGCGCATTTTGCGCTCAAATCTTGCAGGCATCCCCTCCCCGCCAGGCGCTCATTACCACGCATAATCCGCTGGTCTTGGATGGGTTGAATTTGAGAGATGAGCGGATTCGTTTGTTCGCCGTCGAAAGAGATGCGTCTAGCGGAGCGACGCGGGTTTATCGCATCTTGGTCAGCGAGAATGTGCTGAAAGCAAGTCAGGAAGGGCTTTCGCTTTCGAATCTATGGGTTATGGGACGCCTGGGCGGCGTTCCAAATATTTAGGGGCAGCAGCCATGCATATTGCTACAGTTGTCGAAGGTCCCAGCGATTATGAGGTGGTAATTACAATTATCAACCGGCTGCTGCCGGGTCGTCATCGTTATTCTCCTCTGCAGCCGATTGGCGCTGTCAATGAGATCGGTGAAGTGGTCTATGGCGATACCGGAACAGGCTGGAAAGGAGTGCGCCGTTGGTGCCGCGAAACATGGTTAAGGTCTGGTTCCAGCCTGGAGGCTATCCTCGAAAGTGTCACCAACGCGCCGTATGACTTGTTGATTATCCAGGTGGATGCCGATATAGCCAGGGAACATGATTTGCAAGATGGAATTGCCCATCCAATTGTCCAGGTGCAGTTGCCATGTCCGCCAGTTCAAAGCACAACGCTGAATTTGCGACAGGTTATCCTGAATTGGTTAAACCGTCAGTCGCTGCCGCCGCAGGTGGTGATAATGATCCCCTCTCAGGACACCGAAACCTGGACTTTTGCGGCGTTATACCCTGACGATCCATTCTGCGCTCGAATGGATTACGAGTGTTTCAAAAAAGGGGCTGAACACCCTGGCTTCCTGCTGACGCTGCCTTTGTATGGAAAACGTTTAAAATTTAAGAATGGCAGTGTGAAGAAAAATGTAAAGCAGTATCAACTGATGCTGCCAACCATTGGGGAGAGATGGGATAGGGTGCGCCAGATATGCACACAAGCCGATCTTTTCAGCCAGGAAGTCGTTGGTGCGGCTGCCAGGAATGCACCTTGCGATCAGTCTGTGAAATTAACTTGAAGGAAAGAAATGTGGTTCATTGATCAGTTTGTCTGCTAATGGTAAGCAGTGATAGCGACTATAAGTGCAGGCGCCCTTTTTCATTAAGCGGAGGTTGAAGAGCCTGGTCGCTTGTAGGACGGATTGATCTTTTAGCAACTTGAGCGCCTCGGGTGCGTTTCCGACAGCCAGATTTACCTGATCTGCTCCTCCAGGGGTGTATTGATGGCCGGTGATAGTCACAAAAGGGAAGCGTTGGCGCAAGCCTGATAAGGATAAACCGAAGTGGGCTTCTAAAGGTGTGCGCGCCACATGCCACGAGAAGCTGAGATCATCCCTATATTCGGATATGGTAAATACCTCTTGCCAATAAACGTTGACGCGTGAAAAGATGGTCACTCCTGGCGTCTGATAAGAAGGCAAACAGCTACAACTCCAAAACGATATTTCTCCCCGTTTGATCGCGGGTATTCCAGTTAAGACGTATGCTTGCAGGATTGTGAGTACCTCGCGGGAAGCCTTTTTCTGTTCAAATTGATGGAATCTTCGCTGGTATTTCTGGCGCAGCGCCGGGTCAGTCGGCCTGTTTCCGTCTAAATCAACAAGGCTCAGGTTGTTGAGCCATTCATTCTGAACTTCTTCTGGCATGATCTGATCAAAATCCGACTCTCCTTTGGGGATGCTGGTTAAAGCGATGTTGCGAAGCTGGAAATTCTCCCTCTCGAATCTTTGAATTACAGTTTGTTCGACGTGATTTAAGGATTGCTGTTTGATGGGCTGAAAACTTATTTTCAGAATATCGGTATGGTTCTTGCAATGCTGGACGTACCTTCTGGCAACATCAACCGCCTGTCCAACGTAGTATTCTCCTGTGGCGAAGTGGAGAATGTAGATACCGCATCGTTTGTCTGGCTTGAATAAGTCGGCTATTGAAGCTCTGTTTTCGACGTGATAGGCCGCTTTAAAGTTTAGTTCTGTTAGCAAAAGGTTTATATCAGTCATACGCGAATTGACGGGGTCGAGAAGTCTCCGCTGGAGGAATGGGCGCTTTCAGTTCAGCCTGGCTTTGGGGTTTGGTGTCATTGTATCTTAAGCGATATGGTGTGTATAGTATAGATTATCCTACAGCGATTCCAAGATGAATGTCCCATTGTTATGATGTTCGATTGGTTATATAATTTAATCATACTGGTTTTGTTTTTTATACCCTGAAACACTAGATTATCTCTATCCACCGCCCTTTTCGAGGTCTTATGACAGAGCCAAAAACGATCTTGTTGGTTGAAGACGAGCCGCTGCTCGCCGTAAGCGAGACAAAGGTGCTGCGTAAAGAGGGGTATGAGGTGCTGTTGGCTAGCAGCGGCGAGGAGGCGATCGCCCGCGTTGACGCCGCGCCTCAGGCGATTGCGCTCATTTTGATGGCGATTGACCTGGGGGCAGAGATGGATGGCATCCGGGCGGCGCAAGAAATTCTCAAAACGCATGACATTCCGATCGTTTTTCTCTCCTCGCACACTGAGCCGGAGGTTGTGTCCAGGGCGGCGTCGGCCGCCTCCTATGGCTATGTGGTGAAGAGCAGTGGGATAGCTGTGCTGACCGCCTCGATCAAGATGGCCCTCAATTTGCATGCCGCCCGCCAGGCGCAGCAGCGTGCAGGTGCGGCGCTTTGGGCAACGTTTGAAAGCCTGGGGGATGGGTTCTTTGCCTGCGACGCGGAGTGGCGGTTTGTGTATGTCAACGCGCCGGCAGAGCGCATTTTGGGCATCCGCAGCGAGGAGGTGATTGGCAAGATCCACTGGGATGTCTTTCCGCTGACGCTTGGGACGGATTTGGAAAAAGAATACCGTCGCGCCGCGGCGGGCGAAGTCAGGGATTTTGAGAATTATTACGCGCCCTGGGATCGTTGGTTTCATAACCGCTGTTTTCCAAGCGGCGGCGGCATGTCGGTTTACTTTGAGGACATTACGACGCGCAAGCAAGCCGAATTGGCGCTGCAGCGGGCTAATGAAGCGCTTGAACGGCGTGTGGCCGAGATGCGTGAGAATGAGGAGAAATACCGCTTGTTGGCCGAAACCAGCAATGCGTTGATCTCTGAAATTGATCCGGCGGGCAAGTTTCTTTACGTCAATGCGAAGCACAAAGAAGTGCTGGGCTACGAAGACGATGAGATCATTGGTCATTACGCTTTTGAGTTTGGCAGCCCGGCCGCAGAACAAAAAGCCAGGCAAAGGTTGGAGAAATCTTTGACCGACGAAAAAATGCAGAGCAATGAGTGGCTTTTTAAGGATAAACAGGGCAACTGGAAGTGGTTTAACTGCTACTCCAGTTCGTATGTTGATTCAAAGGGTGAAACCCACATCACGGTTTATTCTTTTGACATCACCGAGCGCAAGCAAGCAGAGAAAGCCCTGCAGCAGGCGCTGGCCGACAAAGATGTGCTGATGCACGAGCTGCAGCACCGCGTCAAGAACAGCCTGACGGTCGCCGCCAGTTTGTTGAACCTGGAGGAGCGCAACCTGGCCGATGAACGCGCCCGCGCCATTTTTGCCGGCACTCGCTTCCGCTTGCAGTCTATGGCGGCGGTCTATGAACAGCTCTATCACACTGGGGGGATTGACCGTGTGGATTTGAGCGAATACATCCAGTATCTGGCGGCAGGCTTATCCAGATCGTATCTCCCTGACGCCGGGGCGGTGAGCATCGAGACCCAATTGGAAGAGATGGAAATGGATTTGAGACAGGCTTTGCCGTTGGGTCTCATCTTGACTGAACTGATCACCAATGCGCTCAAGCATGCTTTTCCTGCCGGCCGCGCGCCGCAGGGCGGGCCGGGCGTGATCCGCATTGAGTTCAGCCAAACCGCCGGGCAGGGGAATCTGTGCATTGCGGATAATGGGGTAGGACTGCAAAGCCAAAACCCCAATCGCTCTGGATCAGGGATGGGATTGGAGTTGGTTGAACTGCTCGCGCGACAAATCGGCGGCGAATTTACCGCCGAAAGCGGCGCCGGTTACACGGCGCGGGTAACTTTTCCCCTGAAATAAAAGCGCCCACTGATCGGGGGCGCTTTCCAGGCGCAGGCTGCCGCTGGAGGCGATGCGGATGCTGCGCTGCAAGATTTCCAATCCACCCTGTTTGCCTTCTTCGTAGGCATTATGGTAAAAAAGCACGCTGACTGCAGGCGCGTCAAAATATTCGTGGGGGGGTAAGTTTCCAGGTCATTCGGTCTTCCAGTGGATGAAGCAAAACGAGTTCAAATCCGGTCGCAGGCAGCCCAATGCCCTTTTTTGATCTCACGCCAGGCCGGCGACTGGCGGGCGCAGTCTTCTACCGCAATTGGACAGCGTGTGTGAAACGTGCAGCCGGAAGGCGGCGAAGCCGGGCTGGGAATCTCGCCTTTTAGAATAATCCGCTTGCGCACAGCTTCTACCCTGGGGTCAGGCACAGGCACAGCCGAGAGCAAAGCTTGCGTGTAAGGATGGAGCGGGTTTTGATAGACTTCCGCTTTGTGCGCTAGTTCAACGATCCGGCCCAGGTACATCACCCCCACACGGGTAGAGATGTGCCGCACCATGCTCAAATCGTGGGCAATGAACAGGTAAGTCAGGCCCATTTCGCTTTGCAAGGCGCGCAGCAGATTGACCACCTGCGCCTGGACGGATACATCCAGGGCTGAGATCGGCTCGTCGCATACGATCAACTCGGGGTGCAGCGCCAGGGCGCGCGCGATGCCCACCCGCTGCCGCTGGCCGCCTGAACACTCGTGCGGGTAGCGGTCGGCAAAATAAGGATGCAGCCCTACCTTGACCAACAGTTCGCGCACCATCTCAAGTCTCTCTTTACCGCTCGATGTGCTGTGCTGTTCCAGCGGCTCGCTGACAATGTGGCCGATGGTCATGCGCGGGTCGAGAGAAGAGTAAGGATCCTGGAAGATCATCTGCATCTTGCGGCGCATGCGGCGCAAGGTCTCGCCGTGCATGGAGGTCAGTTCCTCCTCGCCAAAATATACCCGGCCGGAGGTCGGGCGGTAAAGCTGCAAGAGCGTCCGTCCAACGGTTGTCTTGCCGCAGCCCGATTCGCCCACCAGGCTGAAGGTCTCCCCTTTGTAGATCTCAAAACTGACGCCATCTACCGCCTTGATCTGGCCGACCTCTTTTTGAAAGATGATGCCGCGCGTGATGGGGAAATATTTGGTCATGTTTTCGACCCTGACCAATGTTTGCGACCTGTTTTCTGGATTCGTGTTCTCAAACATAGTCTGCTTTGTCTCCTTACGAGCGTCCATCATAGAGTCGCCCACGGGCGACATCGTACCAGCAGGCCAATTCGTGATCTTCGGCCATGTGGCGCAAGGTTGGGTTTTCGTCCAGGCAGCGCTGCGAGGCATAGGCGCAGCGTGGAGCAAAGGGGCATCCGGTGGGTTTGGTCAACAGGTCAGGCGGCATGCCCTCGATGTTGACCAGGTCTTTCGTGCTGTCGGCGTCCACCCGCGGCAGCGAACCCAGCAGCCCGCGCGTGTAGGGGTGCATGGGATTGCCATATAGTTCACCCACGGGGGCGCGCTCCACAATGAAGCCCGCATACATGACCATGACGCGCTGCGCCAGGCCGGCAATGATGCCCAGGTCGTGGGTGATCCAAATCACAGACATGCCCAGGGTTTGGCGCAGTTCCTTCACCAATTCGATAATTTG
>CAIQJJ010000597.1 GCA_903872065.1 uncultured Anaerolineales bacterium | reverse complement strand
GATCATGTCCATCAGCCCAGGCCGTTCGCCTGGCCCGCGCCGCCAGGAATCGCCGGGAAAGCCAGGCGATCAATCGCCTGGCTAAAGAACAGCGCCCCATGAATGGGGCTTGGACTCGGACTATCGCGACGCGCTCTCCCTCCCCACCGGTGGTTTTCCGTTGGGGAGGGCCGGGGTGGGGTTCGCCTTGGCCGGAACGATCTCCCGCGCCAGCGAACTCCCCTTATAGCCCGTCTTATTCAGCCGGATTGATCCGGCGCAGCTTTGCCCTGGCATTCATGCCAGGGATCGCCGGCCCGATCCATTCAGATCGCCCATCCGACCGGCTGAAGCCTTGAGTCCAGCCGGCTGGCTCATGCCGCGTCCCGGACGAGAATCCATCGCCGAGTCCGATCAATCACTTCATCGGATGGTATGGGAAACGTGCGCAAGCGCGTTGGGCCTCTGCGCTGGCGAGTTTGCAGGACGTTTCCAGTGTCTTCACCTCTTGTGATACAATAGCCCAACTCTGAGCCTGGCTTTACACCTGGGTAAACCGATGCAAAAGCTAAAAGTTCGCACCCTGCTTGAGACAACCTTCTTGGGAATCGCCGCCCTGTGCTTACTGGCAGGGGTATTCGCGCTTGGTTTCGTGGAGAACCTCTCCAAAGAAAACCAGGCGCGCATCATTTTTAGCAGCAGCCTCGGCGTCCTGTTTTGCTTCATTGGCCTGCTGGCAGTTCAAACCTTCTGGCGCTGGCTGCGCAAGCGCATCTGGCGGCGCAGTATGATCGCCTGGCAGGCGAAGAGCGAACAAGACCTGCCCCCCCAGTTTGATATGGCCGGCCACCTGTCCGCCGGCGGCTTGCGCTTCCTGGCGATCCACACCCATGCGCGTATGGGCTACCACGTAATCAACCAGGATGAGGACGATGAAGCAGAAGACTACCTGCGCTTGCGCAATCCCGATGGCGGACTCGAACTGCTGGCCTACGCTCAACAGACCGGCCCGGTGGAAATTCGCGCCGTCTACGCCTTATCCCTCGCCGTAAAACAAGAAAACGCCCTGTGCGGCTACTTTTGGGCTCCGGGCGGCTTCAGCGCCGAAACGATCCATTGGGCGCGCCACAAACCGATCGTCCTGGCCGGCCAGCATGAGATCGGCCACCTGGTAGATTGTGTGCGGGCCAACGGATCAGCCCTGCTGGAGAGCCGTTAGCCCACACACACTGCAACCAAAAGCCGCTCCCCGCCTCACCTGCACAGCATTGGCAAATAGACCCACCTCGACTGCGGTGCAGTGATCGTATAGCTGTAGCTGACCGCGCCGTTTTGCCGCTGGCTGTTCTCGTCCTGCGGCAGATAGGCGCGCACATAATCCACCGTCACCTGCCCAGGCGAGACCGTCACGCGCAGATGGCCCGTGTTGCCCAACAGGACGCCGTTCAGATAGCCGTACTCCGCGGCGCTGTTGGTATTGTCGTAATTGGTGTAGCTGGGCTGCGGTGCTTCTTGATAGACCACCCCATCCAGGTCTTGTTTGACAAAAAGGTGATCGTGGCCGTGGAAGAAGATGGTGACGTGATTGTCCACCAGCAGTTGGTGGATTGGCTTTCCCCAACCGGGCCGGTAAGCGTCGAATCCCCAGCTCCCATCCAGGTTCTGTCCGCCCCATTCATAGAAGCCGGCCCATTCAATCCCGCCGCGCCCGACGCCCAAAGTGTCATTCGTCCCGCCTACCAACTGGTGGGCGAAGACAAACTTGAAGGTCGCCTGGCTCTCAGAGAGCGTTTGGGCCAGCCAGTCATACTGCTCTTTGCCCAGCGTCCAGCCCCAGTTTTCCTCCCCTGGCCTGGACTTTTCCAGCGTGTACCAGAAGGGGTCGAGGACGACGAACAGCGCATCGCCCCATTCCCAGGCGTAATAGCCGTCGCGCCTCCCGATCCATGCCTCTTCGGTCGCACTGCCCGAATAAAAGCCGCCCGGCGTGGGATTGGGGGTAGTAAAGCTGGCGCGCCTGCGTAGACCACACCGCCAGGTTGTCGCCGTCCCCGTCCAGCAGCCAGCCCAATTCCCCCTCGTGATTGCCGTTGACCAGGTAAAGCGGCGTCTCGGCCCCGGCCAGGCTCAGGTAAGGGCGCATGTCCAGCATCGTTTGCACCACACTGATGTACGTACTGGCGCGGAGCTTTTCCGTCATGAAAGTGTCCCCCAGGTCAACCAGGAAATCCGGTTGATCGTCCAGCACGTTTTGGAGAGTTTGGGCGTAGACGCCGCCGTTGAAATTTGGCTCGCGGTTGTGCGGGTCGGCGGTCACATCGAAAGTGAAGGTACTGCCAGCGCGGCGTTGGGTGGTGAAGCTGTGTTCGGCGTCCGTCGCAAAGAGCGCCTCGCCGGCCCGCCGGAAGCGCATCCGGTAAAAATAGCGCGTGTCGGCGGCCAGGCCGGCGAGCGTCCATTGGTCCGGCGCGCCGCTTTGCAGCGAGGTCGTGATCGTCTGGCTGACGGGGATCCCGGCTTGCGGCCCGTACTCCAGGTAAGCTTCTACGGTTTGCTCTGGCAGAACGTTCAGGGTCACTGAACGATCCGTCGGGCTGCCCAGGATCATCGTCCCCGGAAAGGCCTCGCTGGGCGTCGCCGAGCCTACCGTGTAAGAATAGGCTGCCTGTCCGTTGAACTGTCCGCCGCCCTCATCCTGCGGCAGGTAGGCGCGCACGTACTCGACCAACACCTGATCCGCAGAGACGGTGACGCGCACATAGCCGCTGTTGGGCAGTTCGACCCCCGACAGGTACTTGTCGGCGTTGAACAGGCTGTAATTGGGATCGGCCGGCTCCGGCAGGCTTTGGTAGATAACGCCGTCCAATTCCTGCTTGACGAAGATGTGATCGTGTCCCTGGAAAAAGATGGTCACACCGTTTTGCACCATCAGTTGGTGCAGGGGCAGTGGCCAGCCAGGGCGCTTTTCGTCGAAGAGCCAGCTTCCGTTCTTGTCGTAGCCGCCCCATTCGTACAGCCCGGCCAGTTCAATGCCGCCGCGTCCTGTGCCGCTGACGTGATGGGCAAAGACGAACTTAAACTTGGCGTCCGACTGCTCAAGCGTCTGCTTAAACCATTGGTACTGCGTTTCATCCAGCGTCACATCCCACAGGTTGCGCGTATTCTTTTCACCGTCCAGCCTGTTATCCACCGCCACCGTCGAGTGCCAGTAGGGGTCAATCACCACAAACAGCGCGTCGCCCCATGTCCAGGCATAGTAATCGCGCAGCAGGCCGATATACGGCATCACTTGAGCGTCGCCGCCGTAAAAATCATCCGGCGCCGGCTGCGGGTAATAGGCGTTGCGCGCCGTTTGCGCCCAGACCGCCACATTGTCGGGCGTACCGTCCAGGTTGGCCAGCGCCGCTTGTTCGTGATTGCCATTCACCAGGAAGACCGGCGCGCCCACCAGCCCCAGGTATTGGCGTTGGTTGAGGTAAAGCTGACTCACCGTCGCCTCGGTGAGCGTGGCGAGCTGATCTACGCTGAAATCGTCGCCGATCGTCAGGTAGAAATCAGGCTGGCTGGCGGCGGCGTTGAGCAGGCTGCGCGTGTAGAGATCGGCGTTGAACTGCGTATTGACCCGTTCGGGATGGGAATCGCCCTGCACGCCGAAGGTGAACGTGCTGCCGGGGGCGCGCTGCGTCATGAAACTGCGCTCCTCGCCGGACGCGAATTCCCCCGTTCCGTCCAGGCGGTAGCGCAGGCGGTAGAAATAGCGCGTGTTGGCTTGCAGCGAATTGATCACGGTCTCCAACGGCGCGCCGCCGGCGGCGCTCACCGGCGTTGTCTGGCTGATGTACGTTCCTGCCGCAATCCCGTATTCATAGTAAAGTTCCACTGCCTGCTGTGGGACGGCGTTGATCGTGATTGAACTGGCGCTGGGCCGCCCGCTGATCTCCGGGGCGCTGAACCCGGGGCTGGCCGCGCCGGGTTGGGCTGCCGCCGGCGTGCGTTTGACCCCTGGCGCTTTGGGCGTCTTTTTGGCTGCGCCGGCCGGCGCCGACCGCGTCTCGTTCGAGACGCGATCGGCTTGTGGGCTGGCGCATGCCAGCAGGCCAAGCGCCAGGAAGATGAAAATCAAGCGTAGTTGTGGCCGATTTTGTAAGAGGGTAATTTTGCCAGACATAATTTTTTTCAAGGAACATCAAACAAAAAATCGCTGTTCGGAATCTCCGGCACGGGGATGCTCTGCGAGTAGAGAAACGCCCCGCTTGGGTAAGCCAGGTCGCCGAGCAGGTCGCTGCGCAGCTTGAGCAGCTTTGCCCGCTGTTCGGCGCTGAGCGCCTGGTTGACCTGGGCGAAAGCCGTGGCGTAACGGTAGACGATCTCGCCGTCCAGTTCGCCGTAGTGTTCCATCAAACTCAAGACAGTGGCCCGGTCGGGCGTCCCGCCGCTGAGGAACTGGCGCAGCAGCACTGCCACATCCTCCCGCCGGTCAACGATCTCATACAGAGCCGTTTTTTGCTCTGCCACCAGGTTGGTGACGAGGGGTTGTTGTTCCGTCGTCAGCGTATTGATAAAGGTCTCTCCCAGTTCCGCCGTCAGCGTCACCGGGATGGAATAGCCGGGATTGCCCACCGCCGGCGCATCTTTCATGTAAAAAGAACCGAAGTACGTGCCTTGCCGCTCAGGACAGAAGTATACATCCGCTTCGAGCGAACCCGCATACCAACTGAACAGATCCCCGGCGTAGGTCATCACCGCCACTTTGACATCGTTGTTTAGACCGCGCAAGTCTTCGGGTTCGTCCACCACGGGCCAGGTGAGCATACCCTGCCCCACCATTGGATCCAGGTAAGCGCGCTGGGTCGCATCCAGTTGGTTGAGCATGCCGCCCATCACCTGGGCGCGCGCATAACTGATCTCGCCGTCCAGGCGGTACAACTGAGCCGAGTACGCTTGCACCGCCGCCTGATCCAGCCCGCTGGCCCCGGCCGGTAGATCGCCCTCCAGCAGCCGGCGGAAGGCGTCCATTAAGACAAAGCGCTGATAGCCATAGTCATTGATCGCATCTACCTGGCTTTCGGCCAGTGCGACCAGGTCGCTGCGCTGCGCCGGGGTGAGGATATAGAGCATATTGAGCGCGGCGCGCGTCAGAAAATCAGTGTTGTGGCCCATCTCGCTGGGGTCGTTATCTCGCAGGTATTGGAAGCCCCAGAAATCGGCCACTTTGCCAGGCGGGAAGAACGAGTCGGATCCCAGGTTGCCGGTGAGGAAAGCCAACCCATCGAAGGCGAGTGTGTTGCGCTGCGCCCCGTCCGAAAGAGTCTGGTCGAGGGTAAAGGCTGGCGCTTTGGCGCTGCTTGCATTGGCGCTGATCAACGCCAGGTAGAGATTCTCATCCAGCAAGGCAGTGCTGGCGCCGTCTATATCCCGCACCAGGCGCACGTAATTGGCGGCGCGTTGAACATCTCCCTGCGGCCCCAGCCCATAAGCCGTCCCGCCATTGCAAATGCTGCCCATCTCCACCAGGTTGTTGCTGTTCTTGGGATCGCTGCGCTGCGCCCCGGCCCCATGCACATCCACCAGGCTGAAGCAGCCGGCCTGTGTTTGCTGCCAGCCGCCGGCCCTGCCAAACGCCAGGTAAATCCCGGCCCCGCCCATGCCGTTCGAACTGGCGTGGGTCGTCGAAGTCCAATACCAGCCCCAATCGGCTTGGCCGTCTTCATTGGTGAACGAAGTGGCCTCAAAGACGGGATCGATCGCCGCCGAGGCGGTGACATCGGGAGAGCGGCTGTAATCCAGGATGCTCTGCAATTCCTTGGCGTTTGGCAGCCGCCAGTCATCATGCCCCAGGTAGTTTTCCGCGTTCTTGGTCTGCACCCACGCCAGGGCGTTCTTCCAGTTCATGGCTGCCGCGCTGTCGGCCTTGCTCCACATCAGGCCGGTCGCCTGATCGCTGATCGTCCCATCCTGGTTATCCTCAAAGTCATTGACGCCGTAACTGGAGCTGCCGCGCACACACTGCACCGCAAAAGTTTTCTCCACATCGCCCGGCATCTTCAGGTCATAGCCTTTGATGCGCCCATCGGCGAAATTCACGCCAAACACTTTGGTAACGCTGCCCGAACTGACCACGTAAGGCGTGCTGGAGACATACTGCGCGTCAATCAGGCGCTCGCCGGCGCTGGTATCCCCATACGCAAACAAGAAATAGTCCGTGTCAATGAAGGGGGTCAGGCCGGTCGTGTCTGTCCCGGCGACCCCGCTGGGATCCGTCCCGCTGAAATCAATCAGTGAATACAGTTCCTTGATGGACGGCAGCCGCCAGTCATTATAGCCGGCGTAGTTGGCGGCGCTGTGTTCGGCGCAGTGCAGCAGCGCATTGGCATAGCTTAGTTTGTCGCTCTTGCTCAGGCTGCCGTCGCCGTTCGTCTCCGGGCTGCGTTCCCAGGTCAGGCCGGTGACTTGATCATAGACGGTGACGCTGTCGCTGCTCAGAGTATAGCTGGATGAGCGGCCCGCAAATTGGGCGTCTTGCCCGAAAAAATCAGCGCTTGCCGCGCTTGGGCAGGCGATTGGGCCGTTGTTGTTGTAGCACTGGCGCTGACCGGTGTCCACAATTGGATAGCTGCTGGTCGTCGCGGTGCTTGCTGCGACGGTCGCCGTCTTTGCCGGCCGCGCCCGCGCCCCTGCCGCAAGCGCGAAAACCGTAATGACGACGATTGTTGCGCATAGCCAAAATTTCTTCCAATACTTGCTCTTCATATTAAAACTCCTTTCATACCTACCTGCTTTAAATCAGCGGTTGCAACAGACCAACCGCCGGATTAACGCACTTTGCGTTTTCCGTATCATCCGATGAACTGATTCATCGGACTCGCACACTGCACTTCTTCAGTTTACCCTGCCTCAAACAGAAGCGAGAGTGCCTCCAGTCATCCTCTGAGCAGTTTCAACATGAGACGCCTCACCTGCGATCATGACCGCGATCATGGATCGCGCCCCCAGATCGTGACGCCCGTCAGGGAGATTGCCAGGGTGGATGTGTTATCATTCCAATATGCAAAATGACTCCCTTGAACTGATGCGCGTCTTTCGCACCGCCGCCTGGATCTGGATCGGCTACCTGGTCTCGCTGGCGGTCATGGACAGGTTTATCTACCCTGGCGGCCCTTTGGAGCCGGTGCTGTGGTACCACCTGATCAACGGCGCGCCGGCGCTCTTGTTTGTCGGCCTGTCTTATTTAAAATGGCTCAAGACGCGTCCCCAGGCGGCGATGATCCCCTGGATGATCCTGCTGATATCCATTGTTCCGATTCTACTCAATCACCTGCTGGATTTGCGCCTGCCGGCCGCCCCGCTCGCCAATGTCGAGGGTATGGTCTTGCGCCAACTGCCCGTGATGTTTGTCGGCCTGGCGCTGATCGCCTGGCGCTACCCCTTGTGGATGGTGCTGTTCTATACCGTCTTTACCTGCGCCTTTGAATGGGTAATGATCAGCATCCGCATCGCTTTCGACCCCGATCGGCAGCTCCTCTTCTATTTTGTGATCGCTATTCGCACCATTTCGCTGGCGGTGGTTGGCATCTTCGTCAGCCAGTTAATTGCCCGCCTGCGCCGCCAGCAAGAGGCGCTGCAGGCTGCCAACCAGGAACTGGCCCATTACGCCAGCACGCTGGAGACGCTGGCGGTCAGCCGTGAGCGCAACCGCCTGGCGCGCGAACTGCACGATACCCTGGCGCACACATTGAGCGGTTTGAGCGTCCAACTGGAGACCGTCAAAGCCTATTGGGCGGTGCAGCCAGAGACCGCCTATCAGTTGTTGGCGCAGTCACTGGCGATCACCCGTTCCGGCCTGGATGAGACCCGCCGCGCCCTGAGATCGCTGCGCGCCAGCCCGCTGGAAGACCTGGGCCTGCGCCTGGCGCTGCAGCAGATGGCCGAGTCCGCCGCCGGGCGCGCCCCCTTGCAGCTTCACCTGGCCCTGTCCGACAAATCGCTTGCCCCGGATGTGGAGCAGTGCCTCTATCGCGTGGCGCAAGAGGCGATTGAGAACGTGGTCAGGCATGCCAGGGCGCAAAACCTGACCGTGCAGTTTACGGTGAACGATCAGCAAATTGTCCTGGTAATTGAGGATGATGGCGTGGGAACCGATCAGAGCGCCGCCCCGCGTTCACAAGAAGAACAGGGCGGGCATTTTGGCTTGCGAGGCATGCGCGAGCGGGCGCAGTTGGCCGGCGGTCAGTTGACCGTCAGCAGTCAGCCGGGGCAGGGGACGCGCGTCCAACTTCTCATTGAAGGATACCGACATGATCAAAATCGTCATTTGTGATGACCAGGCCATCATTCGCGATGGCCTGGAGATGCTGCTCAAACTGGAGAAGGATATCCAGATCGTTGGCCTGGCGCAGGATGGCGCCGAGGCGGTGACACTGGCCGCCGCCAAATCCCCCGATCTGGTGCTGATGGACTTGAAAATGCCGGGGGTCAATGGCGTCGAGGCCACACGCCGCATCCGCTCCCGTTACCCAGAGATCAAGGTGCTGGTTTTGACCACCTATGATGATGACGAATGGCTCTTCGACGCCATCCGCGCCGGCGCCCTGGGGTACTTGCTCAAAGACACCCCCCGCGAAAAGGTCATCGAAGCCATTCGCGGCACGATGGATGGGAAAACTTATCTTGACCCCGCCGTCGCCGGCAAGCTCTTAAACCAGGTAGCCAGCGAACGGGTCAAACCGTCTTTGTTAATTACCGACAAATTGAGCGAACGGGAGGTGGATGTGCTGCGTCTGCTGGCGCGCGGCTTGAGCAATACCGAAATTGCCGCCCGCCTTCATCTTTCAGAAGGCACGGTGCGCAACCACGTCAGCGCCATTTTCGCCAGGCTGGATGTCGCCGATCGCACCCAGGCCGCCATCATCGCCATTCAACACGGCCTCGATAAAACCTGAGTTCCTTTGGCTCGTCAGGGGCGCCGCGCGTATTGGTAAACCGGGTACGACTCGCCCGTCCGCCGGAAGCCGGCCTTCTCATACAAGCCAATCGAAGAATAATTTTCCTCCTGGGTATTCACCGTAACATGCAGCGCCCCCTTGCGGCGGAACTGATCCAGCACATCTTGCACCAGCGCATAGCCAATGCCGTTGCGCTGCCAGTCAGGATGCACCGCCAGGCGCGCCAGGTGGCCTCCCATCGGGCCAGGGGTGCTGATTTGATAGCCGGCGATCTGTCCATCCCATTCTGCCACCGTTGCCAGCGCCGACTGCCAGAAGGCGATCTCCAGCGCTCCCTGCGAATTGCGCCAGATCGGGCCGAAAGCAGCCTCATCCAACCCGGCCACCTCGGGCAGGTCTTGCAGATTCATTGGGCGGACGATCAACTGCGGGGGGCAGGGCCGCGGTTCAACCGGTTGGCTTTGCCACAGCAGCGAAATGACCTTATGCACGCAGTAAAAACCGTGTTCATCCAGCAGGTCTTGCATCCAGGGCTGCAAGGGAATCGCCGCCACGATTGGATTGCCCAGGCTTTCCAGCGCTTCGCAGACCCTGGGCCAAAAAGCTTCCCAGGCTGCATTGGCCTCCCATTGCGCCGAAACCGCGAACAAGCGCAGCCACGCCACCTCCGGCGGGTCCGGTGGGCAGGCAAAAGCTCCCAAGAGACTTCCATTTTTTTCCGCGACCAGGTAAGGGGGATAACCGATCCAATCCAGCGGCCGCCGCCAATCCAGGTGGCGGTGGGAACGGTTTTCAAAATGTATCAAGTTTGCTACCGCCTGGCGATCATCATCCTCTGCCGCGCGGATGACGATCTCTTTTTCCTCAGCGGCATTTTGTCTCGCCCATAACACATTCGAAAGAGGGAAAGGTAGTTTCATTAAGAAGTTTATAGCATGGTTATGGAGAAAATACAAGCCCCTTTCAACGATTTGTCAGTTTGCTTCTTTGAAACGCAGTTCATACGCCACGCCGCTCCCGTTTTGAATGTTGAGTTGGCCATTAAGCTGCTGCGCCAGCATGCGCAGGATCGCCATGCCCAATGAATCCGAGTCTTCCTCATTGTAGTCGTGCGGCAGACCTACCCCATCGTCCCTCACGCGCAAGATGATCTCTCCATCTTGCGTCTGTTGCAGTTGGATGTGGATTTTTCCTTTTCGCTCGCCCGGAAAGGCGTATTTGAAAGCATTGGAGAGGAGTTCATTCATAAACTGGCCGCATGGAATGGCGCTATTGATCCCAACCAGGACGGGCATGGATTCAATCTCAACCGTGATTTTGCCTGGAGCAGCGTCAAAGCTGGCCGCCAGGCTGCTCACCAGTTCGCGCAGATAAATTTCCAGGTTGACCTGGGATAGATTGGGGACGCGATAAAGCATCTGATGCACCAGTGCAATGGCCTTAATCCGGTCGGTGAGGGTCTGCGCCAAAGCGTGAAATTCTTCATTGGCGCTGGTTGTGGCTTGCAGGTTGATGAGGGAACTGACAATGTTCAGGTTGTTTTTGGTGCGGTGATTCAGCTCGCGCAGCAGCATTTCTTTTTCTGCCAGCGCGGCGCGAATTTGCTCTTCGACGCGTTTGCGTTCAGTAATATCGTAATTGACGCCAATCATGCGGGTGGGATTGCCCTGCGCATCATAGATGACCTGCCCGTAGGCTTTGATCGCGCGGATCGCCCCAGTGGGTAGGATAATCCGAAATTCGGTGTCATACTCTTTTTCACCCAGCCGCGCTTGCTGCGAGATTTCATTGCTCAGGGCGCGATCATCAGGATGAACGCCAGCCAGCCAGGCCTCATACGCGCCGGCAAAGTCTTCGCGTTGGATGCCATACAGTTTGTACATCCTGTCATCCCATACCAACTCATTCTTCTGGATGTCCCAATCCCAAATCCCAAGCGCCGCCGCGCGGGCGGCGAGATCTAAACGTTCAAGCGATTTGGCTAACTGGATGAATGTATCCTCAAGGCGCGTTTCTGCCAATTTGCGCTCGGTAATGTCAGTGTTTGAACCGTACCATTTGAGGATATTGCCTGTCTCATCAAATGTGGGCCTGGCGCGGGTTAAAAACCAGTGATATTCGCCATCAAAACGCCGCAAACGCTGTTCCACTTCATAAGGTTTGCGCTCGCGGCAGGCCTCAACCCATATTTTGCCGGTGTGGGCGATGTCATCAGGGTGCAGCGCTTTCATCCAACCACTGCCCTGGATTTGCTCTTGGGTCATGCCGGTGAAATCGAGCCAGTTCTGGCTGCAGTAATCAATGTGCCCATCCGGCAGCGAGGTCCACAGGATATTGGGAATGGTGTCCAGCGTGTGCTGAAGCTCTACTTCACTGGCGTGCAGTTTTTCTTCGGTATGCTTGCGCCTGGTGATGTCGCTTCCGATGACCGCCACGCCTGTGCAGCTTCCATCTGCCGCCCGGATCGGGTTGAAGCGAAGTTCGAGAAAGCGAATCCCAGTGGTGAATTGGGTTTGGGTTTCAATCCGATAAGCCTCGCCATTCAACGCCCGTGTATAATAGTTTTGCCACTGCTGGCGGGCGGCTTCTGGCATGGCTGCGCTTAATACATTTTCGCCTATCGCAAAGGGGCGTCCAAAGGCGTTGATAACTTCTTGATGAAAAGCGGCGTTGCCGGCGATCAAGCGATACTGTGTATCCACCAGCCAGGCGCGATCCCCAATAGCTTCAATCAAAGCGAAGAGTCTGCGATCGTTCTCGAATTGCATTGCTGTGATTGGCTTGCGTCTTTGACGTTTTTTCATTGGTTAAACTTTGGATGTATAGAAGATGTCTTGAAACGTAATCTGACAGGCCACGCCCTGCTGAGTGTCAAAAACCACTTTGCCTCGCAGTTGGCTTTCTCCCAGGCTCAAGATCGTCATTAGCGAATAAAACCTCAATTACTATATCAGCAATTCAAAAATTGAGGCTTACATTTTTGTAAGTTGCATCATTTGTGGTTTAAAATGGGAAGGATGATCAAATGATTTTGATGAAATCGGAGGAAGAATCCAATGACCCAATCTGCCCTCAGGCATGTAGTTGTAATTGATGATCCAGCGCAGTGGAACGCCGTGCCAGCCAACAACGGCGGCAATGGGCCAACCTGGCAGTGGGGGAATGAACTGCTGGTCGGCTTCACCCAGGGCGCCGCCAAGACCGACAGCAGTTTTCACCAGGTAGACGATGCGCAGCCGTACCGCTCAATGCTGGCGCGCAGCCTGGATGGCGGCGAATCCTGGCAGAGTTACGCGCCCGAAAATTATCCCGGCAATTGCCAGATCGATCACGCCCGCGATTCCGACCGCGAGATTGACGCCGCCGTTCCCTTGCCCAAAGCGCTCGACTTTCGCGCCGCGGGTTTCGTGCTGCGCGTGGCCGGGTATGGCTATCACGGCAATGCCGGCCAGCAGTGGTTTCACAGCCTGGATAAGGGGCAAAACTGGCGCGGCCCCTTCCTCTTCACCGGGCTGCTCGATCACCCCGAACTGGCCGGCCGGCAGTTCACCAGCCGCACCGCCTACCTGGTCAACGCCGCGCAGGACTGCTTCCTGTTCCTTTCGGTGCGCCAGTTAGGGATCGCCGCGCACGTTGTCAGCCCCACCGACAAGGTTTTCCTCGCCCGCACAGTGGATGGCGGCCGTTCATTTCAGTTTGTCGCTTGGGTTGTCCCGCCCTCCGATGAATCGCGGGCGGTCATGCCGGCGCCTGTCCGCCTCTCGGCGGCGGATATCGTCGTGGCCCTTCGCCGCCGCAACGACCCCGCCGACCGCTGCTGGATTGACTGTTATCAGAGCCAGGATAACGGCCAGACCTGGGCCTTCCTCTCTGAAGTGGGCTTCACCGGCGGCAGAAATAGCAATGGCAACCCGCCGGCCATGATCCGGCTTGTGGATGGCCGGCTGTGCTGCGTCTATGGCGAGCGGCGGCGCGGGCTGATCATTGCCAGGTTCAGCCAGGATGGCGGACGAACCTGGGGCGCAAAGATGATCTTACGCCAGGATTTTCACTCTGCCAACGGCGCGATGGATTTGGGCTACCCGCGCCTCTTTCAGCGCTTGGATGGCCGCCTGGCGACGGTTTACTTCTGGTGCTCGCCAGAGCGCCCCGAAACCCATTTGGAAGCCACCCTGTTTGCCGCGCCCTGAAAGCGAGAAGTGTTATGCAGTATGTGCTTGCCCTGGATTGCGGCTCGACCAATTTCAAGGCCGCCCTTTTTGACGATGGCTTACAGCGTCTATCGCAAGCCGCCCGGCCCTTGCCTTCCTTAAACTATGGCGCTCAATGTGTAGAACTGGACGCCGAAGAAACCTGGCAGATCGCCTCGGCTTTGCTGCAGCAGACCTGCCAACAGGCCGGTGTGACGTTTTCCCAGGTCGCCCGCCTCGCCATTACGAGCCAGGCGCAGACTTTCTTGTTGTTGGATGAGCAGAATCAACCGCTCACCCCGCTGATCAGTTGGCTCGACCGCCGCGCCGATGGCTTGGCGGCGCATCTGCGGGCCGCGCTGGGAGATGAGTTTGCGCGGCATTGCAGCTTTGCTGAGCCGATGCCCCAGTTGCAGGTGGCAAAGCTCTTCTGGCTGCACAAGAACGCTCCTGACCTGCTGGCGCGCGCCGCTTGCATTGCCTCGCTGCCGACCTGGTTGGCGCTGCGTCTGGGCGCTCCCGCCGCACTGGATGACAACCTGGCCGCGATGAGCGGTTTGTACAGCCTGCCGGCCCAGGCTTATTGGCCGGCGGCGCTGGCATTGTGCGGGGTGTCAGAGGCGCAGCTTCCATCCGTTGTTCCGGTGGGGTCTGCTCTGCCGGCCGGCGCGCCCCGCCTGACCCTGGCCGGCAATGACCAGACTTGCGGCGCGTATGGCAATGACTGCCAACTCAACGCCTGGGTCGCGACCCTCGGCACTGCACTGGTGGCCTACCGCCGCGCTGGCCAGTCCCCTGGACCATACCATCCGCGCGGCTGTTGGGGTCCCTACCCCGGCGGCGGGTATTACGAACTGGCCGTGCGTGATTTCGGCTGCGCCGCCCTGGACTGGGCGCGCACGCTCTTGTTCCCGCTGGGCCCTTTGGAACAGTTCATGACCGCCGCCGCCCAGGCCGCGCCGGGCTCTGCCGCGCCTCCGCTCTTTTACCCCGATCTCACCGGTTCTCCCACCGCCTGGGTGGGGGAGGGGACAGCCGGCGAGCGGGCGCTGGCTGTTCTGGAAGGGATCAGTTTCTCGCTGCGTGGGCTGCTCTTCGACGAATTGGGCGCAGATCAGCGGCTTGAGAGATTGATCGTCACCGGCGGCGGCAGCCGCAGCGATTTCTGGCTGCAACTGCTGGCTGACATCCTGGGCGTCGCCGTGCAGCGCGCCGCCGGCGATGCCCTGCTGGGCGCGGCGCGCCTGGCGCTGCCGGCGGTCGAACCGCCTCATTCCGCCCCGCCAGCGACCTGGCAGCCCCGCGCCCAGCAGTCCGGGTTTTACCAGGCCCTCTATCACCTCTGGCATGCGCATCTGTAGAGACGCCCAATGGGCGTCTCCCAATGGGCGTCTCCCGATGGGCGTCTCCCGATGGCCCCCGATGGGCGTCTCCCGATGGCCCCCGATGGGCGTCTCCCAATGGGCGTCTCCCCAATGGGCGTCTCCCGATGGGCGTCTCCCAATGGGCGTCTCCCGCTTTTGCCCGAGTTGCGGTAAGATAGCTTGTGCAGCCGCCGGGATCCCCCCCTGCGGACTGCCAGGCGGATTGATCCGCGCCAAATCTTTTGAGAGCGAGTGAGCAAACAACTATGCACTATCGTCGTATTCAACGTGTTGGTTTTGAAGTCAGCGAAATTGGCCTGGGGTGTGAACACCTCGAACAAAAAAGCCAGGCTTTGGTAGAGGAAGTGGTTGGAGCCGCTTTGCAGGGCGGCGTCAACATCCTGGATGTGTTTATGCCGCAGCCGGAAGTGCGCTCGCGCATCGGCAACGCCATTCGCAGCGTGCGCCAGCAAATCTATCTGCAGGGCCATATCGGCGCCACATTGGAGAACGGGCAGTACAAGCGCACGCGCGAGGTGCAGTCCTGCGATCGCTACATCCAGGACTTTATGACCCGCTTCCACACCGATTATATTGACATCGGCATGATCCACTTTGTGGATAACCTGGAAGATTGGCGCGCCGTCGAGAGCGGAGGCGTCCTGGAATATGCCTTGCAGCTCAAGCAAAAGGGCGTCTTTCGCGCCATCGGCCTCAGTTCGCACGAGCCGCTGACGGCCCTGACTGCTGTCCAGAGCGGTCATATTGATGTCTTGATGTTCTCGATCAACCCCTCGTTTGACTTGCTGCCCGAAAAGACAGTCATTGACGCCTTGTTCGACCGCAAGACCTACGAGCAGCCCGCCCTGGCGGACGCCAATCCTCTGCGCCAGCAGCTTTACGAAGAGTGCGCGCGGCGCGGGGTGGGCATCACCGTGATGAAGACCCTCTCCGCCGGGCAGTTGCTCTTTGCCCACGCTTCGCCGTTTGGCGCGCCGTTGACGGTGGGTCAATGCGAACACTACGCCCTGACGCGCCCCGGCGTCGTCAGCGCCTTGATCGGCTGCGTTTCAGGCGACGAGGTGCGCCAGGCGCTGCGGTATTCTTCGCTCACTGAGGAAGAAAAAGACTACACCGCCGTATTGGTGAACTCGAAACGCTACACCCAAAGCGGCGCCTGCATGTATTGCAATCACTGCCTGCCCTGCCCGCAGCAAATTGACATTGCCGCCGTGCATAAATATTATGACCTCGCCCGCAATCAGAGCGAGATGCCGGCCACACTGCGTGAACATTACCTGAGTTTGAGCGCCCATGCCTCAGATTGTATTGAGTGCGGCGATTGCGAGGAGCGCTGTCCGTTTGGTGTGGAGGTGGCCGCCAATATGGTCAAGGCCGCCGCTCTGTTTGGACAATGAAAGGAGTGTATTGATGGACGAGCTACAAAAAGGATTATCTTTTTGCTTGAGCCAGGCGGAAAGCGTCCCCATCCTGGCCGCTTTTCAACAGCAGTTGCAGGCCTGGGAATTGGCCATGCCGCCTGTAGACCCGCTGGTGTTGGATTTCGGCCTGGGCGATTTCTATCGCACCGGTTTGATCGAATACTGGATCGCCAACGAGGCTGAGGCCGGCTACTGCGGCAAATTTCTCTTCTTGTTTGACGGCCAGACCTGCCCCATGCACCACCACAACGTGAAGCTGGAAACCTTTTATATCGTCAAAGGCTGTTTCGCGGTTACTTATGACGGACGGAGCTTTGACTTGCGCGCCGGCGACGTGCTGCGCGTCGAAACCGGCCATGACCATGCTTTTACCGGCAGGGGCAATGCCTTGCTCCTGGAAGTGTCGAAGCCGAGCATCATTGACGACAATTATTTCCAGGATCGCCTCATTCCGATTGGCGGCAACTACACGCCTTCGCCGGGGGACGAGCTGCGGAGGGCGCAGTGAGTCTCCTCGCCGGCGCAGCCCGGCGTGAGATCAGCCCGCGCCAGCCGATGTATCTGACCGGCTATCCCAAGTTTGAGCGCACCTCAACCGGCATCCATGACCCGCTGCTGGCCTCGGCGCTTTACCTTGCGGACGGAGCGACCGCCCTGCTGTTTGTGGCGGTGGATATTCTCATGTTGGCGCATGAGACCGTCCAGCGCTGCCGCGTCGACATTCAGCAGGTCACTGGCGTCCCCGCCGGAAATATCCTGATCAGCGCCAGTCACACCCATTCTGGCCCGGTGACGGTGGATTTGCTTGCTTTTCGTCATGATGCGGTTGTGTCGCCGGCCGACCCGCTCTATGTGGATTGGCTCTGCCAGCAGATCTGCCAGGCCGCCCTGGAAGCCCAGCAGCGCGCTGTTCCGGCGCGCGCCGCCTTCACTCGCGCCATGGTCGAGGGCGTGGGCGGCAACCGTCACCGCCCCGACGGGCCGCGCGATCCCGAAGTTGGCCTTCTCTATCTACAAGATGCCGCCCGCCAGCAGCCATTGGCGCTCAGCGTGGTCTATTCGATGCACCCCACCGTGCTGCACGAAGACTCTAAGCTGGTCTCAGCCGATTTCCCCGGCTACACCCGCCAATACCTGGCTGAACGCCTGGCCGGCGCGCCGGTCATCTATCACAATGGGCCGTGTGGCAATCTCAGCCCGCGCTATCATGTCCGCGCCCAGACCTTTGCCGAGGCCGAGCGCCTGGGCTGCCGCCTGGGCGAAGCCATTGACCAGGCGCTTGGCGATCTGTCCCCTGCCGCTTTCAGGGACGACCTGTCTTTGAGCGCCGTCCAGGGCTGGGTGGAACTGCCGCCGCGGGCGTTTCCGCCGGTCGCCGAAGCGGAGAGGCTCTTGCAGCAGGCGCAGGCCGACTATGAGCGGCTCAAAGCGAACAGCGCGCCGCGCGCCGAGGTGCGCACCGCCGAAGTGACCATCTTTGGCGCGGAGGAGCGCGTTCACCTGGCGCAGGCGCAGCAGAGCGGGGTGGTGACGGCGCTGCAAGAGCGCTACACGCCGGTTGAAGTGCAGGCGCTGCGCGTTGGCGAAACTTGCTTCATCGGTTTGCCTGGCGAGTTGTTTGTCGAATATGCTCTGGAGATCAAGCGCCGTTCCCCGCGCCCGGCCCTGGTCATCAGCCTGGCGAACGGCGAACTGCAAGGGTATATTGTCACCCCCGGCGCGGAGGGCTACGAAGCCGCCTTCAGCCTGTTCACCCCCGACGCCGGGCGGGTCCTGGTTGAAAAGGCGCTCGAACTTATCAACAGGTTATGATCGTAACCAGACCTTTAGGGTTTTCTTAAACCCTGAAGGTCTTTTCTCGCAGCAGGAAGGTTAATATGAAAATCCCAAAATATTGGGCCAAAGGAACGCAATCTCTGCCTGGGCCAGATGGTCGCATGGTCGCTTTCTCGTGTTGGCACTGGTCAGATGTGAGTGTGGCCGAGGCGCAGCAAAAAGCCAACGCCAGGGCCTTAAACGTCGCCCAAAAATTTCTGAACCACCAGACTCTTGATCGCTACAGTTACGGCGACCGTCCGCTGCGCGAAGAGGTCGTCCAGGTGGTTCCTGGCCGTTCGACGCCCGAAGCAGGCCTGGTCACCCGCAATGGTTACGGGGCATTGGTCTTAAACACGGCCAATGTGATGTTTATAGATATAGACTTTCCCTCTGGCGCAGATGGGGGAAGCCTGGTGGGACGCCTGAAAGGGCTGTTTGGCAAACCGCAGCCTACCCTGGAAGAACGCGCTTGCCAGGAGATCGTCGCCTGGGCCAGGACGCGCCCTGACCTGGGGCTGCGCGTCTATCGTACCTTTGGCGGGCTGCGCTGCCTGGTGACGAATACCTTGTTTGATCCGCGCCAGGAGGAGAGCGCCGCCTTGATGCGTTCGCTGAAGAGCGATCCTTTGTACATTCAACTCTGCCGCGTCCAGGAGTGTTTTCGCGCCCGCCTCACCCCCAAGCCCTGGCGCTGCGGCGTGAAACTGCCCCCCTCGCGCTACCCGTGGGAGAACTCAGTCCACGAGGCGCGCTACCGCGCCTGGGAACGTGAGTATACCCAGGCCGCCTCGCCGTATGTGGTCTGCAAACTGCTCCAGCAAATAGGCCCGCGCCAGGTTCACCCAGAGGTTGAGCCAGTCTTGACCTTGCACGATCGGTTCACCTGCGCCGCAGCCGACCGCAAACTGGCGTAAAGCAGGCTGGGAATGGACGAACTGCCGCTCGATCAGATTCTTCAGGGTGAATGTACTGAAGTTTTGAATTCCCTACCCGAAAAGTCGGTTGACTTGATCTTCGCCGATCCGCCGTACAACTTGCAGTTGCAGAACGATCTGTGGCGGCCCAATATGACCAAAGTGGACGCCGTGGACGACGCCTGGGATCAATTTGGCAGCTTTGCCGATTACGACCGTTTTACGCGCGCCTGGTTGGGCGCCTGTCGTCGTGTCTTGAAAGACACCGGCGCCCTATGGGTGATCGGCTCATACCACAATATTTATCGCGTCGGCGGCATCTTGATGGATTTGGGCTACTGGATTCTTAACGATATCGTGTGGATCAAAACCAATCCCATGCCGAATTTTCGCGGTGTGCGCTTCACCAATGCCCATGAAACTCTCCTTTGGGCGCAAAAGCAGAAAGGCGCGCGCTACACCTTCAACCATCACGCCATGAAATCCCTCAATGACGATCTGCAAATGCGCAGCGATTGGGAGATTCCACTCTGCACCGGCAAAGAGCGCGTCAAAATCAACGGAGTGAAAGCCCATTCCACCCAAAAGCCGGAGGCGCTCTTGTATCGCGTCATCCTGTCCAGTTCTAACCCCGGCGATGTGGTGCTGGATCCATTTTTTGGCAGCGGCACCACTGGCGCAGTCGCCAAAAAGCTCCACCGCCATTGGATCGGCATCGAGCGCGACTCGGATTACCTCCAGGTCGCCCAAGAAAGAATCGCCTCTATCCCTGCCGGGCCGCCTTTGGAAGATTTGTACATTTTCACCACCAAGCGCGACCGACCGCGCGTTGCCTTTGGCGCCCTGTTGGAAAACGGTTACCTCCATGTCGGACAAATACTCTATTTTGGCAAGGGTGAGGCGACCGCTGTGATCCTGGCGAATGGCGCTGTTCAGCATGGAGAGATCGTCGGCTCCATTCACCAGGTCGGGCGCGCCATCCAAAACGCCCCATGCAACGGCTGGGAGCATTGGTATTATCTGGATGAACCCAGCGGGCAAAAACTGATCCTCGACACGCTGCGCGAGAAGTACCTGGCGCATGCCAAAGACGTGGAAACTTTTGCGGACAGGTAGTTCGTGAAGCATTTTTTGCCGAGAAAGTATATAATTTGGGATACAATCGTTGATGAGGTTTTTACACATCGCAAGCTGCGCACTGCAAAAAATTGCCGCCTCAGGAGAAGCGTATGCCGCTTAATTGGATCGACCTGTCTCAAATTTCCTTCAATACCCTGCTCTTGCTTGAACAGGCGCAGTTAAGTTGGTTCCCTGGCTGGCTGCCGGAACGCGACCTGGGCCTGGCGCTCAAAGCCAATCCCACGGTAGAGTGGTACCTGCGCCACAAATGTCCATCCCTGAATGACTGGCTAGATCGAGTGCAAGCCGGGGCTGCCGGCGAGCTTCCCCTTTCGGCTGAGGCGCTTCGCCAGGCTGAACTGCGCGTGCTGGCGGCTATCGCCGATCTGGTCGTGTATGCAGTGGATCCGGCAGCTTACGACGCCCAACCATTTCTCGGGTGGAACAGCCGTGAACTGCTCTCTTTGACCGATTTTAACGATAAAATTGTGATTGATGTTGGCTCAGGGACGGGACGGCTGGCCCTTGCGGTCGCTGACCAGGCCAGAGCAGTTTTTGCCGTCGAACCGGTGGCCAATTTGCGCCAGTATCTTAAACAGAAAGCCCGCGCCGGCGGCGCGCAGAATGTTTATCCACTGGATGGGTTGATCACTGACATGCCTTTCCCGCCTCAGTTTGCTGACGTGTGTATGGCCGGCCATGTTTTTGGCGATAACCCGGCCGCAGAATATGAGGAGATGGCGCGTGTTACCAAAATTGGTGGATTGATCATTCTCTGTCCAGGCAATAACGATTGTGAGAATGATGTCCACGCCTTTTTGACAGAGCGAGGGTTTGCCTGGGCGCGCTTTGAAGAACCGCAGACTGGTTGGCGACGTAAATATTGGTGCGTAAGGTGATTGGATTTTTGTGCGGCAAGACCATTCTGGCCAGGCAGGAGCAGTGATATGGATAAGAGCGAGTTGATCAGGCAAAAACAAGACCTGATTGCAATTTATAACACAAGTTTGCACTTGCTTGAACTCCGCCAGGCGCGCAATGGGGGAGCAGTGGATGTCAGACTCTCGAATCAAATCGAGAATATGAATTTTTTAATCAGCCAGCTCAAGCAGGAAATGGAAGATTTGATCCGCCAGGCCACAGTGGACGCGCCGTATCGTTTGTGGACAGCCGCCCATCATCTGCAAAAATATGATTATTTTGTCACGCGTTTTGCGGACGAGATGAGAGATTGGGACGGGCAGGCGGGTGACTTTGTCAATACAGTTTTGTTAAGTTTGAAGAAAGCCAGCCTGGCAGAGCATGTTTTCTGGGCCAGATTTGTGGATGATCAGTGGCAAATTCGCCTCGATGATGAGGCAATCAGCGGCGAGTTTACCCAAATGGTGAATCAAAATCATGCTTATCGCGAACTGCTGCTAAAGGCTTGCAGCCGGCCAGATATTTCGTTGGCCGTCTTGGGTGAAAATGTACAAAGCTGCGTGGTCTTTCCTTTTCCCGACTCGCCCACTTTTCAGGCTCTGGTGTTTCTCAACTTAAGCTTTGAAACCGGCATTGATACCACTTTTGGCGTTATCCTGAGGGCGATCGTACAATCCACCGAGGGATTAACCCGTTCGCAAAAGCCCGAGGCGATTGAGTTTGCAATTTACAATGGTTTGAAAAGGTCATTTGGTCTGGTTTCCAATTGGATGTATGGCCGGCAGTTCCATTTGTTTAATCAGCGCCTGGAGAACATGACAATCTATTTTGAGCCGATCATTTACCTCGACCCGATCGCGCCCAGCCTGTTTGGTTGGGAAGCCCTGGCCAGGGATGAGACAACCGGGCGCTCGCCAGGAGACTTGTTTGCTGCTGCTGAACTATGGGGACGCAATTTCCTTCTGCAAGTGGATTTACATTTTCTGCAAGTTGCCATCAACAATTACCCTTTGGATTACCAGGATCCCAAAAATCCCCGCCCAATGCGGAAAAACCTCATCTTGCCATTATCCGTCAACGTTTATCCACAATCGCTGCTCCACCCCAAGTATTTTGAAGCCTTAAAAAGGCTGCAGGTGCAGGGCCACATGCCGCTGAATAAGCTTTACCTGGAAATTTCCGAGAAATTTCCCACCCCACAAGTTGACAAAACCTATAAAAATCAAAATGAGACCGAAGCTTTTCGCCAGCAGTTGCTCAAATACAACCAACTGGGTGTCCGTTTTTCGATTGACGATTTTGGCATAGGCTATTCTTCCTCATCGCGCCTGTCGCGGCTTGGCCCGGCGCTGGTCAAAGTGGATCGCGACGCCCTGTTGGATTTGTACGGCAATTTCACCGTGGAGTACATAGTCAAACTGGCCTTGATGATGCCAGGGGATGTCGGTGTGATTATCGAGGGCTACGATGAAGAGAGCCGTTTTTCGCTCCAACGTCTGTACGAGGTCGGCGTCCGTTATGTGCAGAGTTTTTACTTTGGCAAGGCCAAGCCGCGCTGGGAGATTACCGATCGCCTGGAGCGAGCGGTTCACGAAGAGATCGTCAACGCCTTAAAAGGTTGTATCTAAGGAAATCTTTGCAGGATGACGCCTCGGATTTAGTGAAATTCCGATATAATCATAGCTTATATTCTATCTTTGACAGAGATTTTATCCATGGCAAATCATCCACCTGCTCAATCCATTCAAGAGACGAGCCGCCAAAGCCGTCTGATCACCATCGGGCGCTTAACCTCTACAATTGTCCACGAGATCGGCAACCCGATGCAGATCATCCGCGGCGCGCTGGCGCTGGCCTTAGAAGATTCTTCGGATCCCGATGAGCTTGAGCATTATTTGCACCTCAGTTTTAAAGAGACTGAGCGTGTGGTGACCTTGCTTGCCTTGTTGCGTGAGGTGTATATCCCTCAGCCTCGTCCACCGTCTGCCGTTTCTGTCCAGGCCTTGTTGGATGCGATTCTGAAACTCAGTCACCATGAGGTGGAACGGCATGAGGTTGTTTTTTCGGTTGAGCATAATCCCGCCGCCGCCTCAGTCATGGGCCAGGAGAATGAGATTATCCTGGCTTTGCTGATGACGCTCTTGAACCTGATAGACTTGAAGCTGACCCAAATACGGCAGCAGCTTACCTTGCAAGTGTATTCCCAGCAGGACAAAGTGTTGTTTACATTTAGTCTGCCGCCCTCTGCCTCGCCTGATGCCTCTGAGAGGATGCTCGAGGTTGAATTCGTTCAACTGCTGCAGGTCAGTTTGCAGCCAGTGCGCGATATTTTGATCGCTCAATCTGGTGAGTTGGCGCTGATTGAGCAGCCGGCGCCCGGAGTCATGCTTATTCTCTCTGTTTGAATTACTTCCCCTGTCCTTACGACGCCAGATTTAGATGGAAATCCCCAAAATTCTCATTGTTGATGATGAACCAGATGTTTGCTTTATCCTGGAGCGTTCTTTTCGCTCAGATGGCTACGCGATTGAAAGTGTTCAAGATGGCCGCCTGGCCTTGGAAAAAATAGTCCAGACTACTTATGACCTGATCTTGTTGGATTTGAACATGAAGCCGATTAATGGCTTGCAGGTGATGAGCCATTTGCGGCAGCAAGGGCAGGATGCTGTGGTGATCATTCTGACGGCGCACAGCACTTTGCAAAGCGCGGTTGAGGCTTTACGCCTGGGCGCGTTCGATTATTTATTCAAACCAGCGACCCCTGAAATGATCCGCCAGCGGGTGCGTGAGGGGCTGCAGCATCGCCAGCAAAATTTGCGTCGCCAGCGATTGTTGGCGCAGGTCGAGCAGTTGAAACAGGCCCTCAGCGTGCTGGATGAGGGCGGCGGGGCGTTTGCTCCACCCAGCCTCTCTGACCGCTTTTTGTCGGCCGGCAAACTGGTGATTGATCGCCATCATCGCAGCGCCACTCTGGATGGCAACTTGTTGGATTTAACCACCACCGAGTTTAATTTACTGCTCTCCCTTGTCTCCGCCGCGCCGGCCCCCATCACCCCGCGCCAGTTGGTGCAAGAAGCGCTCAATTACGATTGTGAAGAGGCCGAGGCCAGCGAGATTATCAAAGGCCATATTTATCATCTGCGCCAAAAGATTGAACCTGATCCTACCTCGCCGCAATATATTAAAACGGTGCGCTATAAGGGGTATCTATGGAGCGGTTAAGAAGGTAGCGGTTCATCTACCTTTGCTAACCTTTACAAACTTTAGCGAAACCTGAATTTTGATACAATAAGTTCGTAAAGGTAACCGCTATGAGCCAAAAATGGATCTTAATTGTTGACGATGAAGAAGCCGTCCTTTCGGTATTGAAGAGCAGTCTTAAGAAATTAGGGCCTGACTTTTCTGTCTCCACTGCCACCAATGGCATGGCTGCCCTCGACCTGATCCGCCAGCATCCTTACGACTTGATCGTAACAGATTACAAAATGGCTGGGATGAATGGGTTGGAATTATTGGATCGAATTAAGGCGCAGCAGCCGAATGCGCGAGTCATTTTGATGACCGCTTTTGGCAACGCTTCCATTCAAAAAGACGCCCAAGCCAAACAAGCCTATCGTTACCTGACCAAGCCTCTTGAGATCACCGAATTTCGCGAGATCGTCAAAGAAGCGGTTAAAGATGCTGCCGCCAGCTATTCCAGTGTATTAGTCCTTTCCGATGAATATTATCGCCAGGTCAGTAATTTGCTGAACTCCTTGCAGTCGGAAGTCGGCGCGCGCTGCGTCTTCCTGGCTGATGGCAGCGGGCATTTCATCGCCCAGGCCGGCGATATGGGCGAAACCCCGGTGGATCAGATTGCTTCTCTGGTTGGTGGGGCGGTTGTGTCGCTTTTTGAAGTAGGGCGGTTATTGGATGGTTCTGAAGATACGATGAACTTGTGTTACCGTGAAGGGAAACGCGAAAATCTTTATGTAATCAATATCGGTTTGCAACTGCTGTTGGTAATCATCATTGAGGTTGGGCAGTTTAGCAGCCGCCTGGGTTCTGTCTGGTACTACGCACAACAGACCGCCACCAAATTGCGCGAGAAATTGAGTACCGCTGAATATGCTCAAGCAGATACTGTTCTGGGCCAAAATTTTGAAGGCTCTCTTGATGCCCAACTTGATCAATTGTTCGGCTGATCTTGCTGTGAGAAAATCCGTACCCAATGCTAATCGGAGATAAAAGATGTCAGATTTTTTGAGCAGTTCTCAAGGCTCAGCGATCAACGTTGACGCCGACCGGCCCTCCCTGGTACTGCGCACGGGAATCACTTTGTATCCTGATCATGAGAGGGCGCTGGATACCTTGCTGGAGCAGCTGGTTGAACGCTGCCCGGCGCCGTTTGCACTGATGGCCGATTCCAGTGGACAACTGATCTCTTATAAGGGAGAACGCGGCAAGCACGACCTGATCGCACTGGCTTCACTGGTCGCCGGCGATCTGGCTGCCAGCCAGGAAATTGCCCGCCTGACCGGCGAATTGCAGGCCTCCCACCTCATTTTGCGCGAAGGCCCCAAATATAACAGCTTTATCGCTGACGCCGGTGAGAACCTCATCCTCTTTGTCCAAACCGCGCGTGAAACCCCATTGGGTTGGGCGCGCTTGCTCATTCAATACACTGGCCGCCAGGCGGTCAATATCATCAAAACTGTCCCGGCCCAGGTTGAGGAGATAAACCTGGAGATCAACAAGGATAACTTATCCGATTTGATCGGGGATGCGCTGGATGATTTGTGGATAGGATAGCGTCATGAACATCAACTGGCAACATCGTGAACTTAATCTTAAAGTGGTGTACTATGGCCCGGCGTTGAGCGGTAAGACGACCAATTTGGAGCAAATCTACAAACGGGTCAATCCCAATCAACGTAGTGAATTGGTTTCCTTGAAAACCCATGAAGACCGTACACTCTTTTTTGATTTTCTTCAACTTGAGCTGGGCAAAATCGGCGGCTTGACGCCGAAAATCCATTTGTATACCGTGCCTGGTCAGAGTTATTATGAAGCCAGCCGCCGCCTGGTGCTGCGCGGGACGGATGGTGTAGTTTTTGTCGTCGATTCTAGCGTCTCACGGCTCAACGACAACGTCGCCGCCTGGAAAGATATGTACAGCCATTTGCGCTCGTTTGGCTTCGATCCCGATAAAATGCCGATCGTTGTCCAATTTAACAAACAAGATCTGCCAGATGCCTTGAATCCATTAGCCATTAAAAATCTTCTTCACACGAATGGTAAACCGGTAGTCAATGCGGTCGCGGTGCGTGGGGAAGGGGTTTTGGATACGCTAAAGTTGATCACTCGGGCAGTGATGACCAATGTTCAACGCGAAATTGCTTAAGAGGAGTGATTATGAAACAAAATCCATTATCAGGGTCTGCGGCTTTGAGCCAGCTTCTCGCCAAAATGAATGATGAGGGAAGCTTTCCAATCTCTGTGTTAACCGATCGCCAGGGTTTACCGATAGCTTTTGCCGCAGCTCCTGGTTACGATCCCGATCGGCAGTCCGCCGTGGTTGCTTTGGTGCAAAAGACTGCTACGCAAGTCAGCGGGCATTTGGGGATGGAGACGGATGAAATCACCTTGAATGCCGCCGATGGGCAGCGCCTGGTGTGTCGTCCATTTGAGGTGAGCGGCAACCAACTGATTCTGGCGGTTATGGTTGGCAAACGCGCCCAAACCCACCGCCGTCTCACTACCCAGACGATTCGAAATATCACCCAGGTTTGGAAATCTTATTGGGAGTAAAACTATGGCTCTGCAAGGAAATCTCCGCGATATGGGTGTGGCTGATTTAATCCAGCAAACTTGCCAGGATCGCAAATCCGCGTTTCTTACCATTCGGCATGACAATTCCGTTGCCAGCTTATACTTTAAAGAAGGGCAGGTAGTTCACGCAAAAATGGGTTTGCAGAGCGGGGAAGAAATTGTTTACCGCATCCTTGCCTGGGAGGATGGAAGTTTTTCTCTGGAAAATGATATCGAACCGCCAATGACCAGCATTCAGCGTTCCTGGTCTGGGCTGCTCATGGAAGGCGCCCGACGGTTGGATGAAGGCCGTGCGCAACCCGCAGCCGGCGAAACACCATTATTAGAAACAAAACAATCGGAGGTGAAATATATGGCATCCCAACTGCAAGAAGTTCTCAAGGGGCTGGGTAACGAGGTGAATGGCTATATGGCTTCTGCTGTCATCGGGTTAGATGGCATCAGCATTGCCCATGACATGCACTCGAGTAAAGCCGATGTCGATTCGATCGGCGCCCAGACCGCCCTGCTGATTAAGCTGGTGGATACATCCGCCGCCAAATTGCAAGCAGGTTCATTGGAAGATACGTTGCTGACCACAGAAAACGCGCTGGTCTTGATCCGCTTTTTGGAAAGCAAACGTTATTTCCTGACCGTTGTGGTGGATAAACGCAGCGCCAGCCTGGGCAATTTACGTCTTATGAGTCGTATTTATGCAGATCGGGTCTCAAAAGCCATCCCGCGCTGAGGTTGGTAATTGTCACCCTACCCTAAAAATGAATGAGGTGAAGTATGGCTAAAATAGACCAATTGTTACAAGAGATCCGGACAGAACTGGGCGGCGATTTCGTCGCCACAGATATTGTTGGATCGGATGGTATTTCCATCGCCGGTACATCTGCCAACCCAGGTTATGATGGCAGCGCCGCGTCCGCTCGTTTTGCCATGGTGATGAAGCTTTCTTCGAAGGTCAGTGATAAGTTGGCTTTGGGCAGTGTGCAAGAGAACATGGCAACGACGGCTGATATGATTGTTTTGGCTCGCTATCTGGGCAATGGCTCCTACTTCTGGGTGATAGCGGTGCCGAAGGACGCCACCCTGGGCAGTGTGCGTATGGTAATGAACGAATATGCAGACCAGCTTTGGAATGCCATTCCTCATTAAAAAAGACATAACCCTTATCAAAAATTATTCTTTATAAAGGAGACATGATATGGCTACTGAGGAACAGAAAAAAGCTCGACAGTTGAAGCTCTGTAATGACATTTTGTTTGGCTTTGCAAAAGGCATGTACGATCTGTTTGGCGAATCGGCCCTGGCGACCGTGGACGAGATCGGCGAGGACATCATTGAAGAAATGGAACACGAGATGGGCCTCGAAATTCATGGCGAGGATCCGCAAGCCATCCTCACTGAGCTTGAGCGCCTTCTGATTGACGAGTATGGCATGTGCCGCAACGCCAGCTTGAAGGTGCAAGATCATGAGGTGGATGTCTTTGTCGAGGGCTGCATGTTCTGGCATTCCACACAAGAACTGCGCAAAGAGGGCATCCCCGCTTACACCTGCGTGCCGATGATGATCGCGGAAGCCGCGCTGCACAAGCGCCTGGGCAAGAAAGCGCATCTGGTAGGCATAACGCATGATGACGAAAAACGCACCTGCGATATTGATTTCCATCTGACCTAGTGGTTCGTTATCTGATCTGCTGACCAACTATGAAAGACCCAATTCTATTTCGCCGCAAGGATACTTTGGACCCTGGTGAAGCAAGCTATTGGAAAGACTTGCTTTATCGGGTGGTCAAAATCGGCGCTGAATTGGAAGTAGCCACACCAAAGGGGATCTCGCGACCCGACTTTGAAATTCAGTCGCGGGATGCCCTCGCTCCCTCAGAGACCTTAGATCGTCTGGGCGCGAATGGGGTGTTGGATATTAAACCTGAACATTGTGGCATCGAGATTCGCATCATTGGCCGGCAGCCGCACTTTCGCTCTCTCCAACGCCAATATACGAGCATTATGAATTCGTTGTTGGCGTTGGGGGGGCGGGCGCGCCCGACCTGTGGACTGCATTTTCATCTATTGACCCCCACTCTGGCGGAGCCGGTGCCAGAGATCATCCTTGCAAATTTGTGGAATCTCACGCGACGTTATGGCCCTGAACTCAAGTTCCTGACCAGCGGCGGCGAATCCCGCGACGGCTTGTGCCGTCGCCGTCAGCATAACAGTCACCTGGAGTTTGTCAATCATTCTTCAGGCGTCGTTCACATGTCCAAGATTTACCAGGCGCTCAAAGAGAGCCTGAAGGTGCCTGAGCACCAAAACTTCGTCAACCTGGAACACGTTCGCTTTGCTGAAAGCGGCGCTGTTCTCCCCTTTCATATTGAATTTCGCTTCCCCGATGCAGATCTATCTGCAATCTCGGTTACGGCCAAAACAATTCTCTTTTTGGCCTTATTGTTGAAATCCGTTGATCTCAGTCAGTATGGCGTTGTCCATGTGGGTCGCATCCAAACCTGGCAGCGCAAGAAATACTTGTTAGATATTTTAAGCAACAATGATGGCAATCTGGCAACCAGCGATACCCGCGCCGTAGATGATAACGTGATCGAAGAACTGCGCCAGGGTTGTTACGAGATGCTCGATCTGCTTTGCCCGGTTTTCGAGGGTCTTTCCGCCAGTTCCGCGCTGGATGTATTGTTGGCGTTGGCTGAGCGGCCGGTCTCTTTGCTGCGCATTTCGGGTTACGAGTGGGCGCAAATTGATGCCTTATTGTCAGAACGCGCCTCCGCAGACCCCCAGGGTCTGGATGACACAGATCGCAAATTGATGCAGCGTATCGAACTGGGTGAATGGAGTGGAAAGACATCGTTGGAAGCCTGGAAATGGCGCGCAGCGCAGGAACTTTTCCTTACCCCTCAAGATTTAGAGCGTCGTCTGCAGCGCATTGATGCGTTGCGCGGCGTCCGCTGGGATGAACGGCACGGGAGCATCGTGTTTACCAGTTAATCAACCATTTTTTTTCGATAAGGAGATTCTTTTATGCATACCTCTTCAGTTACCCCCGAACAGGCCCTGCAAATGTTGGTGGATGGCAACCAGCGTTACACGGGCGGCAAGTCCGAACACCCGCACCAAAATTCTGCGCGGCGGCAAGAAGTGTTTACCGGTCAGCATCCCTTTGTCACGATCTTGAGCTGCTCCGATTCACGCGTCCCTCCTGAAGTCTTCTTTGACCAGGGGATTGGCGATCTCTTCATTATCCGCAACGCCGGCAATATCCTTGACGACGTGGTCTTGGGCAGCATGGAGTATGCCGCGGAACACCTGGGCGTGCCTCTTGTCCTGGTCCTGGGTCATACCAAGTGCGGCGCAGTCACTGCCACGGTGCAGGGCGGCGAGGTTCCGGGGCATATTGGCAGCATTGTCACCACGATTAAGCCGGCGGCGGATGCGGTCAAGGGCGAGGCGGGTGATGCCGTGTTGAATGCTACACTTGCCAATGTGCGCATGAGCGTCGAGAAAATTCGCACCTGCGAGCCGATCTTGGCCGAGATGGTGAAGCATGGCAAGATGAATGTGGTCGGCGCCATCTACCAAATCGACACCGGCAAAGTCGAGTTTTTGAAATAGGCAGCGGATAGCCTGATGTGCGGTATCGCAGCCATTTTGCTTAATCCTCAATCTCGGACCGCGGCGGAATGGCAGGCGATTCGCGAAATCTTCACCCGCAATTTACTTTTTAACGAAGAGCGCGGGCGGGCGGCAACCGGGCTGGCAGTGATGCATTGCGATGGGAGTACAGACCTGTACAAAGCGCCTCTGCCAGCCTCGCAATTTGTTGAAACCCCCCGTTACTTGAGCTTCTTAGATCAAGTTAACGATCAAACAACCCTCATCCTTGGGCATACTCGTTTGCCCACCAAGGGCGATCCCACCAACGAGCAAAATAACCATCCGATTCACACCGGGCCGGTCTTTGGCGTCCATAACGGTCATATCAAAAACGACAATCAACTCTTTGATCAATTGGGTTATCACCGCCAGGCAGAGGTGGATAGTGAGATTATTTTCCAGATGTTGGCTGCCTTTTCGCCGCAGCCGCCGCCTGATGTATACCTGGCTCAAATTAGCCATCAGATCACCTTACTGCAAGGTCAATTTACATTTATTGCTTATGATCAGCGGTCGCCTTATGGTTTGTTGGTTCTCAAACACAACAACCCGCTGTGCATCCATTTTCACGAACCGTGGAATGCGCTCATCTTTTCCTCGCGTTACATCTTCTTACGCAAAGCTTTTGGTTTTTCGCTCATTACCGAAACCCTTGCCCATGATCAGTTAATGCTTTTTGATGCGCGCGCGATCAGTCGGGAACGGACACAGCCTCCTTACGCATTATCCTTAACGTTTGATGATGGAGATTCTCCCAATGGCTCAAGAAACAGTCCTGGTGGTTGATGATAGCACTGAGATGCACCGCATCTTGAAGACTTATATTTTGGAGCCATTGGGGTATCGAGTTTTGACCGCGGTGGATGGAGAAGTTGGCCTGCGACTTGCGGTTGCTCAAAATCCAGATCTGATCTTGCTCGATATGAATATGCCGCGCGTGAGTGGGTTGGAGATGTTGGCGGCGCTGCGAAACACGACCTGTAAATCTCCTGTGATTTTTATGACGGTCGAAGGTTCAGAGCAGATCGCAGTAGAAGCTTTTCGCCTGGGGGTGCGTGATTATCTTCGGAAGCCTTTTACCCCTGAAGAAGTGAGGAGCGCGATTGACAACGCGTTGCGTGAAAGCCGTCTGGCGTCTGAGCGCGAAGAATTGAGCCGCAACCTGGTCACTGCCGAAGCGGTGCGGCTGACAGTTGTCACGCTGTCGCATTACCTCAATAATTATTTAATGGTGCTTTACGCCGGGTTGAGTCTGTTGGATGAGTTGTTTCAGCAAAAAAAAGACACCGATCCTACAGTTTTGCAAATTGTCAAAGACAGTTATAATAGCGCTAAAGGAATTGAAGCGGTGCTGAAAGTTTTGCGCAATGCTGCGGACGTTAACTTAACCAATTATGCGAACTCTACCTCAATGATTGATATTCAAGCGGCATTGGAAGACGTTCAGAAGCAAATTCAAGCCAATAAAGCATCGTTTTAGAAGCAATTCAGGAAATCTTGCAGAAAGTGGCAAGAAGCAATAATGATAAAAGGGAGGTAAATAATTGACGAAATGGGCAGATATTGAAAACAAACTGGTCAAAATAGGGTATGATCATAGGTGGAATTTCCTATGATGATATATCTGCCTTGATGAAAGTATTCTTAGGGTATGAGTGCCAAAAAGATTCTCCTGGTTGAAGATCAGATCTTGGTTGCGGTAAATATCAGCAAGAGGCTTTCGCGGCTTGGCTATCAAATGGTTGGACCTGCGGATAGCGGCGAGAAAGCGATTGGGATGGCGCTTGAGCTGCGCCCTGATTTAATTATTATGGATATTTGCCTGAACGGCGAAATGGATGGAATTGAGGCGGTTAAGCGCATTCATGACCATGTCCAGATTCCGGTTATCTACCTGGCCGCCTCTACAGACGAAGAGACTCTTCAGCGCGCCAAGTTGACAGAAGCGTTTGGCTATCTGGTCAAACCTTTTGACGAGACTGCTCTGCGCAACGCGATCGAAATTACGTTTTATAAACATGAAACGGAACAACGTTTGCGTGAAAACGCGGCCTTTATTTCCGCTGTTACTGGCGCGGTTCCCGATATTATCTATGTTTGCGATCTGCAAACCTATTCAATCATCTATATTAACCACTCGGTGGCGGCTCTCCTCGGATACAGCGAAGAAGAAGTATTTCATTTATCTCCAGAGAAAACAGTTTTTGATTTTCTCCATCCTGAGGATGCCTTACGCGTTAAAGAGTATCTGGCGAGTATCGCCAGTGAGCATGGCAGCAAAGTTTGTGAGATTGAATACCGCGCCCTGCGCAAAGATGGCCAGTTCATTTGGTTGCGCAGCCGCGACACAGTTTTTAAAACCTCCCCGGAGGGCGAGTCGCTGCAAATTTTGGGGATTGCCAGAGATATTACTGCCAGCCGCCAGGCGGAAATTGAGCGTCGCGAGCGGCAGTATTATCTTGAGACACTCAACCACATTGTGCAGGTTGCATTACTATCGCCCGATTTATACAGTTTGCTGCAATCTCTGGCAGACCGCATGGGCGAATTGATTCATGCTAATGGCTGCGCCATCACGTTGTGGGAAGAGTGCCAATCGCGTTTTCTGCCGGCGGTTGTCTCAGGGGTGTTGCAGAATGCGGATAGGCTCATTCCTGAAGATGCCTCGGCGCTGACTTTGCCGGCTGCGGTATTAGAGACTCAATCTCCAGTTGTGATCAGTGATATTGCCGATACTCTGTATGTCGGTGGGCAAGTTGCTGCTTCTTATCCGGCGCGTGCTTTATTGGCTCTCCCATTGATAGCTACGAATATTAAATTGGGCGCGGTGCTGATCGGTTTTAACCATCTACACGAGTTCACCTTGGAAGAAATCGCGGCTTGCACCCAGGCCGCTCAATTGGTTTCACTGGCAATCGCCAGGACAAAACTTCTCGAAGAGACGCGCAAATATGCCTTCGAAATGGAGGTGCTGGAAAGTGTCTCGTCTGCGATGCGCATGGCTCCAAATAGCGCCACTTTGCTGCCAGCCATTTTACAGCAGGTTTCACGTTTGTTAAAAGCGGAAGGCGCGATGCTCATCGCCCTGGACCCTTCGGATGGAAGCGCCTACGTGGTGTGCGGCTTTGGGAGGTGGGTTGAATGCACAAACTGGCGTTTTCCCCCTGGCCAGGGCATTAACAGTCGCGTGATTGCTTCTGGCAGGACTTATGTTAACAACGATGCCCCGAACGATCCCTACACACTTATTCCAGATCTGTTCAAGCCTTTGATCGGCATCGCGGCGGTACCGTTGGTAGTGCAAGAATATAAGATTGGCTCGATCATGATCGGGCGCAAGTCGCCCATTTTGGATGACGATGTGCGCTTGCTGGAGTCGATCAGCAATATGGCTGCCAGCGCCATCCACCGCCAGAGATTGCACGAAAACCTGGAAGAGCAATTCAAGATCCTTCAAACAGCGCAAAACCGCTTGATTCAAACCGAGAAACTGGCGGCCATTGGCAGCCTGATTGCCGGCGTCGCGCATGAATTGAATAATCCACTAACCTCCGTCATCCTCTACGCCCAAATGGCGCAGTCGCGTGAAGTGCAAAGCGATACAGCCTATGAGTTAAACAAGATCGTTTCCGAAGCGCAGCGGGCGGCTGAAATTGTGCGAGGGCTGCTCAACTTTGCGCGCCAGCGCCCTCCTGAGCGCAAGCCAGTGCAGATCAATCAGATCTTGAAAAACAGCATCGAACTTTTGGCTTATGAACTGCACAGCCACAATATTCAATTCACGTTGGAACTGGCGCCTGATTTGCCGGTCACGTTGGCTGATATGGGGCAGTTGCAACAAGTGTTTATCAACCTGATCACGAACGCCTGGCAGGTGATGGCTGAAAATGATGCTGCTCCGTCTGCTGGTGTTGAGAAAACCTCGCTCGGCGCGAGATTTGGTAAAGCTCGCAGCCGTGGCTACTTGAACGTCACCTCTGAAACTGGGCCATCCATTTTTTTAGGCCGATCGAAAAGTACGCAGCAGGTAATTCGGATTGTTTTTCAGGACAGCGGGCCTGGAATTCCATCAGAGTATATTACGCAGGTTTTCGATCCATTTTTTACCACGAAAGGCGAAAAAGGCACCGGTTTGGGACTGTCTATCTGTCACGGCATTATCAGTGAGCATGATGGGCATATTTGGGCTGAAAGTCCGCCGGGAGAGGGAGCTAGATTTATCATTGAATTACCCATTCTAGCTGCCAGGGAAAACCCACTGCTGAGCCAAAAGACGAAGTCAGGCTTTCAGCCTCTTCAAAGTGAACTTCATCCGGCTGCAGAGAGTGCAGCTTCTCTAAAATCTGAAAATGGATTGTCTGATCAGGCTTTGCATACAGATACTCGCATCTTAATTATTGATGATGAAGTGAATATGCTCGACGTTTTGAGCCGCGCCCTGCGCCGGCGCGGCTATCAGGTGGATACAGCGTCAAATGGACGGGATGGCTTGGCATTATGCCAGAAGCAGCGTTACCATCTGATCATGTCAGATATTCGGATGCCGGATGTCAATGGCGAAGAATTTTACGCCAGCTTGCAGCAGCAGAGCCCGGATGCCGCCGCGCGGGTGATCTTTGCTACCGGGGATACAGTCAGTCTGTCCACGCGACGTTTTCTCGACGAAAACCACCTGACATATCTGACCAAACCTTTTGAATTAAGTGAGTTTCTTGCGAAAATCGCCGCCATGGCGCCACATGGTTAATGCCTATCATCATCCCAGGCGCGCTGAGCCTGTCGAAGCGTGAGCCTGTCGAAGCGCCATCCTCCGGCAATCCTTCGACAAGCTCAGGATGCCTCGAATGCCTCCCGCATAGGCGCGCTGAGCTTGTCGAAGCGTGAGCCTGTCGAAGCGTGAGGTTGTCGAAGCGCCATCCTCCGGCAATCCTTCGACAGGGCTCAGGATGCCTCGAATGCCTCCCGCATAGGCGCGCTGAGCTTGTCGAAGCGTGAGCCTGTCGAAGCGTGAGCCTGTCGAAGCGTGGCTTGTTGCATCTCAGGATGCCTGCTGCATCTCGTAAAGGCTAGCATACACCCCTTGCTGGCGCAGCAAATCAAGGTGGCGGCCTTGCTCCACCACCCTTCCGCCCTCCAGGACGCAGATTTTGTCAGCATTCAAAATCGTTGAGAAGCGGTGAGCGATGACCAGCGTAGTGCGCCCTTGCATCAGCCCCTCCAGCGCTTGATGGACGATCTGCTCCGCTTCGGAGTCCAGAGCAGAGGTAGCCTCATCCAGCAGCAAGATCGGCGCATCTTTCAAAAACGCTCTGGCAATCGCGATTCTCTGGCGTTGTCCGCCCGAAAGTCGCGCCCCGCGCTCGCCGACCAGCGTCTGGTAGCCATCTGGAAGCTCGCACACAAAATCATGCGCAAAAGCAGCTTTGGCGGCTGCCTGCACCTCGGCTTCAGTTGCATCCGCTTTTCCATAGCGGATGTTATCCAAAATGCTCCCTGAAAACAGGTAGGAGTC